>JAERTG010000129.1 GCA_016845065.1 Fidelibacterota bacterium | reverse complement strand
GTGTATACAAGATCTTACGTGAATATGATCTGCTGACCAGTCCACACTACATTGTCATGAGCGCAGCTGATTCGTTCAAGCACAAGACCAAGCGTATCAATGAGCTCTGGCAGACAGACTTCACCTATTTCAGGGTAGTTGGCTGGGGCTGGTTTTATCTGTCAACGGTGCTTGATGATTACTCCAGATACATACTGTCCTGGAAGCTATTCACCACGATGAATGCATCTGATGTGCAGGAAACACTGGATATGGCCATCGAGAAGGCCGGCGTGGATCAGGTGAAAGTAAAGCACAAACCTCGCCTACTTTCAGACAACGGACCGTGCTATATCTCCCAAGAGTTGAAGGATTATCTGAATGACAAACAGATGGATCATACACGTGGAGCGCCCTATCATCCCCAGACCCAAGGGAAGATAGAGCGTTATCACAGGTCCATGAAGAATGTGATCAAATTGGAGAACTACTACTTGCCGTGGGAGCTTGAAAAAGTGATCTCAGAGTGGATCGAATACTACAATAATACCAGATTGCATGAATCGTTGGGTAACATCACTCCAGCTGACATGTACTATGGAAGAAAGGAGGAGATCTTAACACAGAGACAGATTATAAAACAAAAAACGCTTGCAGGGCGCAAGCGAATCAATCTCAAACAGCGACACCAGGAGGTGTCTGCAACATGATTAGGAAGCCAAGGAAGTCTCTCTTATTTTATTGTCCAAACTGTGCCAAATGTTAAAAAGACTTACATTCCTAAGAAGTCTGCCTATAATATGGAATTAATATAGCTGCATATTAAACTCAGGCTTTAATGTGGATACGACATAACTGTTGAGCACCATCAAAGATTCTACGATGGCGTTGGACAGTTTTCATATTTGATGGGAAGTGGGTCAAGCCTACCTTAATGCTAATCAAATCAGACTAAGACAATCTGTATTTTGTCTTACTATGGAGGTGAACTATGGCTCAATTAGATCCGGATCCAAAAGTTGCTAAAGAGCTTGATGAGATCGTTACACAGGCTTACGACCTGTTTGAGTTGCTCTGGAAGTATGATCCCGACCAACTTTCTGACATCCACTTGCGTGGAACCATCACTGAGATGAAGGAGACGCTTCAACGCGCAAAGATTCAATTCGATCGGAGGTATGCAAGCGAGGACTCCTGACAATCATACATCCAGTGAGACGACTAAGATCTACACGCATCCTAACGCTGAGCTTGCAGGCAGGTATCTGGATGGGATGCCCAATTACCTAGAAGGTAAAACATAGGCTTTGTTTACCACATGGGATCAGATTTGTGCTTTCGTAAGCTGGAGATTACAATCCAATCAGATCTACCTGGCATCTGGCACTCCCAAAATATCCATCCGTTCACTGAGTTGTGAGTCACAGCCATTGCTGCTTTCGAGGGGGAGCTATAAGACTTCCCCTCATAGATCAATTCTCCATCCACAATCTCAGCCCGGTATTCTTGACCTTTGTAATGCTTCCTAAACTTGGTTCCGTGCGGGAAACGGACGCCTTTGGAAACATACGCAAGTCCATCTGAATCCATTCGGGTAGATTCACTACGTAACTTGGAAGTGTCGAGGTTTAGCAAGCGGCGTATCACGTCGTTGTAGCTTGTCTCTTCATTGTCCCGGAGTACTGTCAACTCTTTGAACACTTCAAAATCAATCTCAATGGTAGTCATTATGCTCTCCTTTTTACCTAATAGTAATATAGTACTAATAGTGCTGTTAGTAAATGATTTTCTGCACGTTGGACCTACTTTGTAAGAAATATCCTATGTGTTTTCTTACAATAACCAATCATATACAATGACGTATATTAATTAATATCAGGTATATATAGAGACGTTACAAGATTCTAGGGGTCATATATTTCTACAAAACACTATTGCAACTCTTCGAAAGCTTCTTGCCTTTAATATGGTATCAATTCTTGCCTGTATTAAATCCTGGCTTTAATATGGAGCCGTAAATGATTCTTATTAAAGGCAGAAACAAATATGGTAATGCAAAATAGTAGTAATCGAGCCGGAAGGTACATACAACAATCCTCGGGATACCGTGCATTTATGCCGGAACCATTACCCCCAGATCCTCAAGTACAGATAACCGGTGAACTACAGAGCCTTCTGTCTCGAGCTGATCGTGCGCTCGGTCGACTAGACGGTTCCATCCAAACTTTGCCCAATGTGGATTTGTTCGTCGCAATGTATGTCCGTAAGGAAGCTGTATTATCTAGTCAGATTGAAGGTACACAAAGCTCTTTGCAAGATGTCCTTGCTGCAGAGGCCAAGGTGTTAACACCTGAGGCTCCAAAAGATGTTGATGAAGTGTTTAATTATGTCGCTGCCATGAATTATGGGCTTGCTCGTTTGAACGATTTACCTGTGTCATTGCGTCTTATAAGGGAAATTCATGAGCGCCTTTTAGAAGGAGTTAGAGGGCAGCATTTAACGCCAGGTGAATTCCGCCGTAGTCAAAACTGGATTGGTCCTGAAGGGTGTACACTTGCTGAAGCAACCTACATACCGCCACCCCCGCACGAGGTGATGCGTGTACTTGGTGAGCTCGAGCAGTTCCTTCATGGTCAGAGTCCGCTACCATTACTTATTCAGATAGGTCTGGCACATTCACAGTTTGAAACAATACACCCGTTTCTCGATGGTAACGGACGTGTTGGGCGATTGCTAATCACATTCTTATTATGTGAGAAGACTGTATTGCAGAAGCCGGTTCTTTATCTGTCATATTACTTCAAGCGTCACCGCCAGGAGTATTACGACCTTCTACAAGCTGTACGAGATAAGGGAGAATGGGAACCATGGCTTGCATTCTTTCTCAATGGAATTATCGAGGTAAGTAGGCAAGCTACCGAAACTGCCCGAAGGATCCTTGCACTCCGTGAAACCCACCGCGAGATTATCACAAACGAGTTTGGTCGAGCAGCAGGGAATGGACACCGTGTCCTTGAGCATCTTTATCGTCTTCCAATGATTTCTGTAACAACAGTGCGAGAGCTGACTGATACCAGTTATCCTGCAGCAAATAACTTGATCAGGAACTTCGTCAAGTCAGGGATGCTAACGGAAATGACTGGCTATAAGCGAAATAGACGATTTATGTACCACGAATACCTGGATCTTTTTCATGGGACAACCTCGGATGGGTAGAGTGACTAGAGTATGCAATCTCGCGTTGAAGACTGAACACCACTTTGCCGATATATGTTGGATGTTGATTATCCCAGTGTGACGTATGTGTGACATCCAATGTCACACGAGCTTGCACGATAATACACGATTCTACACATATTACTGATCGCCAAAACTCAATATTACCAACACTCTAGAGTGTCTCACAATGACTCTTTTCTAAGGATAAGTTGACTACAGCTAAAAGCGGTCATCTCATAAAGCTATATAATACAGTATGTTAAAGTGTGTTTATAGATACGAAAAAGCCACTGTGAAAGTGGCTTAACGTGTTGTATTAACTTGTGTAGCGGGAGTAGGATTCGAACCTACGACCTTTGGGTTATGAGCCCAACGAGCTACCAGACTGCTCCATCCCGCGATGTTTAAAAGCGGGCTGAATATAATCGGGTTCATAAGGTCTGTCAAGGCCTTGGAGAATTAAATTAAATGAGTTTGGAACGGATAGTGGGTGAGAGCGTAATAATGATACAATCTGCTTACATGCAATCAGGCTTCAGTGTCATCCACACCGACATTGGAGCCTGGTTCTTCTTCCAGCCGATTCATGTATTCTGCCTTAGCCTCATCAATTGCTGAAATCAAGGCCATGCGCTCCTGGATTATCTCATACATCAATGTTTTACGCTTCAAAAACAGAGTGAATATTCGGATATGCTGACGATATCGCTGCATGGTATCATGATAGTACCGGGCAAAGCGTCCAGCTGGTAAGAGACTGAGGATGTACACAGTCGTGATTAATCCAGAACCCGTAAGATACCAGACGCCAAGAGTTTGTAGCGTATAAAAGAGTGCAAAGACAACAAACCCTGAAAGCATTTTAATCGTGGAGAGATATTCAAGTGAGGTCCCCAGAACCTTGACGAGTTGTGCTGGAATTCTGTATGGGAGAAAGTTGTTCACCACCCCCCAGATATATAAGGGGAACCCCGTGATCACTCCTAACAGACCAAAAGCTCTTCGGGTAATGGTTCTATGACCTTCAGCTGTAGAGAGCAACTCATCCCGCAGCTCAAGACCTTCTACCTTTGCTAGATATCGAGTCATACGATGATCCATTTGTGCGAACAACTCTGGATGTTCCGCAGAATACCAGTCGATGGCATCTGCCATTCCCCGTGTCATGGAAAAATCATGCTGTTTCAAGTCTTCATCCATGCCAAGATCCATGGCAAGTTCCATTTTGTATATTTTTTTCAGATTTTTCAAGACACTGGCTGATTCTGAATTTTCTACTGTCGTTGTGAGTTTTACTAAAGCATCACGAATCTGATTAGTGACCTCATAGACCGCCTCATACTCATCCTTTTCATAGAGATCTTTAAACTCACTCAGATCTATTGGTCTACCAAACCGGCAGTGGACGTCGCTGAAAAATTCTGTCGGGGATGAGTAATTGATGCCTGCAGGGACGATTTGAACTCCAAGCTCAAATGCATTCCTTACTTCAGTACCCAAACCAATGCGAGCCGTTCCCGTTTTAATTTCATGTAAGGTCCCATCCATCTGGCTGATTCCTTCTGGCATAATCACCAGGGCATTTCCAGCTTCAAGGGATTGGTAGCACATCTCAAAAACCTGGGCATTTTTACCCATCTCTTTTTCAGCATCAATTTTACGGTATACGGGGATCACGTGGACAGATTTAAAGAAGATTTTGGCAATCCTGGAGTTAAACAGTGTGCTTTTCCCAAGGAAGTGCGGATTGCGACCACAAAGCAAGGCAACCAGCATGGGATCCATCATGGTGTTTGGGTGATTGGCAGCAAGAATTACCGGTCCCTTTTTGGGTACTCGTTTCTTATTCTCCACATGAATGCGTCGATAAAATACGTTCACCATAAAGTGAGATAGATATTTGAGAAAGTGGTAAAGCATATCAGCTGTCTGTTATAGCCTCGCCACGTTTTACAGGCAACATGAAAATGAGCGCAATGAGTAAGGTTATTGATCCATAGATAAAACCTACACCATAATTGTTATTAAAAATCTCAATAATTTGACCTGCCATGATTGGCCCAGCAATGGCTGAGGATTGTGATGAGAGATAATATAGGCCAGTATAGGTTCCTAATCGGTCTTGTGGGGCCATGTCAACTACCATGGGAAGTGAATTAACGAGAATGAGTGACCAGGTTACTCCCGTGAGGGGTAGCATTATTTTTATGGCGGATAGGGACTGAATTGAGAATCCCCAAAACAGGAGGAGAGCAAAACCAACTATACCTGCCATGATGATTATTTTTCTACCAAATTTTGCTCCGAGGAATCCACTTAGAGGTGAAAAGAGCACTATGGGAAGCGAGAAGAAGGCCAACAACCCAGTTGCCTGACCACTGTCAATCCCGAAGCGATTTACTGCAAAAGAAGTAAAAAATACTTCCAATGCACCATACCCCAGAAACCAGAAGAAAATTGCCAGCAGCAGGAAGAGGGCAGAACGATCCTTATCGACCAAAACGGTTTTGAAACTATCCAGAAGTCCTGGTTCATCATCCTTTGGTTCAGGAGTGGCAGGTTCCTTCACAAAATACAAAACCACTGCAGCACCAAAGAGCATGATGATACCGCCAAAATAGAAGGGAGCACCTACAGACACCTTGAATAAAATTCCACCTACAACAAATGCCAGAACAGCTCCAACACCCCCCATAAGATTGATGATACCATTGGCTTGTGATCGTTTAGGAGAAGGCGTGATATCTGGCATGAGAGATATCACGGGTGTGCGGAAAACATCCATGAAAAACAGAGTGACAAAGATTGCTATCATGAAGGGGATTAGGGATACATTCAGCATAATAGGGATTCCGATAAACCCGATAAAAGCGAGAGGTGCACCCAGAGCGATAAACGGCTTGCGACGACCCATTTTGGTTCTAATTCTATCAGACCAGGCCCCGATGAAAGGGAGAATGAATAGTGCAGCAATGTTATCCAGTGTCATGACGAATCCTGTTGCTGTAGCACTCATCCCGAAACCTGTTACACCACTGGTACTTGAAAAGCCTTCTCTTCCAGCTTGTAGAAAGATGGGAACATAGGCATTGTAGATACCCCACAGGATTGTCGTACCCATAAATCCGAACCCAAGAAGCAATAACCGTCCATAGCTGAATTTCATTCAAAGCCCTTTCTAAATTGATCTAATCTCAGAGTTTTAAAATAAGGTATACTAGGGATATTTCAACAGGGGATAGGAGTTGGTCAATTAATAAAATTTAATGCTGACACTAGCAATTGCTTAACCAATCATGTTTATTAACTTTCATCACTCAATAATCTGCATTACGGAGAAACGTATGGGCTTTTTTGGACGATACTTGATGTTTATACAATTGTTGTTTATGAATTGGATCGGGAAGATTGGAACCATCCTTGCCAGTACTGCCTTTATTTCCTTTTTCATCCTTGAGGGACTCTCCCTGATTGGTGTGTTCAGAAGTACTTATACGGGAATTGTTACTTATTTTCTTATCCCGATTCTATTCGTCATCGGGCTGGTTCTTTTGCCGTTTGCCTGGAGAAAACAAAAGAAGGAAACCGGTACCACGCTTCAAAACGTCTTTCTCGATAAACTTGAAGATACGGAAGTAGGGGGGCACAATTTTTGGGAAAAGGTGGTTCCCGTTGTTGGCATTCTGACTATCGTAAATGTTCTCTTTATTGTTGGTGCTGGATCCAGTGCCATGCATTACATGGACGAATCTGAATTTTGTGGGACAGCCTGTCACACTATCATGGGACCTGAATGGCAAGTCTATTCGGTTTCCCCCCATTCCCGTGTTCCCTGTGTGGATTGCCATATCGGTGAGGGTGTCCAAGCCCTAGCTGCTGCCAAGGTAAATGGTGCCTGGCAGGCAATTGCGGCAATGTTTGATCTTTACAACAAGCCCATTGGAACCCCCATTCACAATTTACGGCCTGCTACTGAAACCTGCGGTAAATGTCATTGGCCTGAAAAACACTACGGATCGAAACTGGTTAAAATAGAGAGATATCGAAATGATGAGGCCAATACGAAGCAGTATACAACCCTCAATCTTAAAGTTGATGCAGCGAATGGAGTGGGTTCTGGAATTCACTGGCATATAGCTGAGAATAATGAGGTTCGTTATAGCTCTGTAGATGATATGCGAGAGGATATGATTTGGGTTGATGTCAAGCAACCCAATGGATTGTTTAAGCGTTACATCAATCAAAATTATACTGATTCTACCTTTCAGGAAACTGAACCGCGGGTGATGGACTGTGTGGATTGTCATAATAGGGCCACACACATATATGAGCAACCTGGCGCTGCTTTAGATCGCGCGTTGGCTCGGGGATTAATCGATGCGAACCTTCCCTATATCAAAAGGGAAGCCATGGCATCACTCATTGTCTCATATGATGATAAAGCCACAGGGCTAGCCAGTATCAAGGACAGACTTGAATCCTTCTATGAAATTGAATATCCTGAGACAGATTATCTGACGGTACCTAGCTCAATTCAGGCAGTACAAGCCATATATGATCGTAATATTCATCCCGCGATGAAGATTGAATGGAATACCTATCCAAACCATTTGGGCCATCGGGTGGAGTTTGGGTGTTTCTCTTGTCACAACTTCATGCAGCATGATCAAAGTGATGGTTGCTTCAGATGTCACAATCGTCATCTAGTTGATGATGCAGGAGTGTCTATATCAGATGAGTGTACACTATGTCATTCAATTCTTGCCCTTGGGGAAGAAGACCCTCTGCAATATTTACTTGATGATGAATTTCGCACTTTTGAAGAGCATAAGAATACTTACTTCAAGGAAGAGTATCTGAAAAACTTCTAGTCCTGTTGATTCTTTGGTAGCGTAATGGATGCCTTCAGGCCATTTGGACTGACATTTTCAAATTTCAGGGTTGCTCCCAGAAGTTTGGTAGCCCAGGTGGAGATGGATAAACCCAAACCACTGCCCGTCATTGCCTGTTGAACAGTTGATTCCCCACGCACAAATGGTTCAAGAATTTTTGCTAGTTCAGCCTCAGCGATTCCAGGTCCCGTATCACAAACATGAATGGATATACCCGAGTTATCCGCCGTCGTAGAGATGGATATTGTTGTATTGTCAGGTGAATACAGAACCGCATTTCTAACCAGGTTGTCAAAAACCAACTGCAACAGGTAAATATCTGCATGGACTTTAGTGGATTGAACTTTGGAGAAATCAAAATGCATATTGTTATGTCGGAAAATGCGTTGGATTCTGCCTGACTCATCGCTGATGAAATCTTGGAGCCAAATGTCCGACTGCATGAGTTTGTATGGTCTTTGAGTATTGCTTATAACCAGCAGGTTCTCAATGAGGGTCTGCATTCTATACACTTCTTCACTCAATAGATCCATAGAATATTGATGTGCAGGAACAACGTTCTTTTGAAGCAGAGAAATCTCTGAATGCATGATAGCCAGGGGTGTTTTAAGCTCATGTGAAACATTGGCGGCAAAAAGCTCCAGTGTCTCCATGGATTGACCTGCCTTGCGCAGGAGGTGGTTTAGCGTCTCGGTCAGATCTCCAATCTCATCATTACTCTCAATGTCGGGAAGAGCACTAATTTCCGATTGTTCAGCAAGAATTCCAGCACTTTTTGCCAGTTGTTTTACGGGGAGCAGCGCTAGCTTCACAAAAAGGAAACTAAGCAATATGAAAAGCAAAATTGCAATACCTGCTGTGATCATCAAAATTCTATTTTTATAGTCCTTGAAATCATCAAGATAATTGTATGGGATGGTAACAATGAGCCATCCCACATGTTGTTGATGGATATGTACAGGTGTAATCAGCCGTCTTGAGGGTTCTCCAAAAAAGAACACAGTTTCCACCGTTTCCATGTGTGGTAGTTTCTCACCATGGTAAAGACGTCGACCTTCCAGATTACCGGATAGCATAAGCGTGCGACCATGGCCATCCATGAATTGGACGTAAAAAGGAATATCGTCTGCTGCAGCGCCAGAATGCTCAAAATTACTATGCAAATCATGAAATGAAATCCGGCCATTCTGAACTGTTATGGTTGCTTGAAAATTGTCGGATTGCATATGCAGGAATTTATCCAGGTTCATTTCCAGAACTTCTTCCAACAGGATAGAAAGAATAAATGTAAAGAGGATAAGAATAGCTGCCAGACTGGCTGCCTGGGCAAAAATAATCTTAAATCGTATGGATAGGTTTGGGAGCCTAAGCTTCATTCTCTATGTAGTAGCCTTCGCCCCGCTTGGTGTAAATCAGTTTCATAGAACTGAGCTGATCTAGCTTACTCCTTAACATTCTTATATAAACTTCAAGGGTGTTGGTTTTTGGATCAAAATCATAACCCCAGATTTCCTGTAGAAAGGTTTTACGAGAAATGACCTCACCAGGATCTTGAAACAATAGGTTTAAGATTGCCGATTCTTTTTGTGATAGCTCCGTTGATTGACCTTCAAAGTAGACATAATGTTTTGTGGCATCAAAAGTGTAACCTTTGGAATTAAAAATTGATATGGGATGTTGGTGACTCCTGCGAATAAGACTTGCCAATCGGATTAATAATTCTTCTGAGTGGAAAGGTTTTGTGAGATAGTCATCAGCACCCACTTCAAAACCTTTAATGCGGTGGTGTATGGCAGATTGAGCAGTTAAAAATAAAATAGGGGTTTTATCACCATTGTGTCTGAGGCGTTCGCAAATTTCTACTCCAGAGATTTCTGGAAGCAACCAATCCAGAATAATGGCGTCAAAAGCATCCTTGGTAAGTATATCCCAGGCACTTTGACCATCATTCGCCGCGGTGACAGTATAATTGTTCTCTCTGAGGAGGCTACCCAGGTGCTGTGCTAACCGCTTTTCATCTTCGACAAGTAGAATTTTCATGGTGTCAACTTAACTTTCAACATGCTATGAGAACATTATTATCAGGTATAAAAAAAAGGGGAGGACGTGCCTCCCCTTTTCTCTTGACCGGAGATCTCTTAGTCGTGCATACCTACAGCAAAATCAGATAACTGCTGCAAGGTTTTCATTGAATACTGTGTAGTGTCACCAGGTGCTGTGGCCCAACCACCTTGACCACTTGCATCAACGTGACAGCCGTAGCAAGCATATTGTAGACTAATCATGGCTTTTCCATTAACTGTCCGTACTGTTGCTCCATCATCACTGTACATATTGTAGTCTGCATCAGTATTGATTTCCCAGAGGTGAGCTTTTACATCACCAACATAGGGACCACGTTTTTGTCCAGATTTTGATGAGAATGGCATATGACAACTGTTACAGCTGGCCATATCATTATGCTTCATCGTTGTCTTACTTGCGTGACAATCAGTTCCACATGTTTGTTGGATTGCGTCTCCACTCCAAACAGTACGTTTGTGAGGATCATGACAGGTGATACAAGACATTTGACCATCATTGTAGTGACCTGTTGTGATAAATTCGTCATACTGTTCATGGTGTTTGGTGAATCCACCCTTGGCTGCAATGGATCTGTCAGCATTACGTGTATGACAGTCACCGCAAAGGTCGGTTACATCATTAGTTCCTTCAAGACGACTGGTTGTCACACGATCAATGTACTCTGTTTCCCCATCAACTGCATGTTGGCTTCCTTGTCCATGACAGGCTTCACACTGGATTCCACCAAATGCGAAGTAATCCATAGTTTCTGGAGCATCGATATCGAGATGAACTTTCAGCCAGGAGCTATCGGGATTGGTTGTTTCAACGCCACCAGTTGTATGGCATTTGAAACAGGAGTAGTTGTAGCGTTTGAAATCGGTATCATTTGCATGATAATCATTCCAACCCCAGTCTACACCAACATCTCCACCAAAGAAGTTGTGTTGGTTGTTTCCTGTGGCGGGATACATGCTGCCAGCAGTTCCCATGACGTGACCATCGGTGCCCACAAAACGGGCTTTCCAACCAAAACCACCAATTACACCAGCAACTTCATCCCAGCTACCAACGAAATCTGGTAGTTCAAGGGAATTGTCGACAAATGAGGGATATGTTGGGGCTGCGCCATCAACAATGTTGAATTTGTATGGGTGGCCGCTATCCATGAAATCTGCATAAATATCTGTGTGACAATCGCCACATGCAGCTGAGCCAACGTGAGCAAGGTCTGGTAATTCTTCATCATCTTTGGTGTCCTCACAACTCCACATAAACATGACGGGTAAAACGAGTAATAGGGTAAAAAATTTGTTCATCTTTTCCTCCTGAGTTAATTCTCGTGGGAAAGGTAACAATGGTAATAGTAGACAATAGCATATACTGAGAATATGAAACAATCTTAATACATTAAAAGGGTTTCATATTTGGTTTTTTTTTGCTCTTGGAGTGCCCAGTCAAATAAAAGAGGTTGGTCTACCAAAAATTGGTTTATTCACTTGCTCACCGAGAGTGAAAATTCTATTTTTGCGCGCTTTTTAAGGGTAGGGGTATATTCATCTTCGGTTCAGTCGACTCAGGAGTGTCAAAAGTTGTCATCCTGAGGAGAGGAGCGTCTCGAAGGATGGTTAGAGCATCTCAACCCCTTTTTAAAAAATTGTACTGGCAGGGTAGCTCAGTTGGTTAGAGCACCGGCTTCATAAGCCGGGTGTCGGCGGTTCAAATCCGCCCCCTGCTACAAGGTAAAAGCCCCTAATCCATAGTGAGTTAGGGGCTTTTCTGGTTAAGGTAAAATTAGGCATCCTAATCACTAACCTGAAACAAATTGTCAAAAAAGTCACCATCGCTCAAGAATCCGCAGTTTCAATTATAGTGCAACTGGCAGGAGGTCAACTACGTAATTCCCATGCGCTTCACAGATAAACCAAGGGGGTGTTTCCAGGCTACTTTCAAAAATTCTAGCTAGTAAAGGACAATAGTGGATAAATCGACCATACCTTAGCAATTATTTAGACATATTCACTCGCCCAAATTGATCAAAAAAAGGGCGAGGTCTCCGTCGCACATCCGTCGCTATTCTGACCCTTTGTCCCACGGTCCTAGTTAAACATTTTCTAGTGTGAACTATTCCTACTCTTCTGCCAGGCCAAGCATAGGTAACCAGCGGTGTTCTATGGATAGATGTAGCTTTTGAATTATCAAGTTTGGCAATATTATCTGGAGAGGATGAGTTTGACTTGCCTCATGGAGATGTTTGAGTATTTTTTCTTGAGATTTCAATATTGATCTACTGCTAATAAAAACAAAATAAAAAATAGGTGTAAGGATCTACCAATTCGAGGCACTATTCTTGTGGTTGATGGCATCGTTCCTGGTGAGCATCTACGTTTCTATTTTTTCCTGGCGAAACAGCAAATTTAAAAGTGGTTTCTATCTGGCCATATTGATGGCGGCTGTTTCGGAATGGACTTTTGCAGGTGCATTTGAAGCTGCTGCAACTCAAACCTCTCTTAAGATCTTCTGGTCTCAGCTCTCTTATTTGGGAATAGTATTCACTCCATTATTCTATCTGCTTTTGGCTTTGTCATATAGCAATTATGAGAAGCTCATAACCAAGCAAAACGTCAGCATCGCATCTGTCATACCACTTTTAACATTGATAGCAGCGATAACTAGTAATCACCACCAGTGGCTATGGCTTGATGTATCAATAACTGAAACAGGCAATATAGGAATCTATAAGCATGGATTCTGGTTTCTGATTTTCACTGTATATTCCTATTTAATGATTTCCATTGGAATGGTATTAATATTAAATGCTGTTCGACAAGTATCCTCTGCATTTAGAAGTCAAATTTTGATCATTGTTACTGGTGCAGCCTTGCCTCTAGTAGCAAATGTTGTATATGTTTTGGGTGAGAATCCAATACCTGGATTAGACTGGACACCTAGTGCCTTTGGTTTTTCGGGTTTGCTTATGAGTGTAGGTATCTTTCGTTTTAATTTGGTCAACATCGTTCCTATCTCCCGCAACATTTTGGTTGAAACCATGAGAGATGGTGTTCTATTAATCAACACCAATGAACATGTGCTAGACATAAACCCATCAATGGCATCAATATTAAAGCTTTCCCCCAAGCAGGTGATTGGCAAACCATACTCAGAAGTATTGGCTGCCTGGAAAGATGTACACCAATGGCTGGACGAAAATAGAGAATCTAGTATCACTATTATCAATCAGTTAGATGATCGGGGAGTGTACTACGATTTTCAAGTCACGAGAATGCTTGATAGAAATGGAACTAATATTGGACGTTTAGTTGTGTGCCGTGACAACACAGAGAGTAAGCAGGCTGAATTAGAACTGATCAATGCAAAAGATTTGACCGAAGAAAGTGAAAGTCGATTTAAGGCTCTCCACAATGCCTCTTTTGGTGGCATCGCTATTCATGATAAAGGTGTCATTTTGGAATGCAATCAGGGTCTTTCTGAAATATCCGGATACTCGGCTAAAGAACTGATAGGAATGGATGGGTTACTCCTAATTGCACCCGATTCACGAGAAATGGTAAAGTCAAATATTGTGGGCCAATATGAAAAGCCATATAATGCAAACGGTGTAAGAAAAAATGGCCAGGAATACCCCCTAAGATTAGAGGGTAGGCGAATTCCATACAAGGGCCAGGAAGTGCGTGTTGTCGAATTCCGTGATATTTCCAAACAAAAAGAAGCTGAAGCCAGGCAGAAGTCTCTTGAAGCCCAGCTTCGTCAGTCCCAAAAACTTGAGGCAGTAGGTACCATGGTTGGCGGCATCTCCCACGAGCTGAATAATATTCTACAAGGTATGTTTCTTTACAGCGGGCTTATTGAAGAGCAACTTCCCGATGATGAAAAATTGAAGGGAAACTTTAACCAATTACAAGCCGGTGCAGAGAAGGCCCGAGATATTGTGCAGCAAATCCTCACCTTTAGCCGTAAAAGTAAAATAGACTTCAAGCCACAGGTGATTCATGACATTATATTAGAAGTCCTTTCGCTTGAGCGAGCTTCTTTGCCTGCCAATATTGAGTTAAAGCAAGACATTGATATGGGCTGTGGCCCTATTTTGTGCGATAAGACCCAGATCAACCAGATCGTGATCAACCTTTGCAATAATGCCCAACACTCAATGGAAAAAACTGGGGGCACATTAACTGTCAGTCTACAACCAACTCAAGCTTCCCTGGGTGAAAAAAAACCTGGAACTGAGGCAATTAAGCTAACAGTAAGTGATACCGGTCATGGGATTGATCCTCCTGACCTTGAGAAGATATTTGACCCTTTCTTTACCACTAAGCAATTTGGGAGGGGTACAGGACTTGGTCTATCTGTTATACATGGCATCGTGGAAATGATGGGTGGTCAAATAAGCGTGACCAGTGATGTTACCAAGGGCACAACTTTCAATATTCTATTTCCAGTGGTCGATGGTTTTGAGGAGATTCATACTACCCAAAAAGCAACAGCCCCCAAGGATGATTTCAACATGTCGATTTTGCTTGTCGATGATGAAATAAGTATTCGTGAGGTAACCCAAACCATTTTATTGCGTAAGGGTTTTGCCGTTCAAAGTACTTCTGATGGACAAAAAGCATTTGATTTATTCCAGGCAAATCCAAACAAGTACAACCTCATCGTGACGGATCTATCTATGCCGATAATGTCAGGAATAGAGCTGTGCCAGGCTATTCGAGCATCTGGCTCAGACATCCCCATTATGCTTTCTACTGGTCATCTGGATATCGAAGATCAAAAAGAATATGAGAGTGTTGGCATTACCAAATCTATCCAAAAACCATGGACGGCAGAAGAGCTGATATCAAGCATTCAAGAGATAAAAAATGAGTAGTTATTGCTCCTGAGAGCAACTCCAATTACCTAACCAGCAACATTTAAGCAACTATAACCCGCTAAGCCATCTGGTTTGTGTACTATTGATAATCCCCGCGTCACCCCACTGTACTAGAATCGTCACCATGAAAGTCGGATATCAAGCTCTGTTAGGTGATTGGTATTTGTTACTCATGATAGATCATTAATTAGTAAGAGCCTGCACTTTGGTAGCCGATTCCCCAAAAAAATATATAGCCTCTGGATATTGTATGTATCCGCCTTTTGTAACCTCGTAGCTTTCATCACTGCCTATTATTTGGCAAGAGTTTGCAGGCATGGCTATGGCATTATTGTGCCTAAAGTCGAAAGTCCCCGATACTGTTGGTATCAAGGGCCTAAGTGGTGTAACAGGGGGCAGATTTGAACCGCAGTTGTGTATTATTCTCTATAAATAAATGACCAGAAAAGGGCATAAAACAAATGCGTTTATTAGCAGAATCACCTGCTCGCACTATGAGGTGGTACAGTGTTTGAGACATGTATAGGGGTGTCTGTATGCCAGACATTCACAGTATTGAGGTCTACAAACATGCAGAATGTCTGGAAAGACTTGAAATAGCTTCATTCTCACGAACCCACCCATGGGAAAAGCCATGCAATGAGTGGAGATAAAAAAGGGTTAATACAAATGGATAACTGGAAAAAAATCAATCAGGGCAGGAAATATATTCCCATCTTGCTAGCACTATCATTTTTTTGGGGATGTCAAGAAGTACCTCCTAATAATGCACCTGAAATTTCTGAATTGATTATTCATCCATCTCAACCGAAAGCTGGACAAATTGTATTGATGAGTGGAATCGCTGAAGATCTAGACAATGATGATCTTCGCTATAGATGGATGGCTAGTGGAGGAGCTTTTCTCGATAGCCTGGGGGCCAATCCCATTCAGTGGCAATCGCCTTCAGAATCTGATTCGGTTATTATCTACCTCCAGGTAACTGATCAGGAAACCTCAGTTACCAAAGCTCTCAGTTTCTTTCTGGAATCGGGTGTCGGTGTCGTTGCAGGTCACGTAAAAGATATCTCGACAGAATATCCCCTATCCGGTGTGGTTGTGAATATTAATGGAGCCGCACTCACAACTGGATCCGATGGTTATTTCAGTTTCACAGACGTGGTGGCAGGAAACAACATACCCATAAGCGCTACAGCCGCAAATTATTTAACGCATGCCAGCTTCACGGATGTTGAAGTGGGTGAGAACATTCTGGATATTCAGATGACCTTGCTCACTGAGTTAGGTAAGGTAGCCGGTTATGTCTCAGATGCTTCAAGTGGATTGAAGCTAGCAGGAGTTGTGGTACAAACAGGAGATATCACAGATACCACTCAGAGTGAGGGATACTATGAGTTACTAAATATCCCAAACAGCGAGAATGTACCGGTTCGTGCCTCTTTGAATGGCTACAGCATCCACTCAACTTTGATCAACGTTACTGCTGGGTATAATTCCAACGATATTGCGCTCGAACCAAATATCGCTACTGTCTCCGGCCGCGTAACTTCAATGGTGGATGAAAGCTCATTGGAAGGTGTTGTGGTAACTATCAACCGATATGAGGGAATTACAAACGTTGCAGGGTTTTATGAAATTACGGGCATCCCTATCACCAGTAGCGCTTCAGTTTCTGCCTCTCTTCAGGGATATATCACAACCTATTCCGTTCTTGAAATTGTTGGTGGTGCAAATAATCTGGATCTGGAATTAGACGATAATCCAGGCTCACTTACAGGGTGGGTTCGCAGCTCACTGGATGGGTCAGTGCTGGGAAATGTAGCCGTTCAGATAGGCCAAAATACCTTTACCACAAGTGTGACAGGTTCCTATGAAGCGACAGGATTGCAAACAGGATCGACCCTGATCACCTGTACAGTTGAAGGCTATGATACCTATACAGACTTACTAGATATAGATGAGGGTGCCAATGCTCTAGATATCAATCTGGATCCAAACATTGGGGATGTAACCGGTTTTGTCCGCGACTCTGTAGCCGCTGTTTCTCTGGTGGGACAATTAATCCAATTGGGGAATGAATCAACCCTGAGTGAAATTGATGGATCTTTTGCATTTGAGGACATTCCTCTCGGTCAGCATTTTCTAACGGTGAATGCTGAAAATTATCAAGATTATTCCTTTATTCAGGAAGTGATTGCAGGCAATAATGTCAAGAATATCATGATGATTCCAACGACAGGCAGTGTCCTTGGTATTGTCAGAAATTCATCAACGGGAGAAGTGGTTGAAGGGGCTGAAGTCAGCATTGACGACATGAGTGATGTAACGGATGAAAATGGATTTTTCGAATTATTATCAGTTAATAGAGGTCTTGTGCACATAAGCTGCACATCAGAGTATTTTATTAGTTCCGAGGAAGCAATTATGGTGAATTATGGAGATAATATTCATGATATCTCCTTACTCCCCAGTGTGGGTGATATTGTCGGATTGATCGTGGATGCTACTGACAATGCGCCCATTGAAGGTGTGCTTGTGAGAGCTGATGGCAGGATCGATACTACAGATGTGAATGGATTATACTCTTTTGAAAATCAAGATGTCGGATCGATTCAGGTAAATGTAGATGCTGATGGGTATGTAGCTCAGACCCAGCTCATTGATGTTCACGTCGGTGAGAATGCTGCGAATTTTACGCTGGCAGCAGACAATGGATCATTGATTGGATATGTGACTGATGCGACTGATATGATCTCCCTTGAATTAGTCCGGGTTATCCTTGATGGCGATACAACCTATACTGATGCAAACGGCTATTACGAATTCGGTGATGCCCCGGTTGGTGAGAGTCTGGCGCTGAAAGCAATTCTGCCTGACTATTACAACTATTCCGATTGGATCGTTTTGGGTGCAGGCGAGAATACCGCTGACATTGTAATGGATTCAAACATTGGAAGTCTGAAGGGATACATCACAGACTCTATCACAGCTACCGCGCTGGATTCGGCTCAAGTAATTCTGGGGGCTGACACTGTTAGAACAGATATAACAGGGTATTATGAAATTGAAGGGGCAGGAATTGAGGAAAACCTGGTTCTCAAGGTTTCAAAAGCCAATTACGAGGCCTATTCAGATTGGATTGAATTGGATGCTGGTGAAAACGTTTGGGATATTGCTTTGGTTGCTGATCCTGCAATTCTCATGGGTCACATAAGGGATTCACTCACCGAAGCCCTCTTGGATTCAGTCCAGATTATTATTAATATTGATACACTCATGACTACTGCCAATGGCTATTATGAATTTGATCCTGTAGTGGCAGGGACTGAGGATTCTCTACGCGTATCACGAACAGGCTATTTAAATGATGTCCAGTGGTTGGTACTAAGTCCTGGTAACAATACAGTCAATGTTGATCTTATTGCCATCGATTGATTGGAACCGGTGCACAATATTAAACGTAGTGGAGCAGCACATATAGGACTGGGTGTAAGATGTTTTTTTTCAAGACGAGGCAGATTGAAAGGATTCGGAGGATGAGCTCCGAATAAATCTTTTCGTAATTACTAAAGGAACTGGGCAAATATGGGACTTAGAGACAAATCATTCAGAATCCTAGTCGTAGATGACAACGAGGAGCTGAGGATTGGGTACTCTAGGCTGTTAACTAATCATGGGTATGAAGTTGATGTTGCTCCAAGTGGCTTGATTGCCAGGAATCTATATGAAAGTTGTCCTTATGATTTAGTAATTACTGATATTCTAATGCCCGGAGTAGATGGCTTGTCATTGATCATGCAGCTGAGAGTTTTTGATAAAGGGGTAAGAATTATTGCTATTTCTGGTGGCGGAAAAACCAGCAAAATGGGATACTTGAAACTTGCGAAAAGTTTTGGGGCTTTTGAGGCTATTCAAAAACCAATAACAAATGAAGAGCTACTTGAGGTCGTTAAGAATGTACTTAAGTCTGGATAAATCTGTTCGAGTCAATAAAAATAAAGTAACCAATAGACGAAGAGCCACTTGCAAGCAATATTGAGCAGAAGATAAAATCCGGAAAGTGTAAAAAGGAATCCGACTTCCCGAACTGAGGCTTTTTATGCTGCTAACCCCCCTCCGCACCAATTTGGCATCAGGATGACTCAGAACACGACTCAGGGCTGTCATTATCTAAGCCACGGTCTTGAGGCAGGCTCAATCTTTATGTGGTGACAATTAACTGAGAATCAGATTATCGGTGCCCCTTTGTGTCCAGGATGTGAAATCAAAACAGAATTGGCTTCTGTTACGCCAGCACTGAGTACGTCGAAGTGCTTGCCTTACCTTATCCCATGCTAATCTGCTAAGTTGTGGTAGGGTTCGTCTGAACCACCGACCAGTCTACCGAAAAAGGAAATTGCAGCTCATATGAGTAGGCTAATAAGAGAATGGGGGAATGGATCAGAACCAGAAGGTGTCTATATTTCTATTGTAGTTTAACATTAGAGTTGCTATCGTAAAAGTCTCTACGTTTTGAGATCAGGACCCTATATTATTCATCTCCAGGCTTTTCTATAACTGACTTCGGGCTCATCATCCAAATAGTTACCAACCATGCTGGAGGTGAAAATGTTGAACAGGACGGATAAAGAATATTTTTAATTCACTAAAGAATGCCAATCCTAATCGATCATTATTAGGTATGCAACTAGTGAAATTATGGAGAATTATTTGTATAAAATCTTGAATATGCTAATACTTGTAATCGTTTTGGTTGTCTCTGCGTTAGGAGATAGCCCTGTGAATCATGCAGTGTTTGATTTCAGGGAGGATCCCATATCAAATGAAAATGTCTATGAGTTGACGGGTGGGTGGAATTTCTATTGGAACCATCACCTGGACCCAAATCAGAAAATTCAGCTTGTTTCCGATGGTTTTATTCAGTCACAATATTAGGATCAAGACGAATCAATCATAGATAATATTGAAGCCATTGGGCATGCTACCTACCAGGCTATAATCCTGATTCATCCGAATGATATCAATCAGAAACTTGCTTTCATGGTCAGAGAGAATAACACCGCAAGTAGATATTACGTAAACGGCAATCTTGTAGGAGAGGTGGGTCATCCCGATACTTCCAAATCGCTTAACCGTGCTTGCTGGAAACCCTCTATCATCGAGTTTAGCTCTCCTACGGATACAGTTAACATTCTGATTCATGTTTCCAATTATGAATTTCGGAATGGTGGTTTGGGGCGACCCATAAAAATAGGTTCTATCGGCACAATACAATCCATATTTGACAGGACTACGCGCCGTGACATTATGTTTTTGGGTATCTACCTGGCTCTGGCACTGTACCATCTAGCCATCTCTATTCTCAGGAGACATGATCGCACTGCCATGCTTCTTACAACTGTATATCTTTCCTGGATATTAAGGACACTCTTTTCCACCAATTTTGTGATTTTTGAATTTATTGAATACATTCCCTGGAGTTTTCAGATAAGGATGGAATACTTAAGTCTTTACCTGGTGATATATACGACATCACTATATTTTATGCGACAATTTGACGCATACTTATTCAGATTTGCTCAGAAAATTCTGACTACGATTACAATCTTCTTCATGCTGGTTTTATTAATTCCAGATACACACCTAATTTCTCACCTTACAACATTTTACATCTATTGGCTGATTCCACTGTCAATTGTTCTCTTTAGTGCCGTTGCCCGGGCTGCTCTTGCGGGAGAAAAAGAGGGACAAATTATCTTTCTTGGTGCTCTAGTATTGGCAATCGCGGTTCTGAATGACACACTGTTTACCCTGGGGGTCATCTCATCTGGTTTTATTGCCCCATATATGATTGTATTGTTCCTTGTTGGACAGGCTTTTCTGGTGGCAAGACAGTATGCCAACGCTTTTTCATCTCTCGCAGTCCGTGAAGTAGAATTGAAGCAAGAGATTGGATTAAGAATAACTGCAGAACAGGACTTGTTGAAACATCAGCTAAAATTGGAAGAAACGGTTTCCCTAAGGACGAGTGAGTTGCATACAGTTAATGAGCAATTAGTCGTAGAAATTGATCATAAACAGAGGAAAGAGCTGGAATTGGAAAAGTTAAATCAGACCAAGGACCGATTCTTTTCTATCATCGCCCATGATCTCAGAGGTCCCATTGGGACCCAGATGCAATATCTCGAGTTGATAAACCAAGAGTTCTCAGAATTCAGTCTGGAAGATTTGCGGGAGACTTTTTTTAATCTGGAGAAAACGAGTAAGAAGGTTTATGCCCTCTTGGAAAACCTACTTACCTGGTCAAGGCTGTAAATGGGTCTAATTGAGCCAGCATTCAAGCATATTAGGCTTTCGGAAGTGTGCTCGAGTGCGCTGACAATTAGTCGCGATCAGGCTGAGTTGAAGGAGATTGAAATACACACCAATTTTGCCGATGAATTGAAGATTAGTGTAGATAGTTCAATGGTAGAAATTGTCATCAGAAATATACTGATCATGGTGACAACCTTAGGTGATGAGGATAATGTAATAACCGCCCTGCAAAATAAGGCCCAGGGATATATTCTGAAACCTTTTGACCAGAAAACTCTGTTTGTAGCCATCAGTCAATGCGGCTTAGAATTGAATCCCAAGTAGCGACTTTTTAAAGCAAATTCTTCTGCTTCATCGAATATCCCCTAAACACCAGAATTTCAGCCTCCACATTAAATATGGTACTGTGATTCCCTGCAGGACTTGATCTATTCACTAGCTCTGATTTGGCTTGTTCACACTAAAAAAATAGAGGGTAAAGTTGAGCTGGGTGGTCGTTACCAAAATGTTGCCTGTTGAGATTGTAGGTTAATGCTTGGCTCAATCCCTACTTATTGTCTAGTTCGCTTATCTATTTAATCAACTCACCTGACGTTCAGGGTTTCTGCCAAACGCAGTAATTCAAATATTGTCATACCCCAGCTCATTTTGTGGTAACAGTTCAGGAAGTAGTGTGGAAATCCTCAATATCATCCACCACCGGAAATAGAATTTTGAAAGTTGTGCCCTTTGCAACCTCACTGGTCACGCTTATGTGACCACCCATCATTTCCACGATACCATGTATAACTGATAGACCAAGTCCAGTACCCTGCCCTAATTGCTTGGTGGTAAAGAAGGGGTCAAATATTCTTTCTAGATCAGGTGGATCTATGCCATGGCCAGTATCACTAATTGTGAGCTCTAGAACATCAGTCGCTGGATCTCCACTACTTAGGGATGCTTTAACCTGATGCAGGCTAAGCGATAAAACACCGCCTTTTTCCGCCATAGCGTGTTGAGCATTGTTACACAGATTCATCACGATCTGATGAATCTGTGTCTTATCACATAGTACCATCCCACATTCACTATTGATATCTTGTACAAAGTCTATACTCGAAGGCAGTGATACCTTTCCCAAAGAAATAGATTCCATGATATGTTCATGTATAATCTGCGGTTTCATATCAATCTTGGCCTTTCTACTAAAAGTCAAGATTTGTTTTACAATATCTCTAGCTCTTTCCCCATGCTCAAGTATATGTTGAAAGTTTGCCCGTAATTCTTCATTATCGGGGAGTTGATCTTGTACCAAACCACCATAAAGAAACATACTTTGTAGAATATTATTTAGTTCATGTGAGATGCCTCCCACCATAGTCCCAACGGTTTCAAGTTTTTGGGATTGGCGGAGTTGATTCTCCAAAGCCTTGCGTTCAGTAATATCTTCTTTTATCGCAATAAAGTGGGTGATTTCACCATTGTCATTAGTAAGCGGTGATATTTTGGCTGATTCCCAATATGGTTCTCCATTTTTCTTCTTATTATAAAATTCTCCGTCCCATGTTTTCCCTGAGGTAATGGTTGACCATAGATTTTCATAATAATCCTCGGGCTGATCGTCAGATTTAAGAATACGTGGATTTTGCCCAACTGCCTCTTCAAAAGTATACTCTGTCAAAGAGATAAACTTTGAATTTACATATTCAATGTTTCCAGTCACATCGGTTATCACAATTGAAACGGGGCTTTGCTCAACTGCTGCAGATAATTTGCTAATTTTATTCTCAGCTTGCTTTAGTTCTTCCAGCTCGTGGGAGAGGTTTTCTACAAGCTTTTTCAATTTTCTAGATAATGATTTTTGATGTGTGGAGGTCGTCAAAAAAAGAATAAGACCTATCAAAATTAGGGCTGCCCAAACAATGGTGAGAGCTGAACTATAAAATTTGACTTGGGATTCGGCTAAAAAGACATTTTGAGAAGTTCTATTGTCAATAGACTCAAGAAATTTATTTATCTGAGCCATGATACTTTTTTTGGCCTCGTGATATTCCTCTCCATATAAGACATCTAAAGCTTTTCGAGGATCGGGACTACCAAGAATAGAAAAATTGCCAGCTTTATCCAGGAACTCTCCCTTCATTGCGTGCATTGCTATTCTTTCCAATGAAACCAACTCATCGGATTTTAGTTGAGCATCAGAGAGCACTTGAAATTCACTCTCAGTGAATCCCGCTTCACTCATTAGCTTACGGAGAGATATTGCCCTCCCATTTTTAAAGGGAGGCTCAGGGTTGCTCACTGCCATAAAATCCCAGTAAACTCGTTCGTAATTGATGGGTCTAGGAATTTTACCATCTCTAATATCCAGAATATTCCAGAAATAATCTTCGAATTTCTCATCTCCAGAGGCAGCATAAGATCTAACCATTCTTGTTAAATCATCTGAGCTTTGTCGAAGCTGATCAGCTAACAGATAGGATTTGTATCTAAGTTTGTTCGCAGTAATTAATTGTTGCTGTCCAGTATGTTGCATTCTCAAAAATTGGGCTAAAAGAAAAACAAGAATAACTAAGCCTGCGATCTCTAGTAGAATGCTTATGATTAGAGCTTTTCCAGTTTTTGAAGATAAATTCACGAAATGACCTTCTTATAAATTATTACTCTAACGGGAACCATTTTGTGCATTGGTGTTGAAATCACATGGATCAGAACATGTTGCCAATAAAATCCAAATTATGACAGAATGAATTTACCCACACACAACCCACGGAGCAAGGGTGAAACCGGGTAGGAACGATCAGGATCAAAAGCAGCCTGAATGCAATACCTGTTCGGAGGGTAAGCGTGACGCAAAATACCCCATAAATCGAGTTGTATTGATGGTCTTGGTACATGCTTCAGCAGGACCGGGGATTGGCTAAGTGTCATTCCATTGGGATACCCTCACCTTTCATCGTTTTTCATTAGGTAAATAGACTCTTTTAGAGCATGGGCTGGCGTGTTTAAGATGGCAAATGTTGCAGTCTGGGTACCGGTTTTAATTTACCTGAATGTTACCTGAAGGAAATTCAATTACAAAACTGGAACCCTTCCCGAACAGGCTAGTCACTGATATCGAACCACCCATGTTCTGAAGTATGTTGTAGACAATAGGGAGACCAAATCCTTTTCCCTGACCCACCTCACGCGTAGTAAAAAACGGATTGAAAGCTTGACTCAACGTCTCTTCAGTCATGCCCACACCAGTATCCGTTATAGCCAGTTGGACTTTTCTAGACTGAATAGATTTTTCCGTGGTATGTTCATCACACTCTAGGTTTATACTTATATCGCCACCATTTACAATAGCTAAAATGGCGTTCTCGATCACATGGTTGAGAATGGTTCGAATCTGTTGTTTATCCCCTCTCACGGGAGGGCAATTCTTAGAAACAGTAAGCTCAATATGACTCGCATCCAGGCCAGCAGTCATTTTTTTTTGGAGTACATCACTTATTAAGTCAGCTAGATCAATCTGCTCTGGTTGGCCAGAATCCTGAGAGCTAATCAACATGACCTGTTGTACTAAATGTTTGGCATCATTAGCAGTCGCCAGCAATTTCTCGAAATCATCTTTAATAGCCTGCTCCTCAGGCAGTTGGTCTTGAACAATTCCAGCATATAAAAATAGGCTTTGAAGGGCATTGTTGAACTCATGAGCAACACCACCAACCATGGTTCCTATGACTTCGAGTTTGTGGGCTTGA
Source organism: Fidelibacterota bacterium (assembly GCA_016845065.1). Classification (GTDB taxonomy): domain Bacteria; phylum Fidelibacterota; class UBA8477; order UBA8477; family JABMPR01; genus JABMPR01. The sequence goes on along the minus strand of JAERTG010000129.1, from coordinate 18,623 downwards.
CGAAGCTGCTCTTGCATTTCAACCATCCGTCTTCCTACTTCGACTCTGGCTTTAAGTTCACCTAGGTTAAACGGCTTTGCCAAGTAGTCGTCTGCCCCAGCGTTCAAACCGGCGATGATGTCTGCTTTTTCGTTTTTTGAGGTTAGCATGATAATATATGAGGGGGGCTTATTATCCATACCACGAACACAGTTAAGTACCTCTAATCCATCCATCTCTGGCATCATCCAGTCAAGAATGATAAGTTTGGGAGCATTGGGCTTTTGCAATTCAGCCCAAGCCTCGGCACCGTTAATGGTTTCCACAACCTCATGTCCAACTTTCTTCAGACCTGCCATCAGTATGCTACGCGAAGTAAAATCGTCTTCTGCAATCAGGATTCGCAAGGGATTGTTCTCCTTTTCATGATATCAATCCCAATTTGCGGAGCTCTTCAAGCAGTTTATTCAGGTCGTAAGGTTTCAGAATATATCCCTGAACCTTATTTTGACTGGCGAAAATTACATTGTCCGCATCAGCGAGGGCTGTTACCATGATCACCTTCACCTGATCTGCATCGACCAAATGATTTTGTGCCTCTATCTTTCTGATCTGGGTTAGCGCTTCATGACCATCCAATTTAGGCATCATGATATCCATTAGAATCAGGTCGTAAGGCTTATTCGATTGGAGGGCAGAACGCACGGCATCTACAGCCTCCTTACCGTCTACCGCTATATGTACAGACCCATAACTTGTCAAAAATTCCTGCAGTAGCAATCGGCTGGTAAAATCGTCCTCAACAATAAGTGTTTTCATGTCTGGGTCACCTTTTTATTCTTTTGACCTAATTCTATCCTGATTTCATTTTCTAAACAATCAAAACGTCTTTTCAATTCTTCCATGTCTGTCCTGGCGGCGTCCAGTTCACCAGCCTCGCCCGCTTTTTCAATCGCAAAGGCAATATCCTGCAGCGCATCCCCACCTACATTCGAAGCCGCTCCTTTTATGGTATGGGCCTGACGTTCCACGCCCTGTATATCTCCATTTTCGAGGAACTGGTCGAGTTTTTCAATCTGGTTGGGGATATCCCCTATAAAGCCAGAGATAATTGTCCGGACCAAATCTTCATCATCCATCACCCGCCCCAACATCGTTTCTTTGTCCCACACGACTAATTCAAATACCTCTGAATCACCTGACGATTTCTCCTCAGGTTCAGTGATACTCTCCTCGGGGATAGTTTTTGGGATTGGTAGCCACTTCTCCAGTTCATTTGCCAGTACCACTGGATCCACGGGTTTGGAAACATAGCCGTTCATGCCTGCTTTCAGGCACTTTTCTCGGTCGCCGGTCATGGCGTGTGCAGTCATAGCAATTATCGGAACGTCGTGGTTTCGGACTGGAGATATGGGATCACGGATACGAGCCGTAGCTCCATACCCGTCCATTTCGGGCATCTGTAGGTCCATGAGCACGAGGTCATAGGGTATGGTCTCTAAAGTCTTTACTGCCTCCGCTCCATTGGCCACAGCATCGGCTGTCAGACCGAATTTTTTGAGAATCCCCAGCGCCACTTGCTGGTTGGTGATGTTGTCCTCGGCCAGCAGAATCCTGCCCTTGCGGTCCGCAAACAGGTTCACCACATCGTGCTTGCTGTGGTGGGTGGCAGTGCGGTAGGCATTCAGCGTTTCTCCCTCGCCTGAGGCCAGCACCTGTGAGAGAGCGGATTTCAATTCCATTGTCCGCGCTGGTTTGGTCAGGTAGGCTTCAAATCCGATCTTGGCGTATTGCTTGGCGTCACCGCCTGCACCCAGGGAGCTTAGCAGCACCAGGCAGGTCTTGGATAGACGTCCGTCCGTCTTTATAGCGCGCCCCAATGCAGCCCCGTCCATACCTGGCATTTGCATATCAATGACCGCAACCTGGAATGGGTCAACATCCTTTACGGATTTGTAGAGGGCATCAAGTGCTTCTTGGCCGTTGCCGGTTTCAGATACCCGCATATTCCAGGCAGTCAATTTAGCGGTGAGGATTTCCCTATTCGTTGCATTATCGTCCACAATCAACACACGTACGTCGGTCAAAATCTCAGGAGGAGGGGATACATTACAATTCATTTCTACAGCTTGTTTTTCCAGACGGGCGGTGAACCAAAACTCCGATCCCATGCCCTCCTTGCTAGTCGCGCCTATTTCGCCACCCATCATTTCGGCCAACTGTTTGGAGATGGCCAAACCCAGGCCCGTACCACCAAATTGACGGGTGGTGGAGGCATCTACCTGGCTGAATTTATCGAAGAGTAGACCGATCTTATCATCGGGGATGCCGATCCCTGTATCGCGCACAGAAAAGCGCAGAAGCACAGTTTTCTCACTGTCGGATTCAAGGGTGATGCGGATCACCACCTCTCCGGTATGGGTAAACTTGATGGCGTTGCCTGTCAGGTTGGTCAGGATTTGCCGCAATCGCCCCGGATCGCCCCGGAGCATTGCCGGCGCGTCAGGAGACATGCCGCAGACCAATTCTAGCCCCTTGACATGTGCCTGCATTGCCAGCGTGGATGCAAAATCTTCAAGTAGGTTTTGCAGATCAATATCCAGGATCTCCAAGTCCATTTTGCCGGCCTCGATCTTGGAAAAATCGAGGATATTGTTGATCAAACCAAGCAGTGACTCACCGCTGGCACGAACGATTTCGGCATAGCGACGCTGGTTGTTGTCGAGTTCCGTGTCCAACAAAAGCCCTGTCATGCCAATGACACCATTCATAGGTGTACGGATTTCATGGCTCATATTGGCCAGAAATTCGCTCTTGGCGATGTTGGCCATTTCTGCTTCGATTGCCATGTCGTTAGCCCGTGAAGTGGCCTCTTCGAGCTGGAGGTTAGATTCCACAAGTTCTCTTTCGGCCTGCTTACGCTCTGAGATATCATGATAGTTGAGCAATATGCCATTGATTGTTGGATCATTTAGTCGATTTGTAGCATTCATCTCTATCCAGGTATAAATACCATCTTTACGTTTATATCTGAATTCAACCGTCATCGTGGCGTTGTCTTTTTCCCCGACTGCATAAAATCTTTTTTGAAGCCTTTCAAGATCTCCTGGATGAACATTTACCCAGGGGTCTGTCCCGACAAGATCCTCGGACCTCCATCCAAACCATTGTTCAATATTTGGACTAACATATTTCATGATACTATCAGCCCCCATGATGCTAATTACATCGCCAATATTTGCTATCATGGCAGAGTGCCTTGCATGCGTCTCACGTAGCGTCTTCTCCGCCTGTTTGCGCACGGTTATATCTCTGACAATGGCAAATGTTGCCCATTTTCCATGAAAATCGATGATCTCATATTTGACCTCAACATCGATGGTGCCGCCGTCCTTTTGCAAAAACGTGGTCTCGTAGGTATCGAGCTCCCCTCCATTTGATGGCCTATTTCTCGTGCTTTCTTTTAAATCTCGTTTAGCCTGCTTACTGAAGATTTTATCGGATGATATATTAGATATCTCATCGACAGAATAACCTAACATTTCGGCAAATCGAGTATTGGAGTAGATGATTTTATCATCCTGAGTGATTTCAATCCCATCATGGGCGTTTTCGACGATCAAACGATATTTCTCTTCGCTCCGGATAAGGGCAGTTTCTGCATTTTTATGTGAAGTGAAATCGATAAAACTGATCACTATTTCGTGTAGCTTGCCAGAATTATCGAGAAAAGGAAAGCCATTTACTGTTAACCATACTTTGTCTTTTGTTTTTGGTCGGTAGACCCCAACAACAAGATTTCTAAGAGCTTTTCGTGTATTTTTGATAATTGTTACAGGATACTCTTCACGAGGCAATTTCTTACCATCGATATCCAGAAAATACCAGTCAGGATCAATCGCTTTTTTCCCAGTCATTTCTTCGGTATTTAGCCCCAGTAAATCAGCAGCTTGTTTGTTATGCATAAGAATTGCAGTATCCACAGAATGCACAACCACGCCTGCCTCCAAATTCAAAATAAGACCACGATATCTTTCTTCACTTTCTAGAAGATCTGCAGTGGCCTCCACAAGCTGGCGGTTAGTGCTCAAAAGCGCTTCTTCAGCCAGTTTACGATCCGCTATATCCATTTTTAATTCTTTATCCGACTCAGCCAGCTTTTCCGCAATTTTGCGGTATTTCTTAGCACTTGAGAGTAAGTCATTTGCACTGGCCTTCCGTACGATGCCAATCTTTACGGCAAACGATGAAACCAATAACAGAATCACACCAAAGGTGGCTAAAATTAGTATCCCTATAGTGTGCCGTTTGATTTGATTTGCATACAATGTATCATTGGGGATAAATGAGACCACCTTCCAGAAATAGTCTTCACTTACTATCACAGTGTGGCTGGCTGCATAGACCTCGTCTGACTCTGTACTTGATATTTGTGCTTCACGGAGTGGTAGAATTGTCCGAGAAGTGAAAAGGCCATCACTTGTCTCAAATTGAGTTGTGTCATTATCCCGAATCCGATCCCATGCTGCGGGATATTTGTGGTCAAAGTTGAGGTCCTGAGAATTTGGGTACATGAATCCCCATTCATCAGATTTCTCTGGGCTAAGTAGCCAATATCCCTGGGCGTTGAGTAACATTGTCTGGCTGCCTGATGAGGCAGCATTGAGGCTGAGACAATGATCGAGCATGTTTTTTCCGAAAACATTAAGCAGGACAATTCCCTTTTTGATACCCTGCTTATCAATAATGGGCGTGGCAAAGCGGATCATTGGTTTATGCGGGATTTCGATCGTTCCATGTTCAATGTTAAGATCCATGGGAGAGATAAATATTTCTCCATAGTTCAGCTCAAAAGCATCCTCAAAAAAATATCTTCCTCGCTTATTTTGGAGCTGGTCCTTTGGTACGATTTGTGGCTTTCCTGAATTAAAATTCACCCGGGCAAGTTCAAGACCATCCTGATCAATAAGCCTTAGTTGGTCATACATTCTGCGAAAAGTAGAGATACTTAAAAAATTGCTAGAAATATCAGCCAGAATCTGCTGGTCAATCACACCATTATTATCCCACAAATTATGATTAGCAATGCCTTGAGCCAGTATAGCTATTTCTGCAGCTGGATCCAGGAGGTCATCACTGAGAAGCGCAGACTGACCAGTTGTTATATAGTTTTCTCTCTCATAAAATGACTGCATCTCATTTGAATTCAGAGAAGACAACAGGGAAAAACCAATGAAGCATACGAGTAAAAAAACTGGCAAGAAAAAAACGAGGGTCTTGAGTACCAACGGTTTCATATTAGTGTTTGTTTCGTCAGGGTTGATCTTTTTCATATTTGTAAATAGCTCTCTCGGTGTACTCGTCTACAATCTATACTCGCTAGATATCTGTTTGTCGTTCATTTGACCTGAATTAAAAGACTTGTCAAAAGTTGCTATTTATGTTGCCATAGCAATTCGGACAAGATCGCTTATAATACAAGTGACACTCTCCGGCATCTGCGATATTAAGCAATTACTACGCCGGTCTATGAGGAATATCTGGACACCACACGAACTCATTGTAATTAAAAGACTAACGATGAATTATTGATTTAGGACTCTTGCATTTATCCTAGCAAGTAGTGGACAAATTTACCCACCAATAGGACATATTGTAGCATTGATTGTCAAATTGGGCGAGTCCTCTCTTGTCTTTTGATGATTACTTCTACACTCTATCCAAATTCCTTCGGAGAAAAAATGGATCAAATCATATTCCAATGAGGAGCGGAGACAAACTACGATGAGTAGTGACTCACCTAAGTTGGCAAAGCAGCTCCGAAGCAGAATGATTGGAAGCGACTGGGAACTTATTGCTGCCTACCATTAGTACATTGGACGTATGATAGGTCAAATGGCAATAGTTCGTATCATTCGGAAATGATTAGCCAGAATCAGATATGTTCTCAATATTAAATGTGATTTGGGTGGATAGAGGAATTGAAAACAATCATTACCATACAGCTGACGGGATAAACGCTACCAGCAACTTGCAGCTCTTTTAGTGTCTGCTATAAAAAGTTGGCGTCTCGTACCAGTTTACCGAATAAGGAAATTGCAGTTCATATGATTTGGTTAATAAGGGTATCACAATTTACCCTCATCCACCAAAAAGTTTTGAAATACCCTAACACTCGGCACAGAGCAAGAGCGAACCTGAATCCCCAGAAATTAACAGACTCAATTGAGTTTTTTAATGCAGGTTAGCAGGTTAAAATAAATATGAAAAGCTGGTAGAAATGGCTGGTATCCAACGCTTGGTTTGGCAGAATCACATATAAAGACCACAGAAATGATATCTTTAATAGGGGGGAGCGCCGAAGGTTCCATACACCTTATAACTGTTTATCAACGGCTCCAATCAAAGCCTCTCTCATGATTGACCTGGTAAAGAATTCCACCGCCCCAGCCGCCAGGACTTCACCCTGATCTGTGGAAAAGCGTGAGCAGTCACTGCAATACAATCAGGATTCTTTGGATTTTTATCGTGGATGAATTTAATCAAATCGATTCAGCACTAACCACCAGAAATGATATTGTTATTGAACCATTAGGAATAAACTCTGTATAACTATCATTAATAGCAATAGGATTTGGGGTTTTTTATTGCGCTAAATAGGGAGAACCCTACATATTAATTCTGTATGATGTTTAACATCCTAGTGTCAAGAAAATCATCATAAGGAGTTTGACATGAAGAATATAAACCTCATAATTACCATCCTCGTAGCATTAGTCTTAAGCAATTGTGAAAATCCCCGCTATGTTGATGCAGGTGTTATCTGGACTGATGATTCATACTTTACATCTGAGGGCGATTGGTACCTCGCTATTTCAGATGGAGAATATTCCAATTGTGAAGGTGCTACTATTGAGGTCCTCGACCAATTTCCAATTTCAGTGAACAAAAATGTCACTCAGAAATTTGTTCTGGGAGCAGGTAGCGAAGGTAATATCACTGCTTTCGTCTTTCTTGATACCAATGAAAACGGAATCTACGATGAGGGATATGATAAATTGACAGGTTATAAGTATAATTATGCAGTTAGCAATGAGACTACAGCAATATCTGTTTCAGCTTACTATTAAGCAGATTGTGGTTCAAATTAGACATTACAGGTAGTTTGAAACCGCGCAAGCTATCTAAAACAAACCGCCCATTAATTCTACAATTTATCTCATCAAGAGAGGAGTAAGTCTCAGCTTTTCATCGCACTTAAATGTGCTGGACCATTCAAGTATAATGGCTTATGTGTCTAAAGTTTTGTAATAATGATTAATTATCTGAGCTCAGTAAGCACATTGAAATTATAATTATAAATGCTCCCTGTCCTGGCAAATGACATTTCCTAACGATCTAAAACCAAAAGTGCGAACATTATTCCCAATCAAGCTTAAAAACGATTATACCAATCCGTTGTTAGAATAATTTCCTTTGAGTTTTTAAGGTAAATCCACGTATGACTATAGGTTACTCCCTGTATACCAATTCCCATATTTAGACTAACATACTTTCAATCAAGACCAAGTGGTCTGTTGAAAGGAAGAAAATATGTACTTAGTCAACATCATCCTCACCTTCGCACTCTTGGTTTCAAATGTAATGGCAAAATCTTCCAATCTTGATCATAAAGAGGTTAGTGATAGCAAAGATATGTCAATTGAATTTTCTGCTAAGTATCAAGAGCCCATAAACGGCAGATTGATTCATTCTGACGAAAATTTCTACTTCTTTCAGGTTTTTGGTGATAAGGATGCACCCCTGCATGTCGTCTCTCGATTAGATGTCCAGTACTTGAACACCAATATGGATATCGATTTGCAGTTGGTATTAGAGAGTAATGATCCTCAAGACATGATTGATGTTATTGAGATGAATGACGGGACAAAAATTTTATGTATCATACTTGATGTTGGACTTAACAGTATTCAGTATTTCACTGGGAAGTCCATGAAGAGAGAGATAGTTTCCACAAATTCAGTCTATATGGTTTACATGGATGATGCCAGCACCAGTATTCCTTTTCCAGTTCCCCCAGCGAATTTGGCAGTTTTATAGGTCCTTAGATAGGACCATCTATCATTCTCATCAATCACCAATTATATCATTTATCAATTAGATGGTTTGAGTTCGCACACTCCTATCTCCCTACGGGCTGCACTTCAATATCTCGATCTTTACCCTGATTGATTTCATCACGGATTTGAGGTGGTTGTGCCGAATATGACCTGGATAATCCAATTGTGATGCGAAGGGCAGAGGTATAAAGAAACAGCACTAGGTCTGCGTTTCCAGCTCCTGAGGTGTCTCGAAAACAAACGTAATTGAGACAGCAAAATAGCACTGCATTAAAGGGATATCCCTATTAAGACAGTAACAACACCATTCTATATATGGCAGATCAGCTATGATTGCTGGAGAGACAATCTTGATCAAATTTTATATAAAAAATGCAATCAAATGAACTGGATATACATAAGTTGCCTATTATTTTCAGTATAGTCAGCAGCATTTGGTCTGGCGAATCAATCAATTAAAGAACGGATTCAGCGATGAGCGATGAAGCGTTAACCAAAGAACAATTACTGAGCGAACTCAACATATTGAGGCAAAGAGTTACCCAACGAGAAATGACTGATTCCGCCCATCAGGCAAAGGAGGAGCTTTCTGTAGTATATAACCTTCTCAAGGAGACGGAAAAGATTTCAAAAATAGGTGGATGGGAATTCATTCCTGACACCCAAGCCGTACTTTGGTCAGATCAAGTATACCGAATCCACGAGGTCCCAATCGGAGAAGAAAAATCAATAATGGAAGCCCTTGATTTCTATGTTCCAGAAGATAGAGAGAGATTGGAAGTAGCTTTGGATCTTGCCATTTCAAAAGGAATACCCTTCGATCTAGAGTTAAATCTTATCACTGCAAAAGGAAGTAGACGGGTGACCCACGCAGTTTCTACCCCAGTAATGAAGAACGGCAATGTTGAAAAATTAACAGGAACCTTTCGCGATATCACAGATCGCAAGCGATCTGAAGCCGAGCGTTTATCTCTCGAGTCTCAGCTGAACCAATCACAAAAACTGGAAGCTGTGGGGATCATGGCTGGTGGTATCGCTCACGAACTTAACAATGCATTGCAAAGTTTGTTTCTGTATGGTGGCCTTGTGGAAGCAGGGCTTCCACCAGATGAGGAGCTGAAGGCGAATTTTCAGCAGCTCCTGGATCATGGGGCGAGGGCCAAAATTATTGTACAACAAATTCTCACCTTTAGTCGGAATACTAGCATTGAAATGAAGGTCCAGTCCCTGAATGAAATAGTCGTAGACGCACTTGCTCTGGAGCGAGTCACAATATCACCCAATATTGAGATCAAGCAGAACATTGATATGAATGTTGGCGAGGTTCTGTGTGATCGAACACAGGTACATCAGATCATCATGAATATGTGTAATAACGCTTCTCAGGCCATGGAAGAGAAGGGTGGAATCATAAGTGTAGGCTTGCATCAAATAAAGACCAATCTCGGTGAAGGAGAGCCGGAGGTCGATGTAATCGAACTCAAAATCAGCGATACAGGTCCTGGGATGGATGAAGTCAGCCGAGCTAGGATATTCGACCCCTTTTACACCAGTAAGGAAGTAGGTATGACTAACGGTCTTGGGCTTTCGGTTGTCCACGGCATCGTTGAGATGATGCAAGGACGCATTTTTGTTTCAAGCACCTCGCGAATGGGGACTACATTCACAATTCTTTTTCCTGTAAGTACAGGGATAGAAGAAATCAAAGCGGATAAATCCTCCGAGAAGTTGTCCTATGATGTGAGCACCATATTGTTTGTGGATGACGAGGAGAGCATTCGGCTGGTTACAGAGATGATCCTCAGGCAAAAAGACTTCATTGTGGATAGCGCCTCCAATGGTAAGCAGGCATTAGACTTGTTTAAAAATGATCCAGATAAGTATGATCTCATCATTTCAGATCTCTCCATGCCCAAAATGTCTGGGGATGAGCTTTGTCAGGCGATTAGGAAAACGGGGTCTGAGATTCCCTTTATCCTATCCACGGGTCATTTGGGAGTTGAGGAGCAAGAGGAGGTTAAATCCTACGGCATCACCGCTATGATTAAGAAACCCTGGACTTCGGTGGAATTGATTGATGCTATCAGGAGTATCAACCTCTGATCGATGTTAAATGTTCCATCCTTGGTAAGCAATTGACAGGTAGATAATACACCGGCACCTTCCTTTGCGCACTCCACTTCATTAATTGGTAGATTTTTGAGACCAAATGGGGGTGTATCATAAATCTCTCCTGCAACACTCTTGAGTCCTTGGTACCTACAGTATCAGGGACTTTTTGTTTTACCCAATAGATTGGCAGTAGACCTGTCTGCTACCTGTTACTAGATAATGGGTTGTGGTGAAAGCTACGGAGTTACAGGTGCCCCATGTTAGGGACTCCGCCTTATTGAATGTTGGAAATACCGGGACGAATGGAGACATGTGGGACGCAGTGGAGTAAAACGACCTATGCAAAGTGAGGGGAAGCCAAATCCGGCTATCAGTAGCAACTCTAGCTCACCACGATAAACACCCTAAAAGAAGACGAATCTTCGACATGACATAGTGGTTGTGTCCAAGTAAGTGGGTCATGGAATAGGGACGCTGGGTTTGGATCCTTCCCAAAGGCAGGTAACCGGGAGCCTCCCAGGCTTCTACCTTTTAATCATCACCCTTCCACACCTAGATGCGACAAGAATTATTTTTCACTATGGGGTAAAGATTTGGAATGTTACTGCCGATAATACAATCAGGAGTATCTCCAATCTGTTAGGGAGCTAAGATACTCAGATCAAAACTCGCAGCATGACTTTTGCCGGGCGAGAGTGGTCCTCAGATAGGAGTTAAGAATCGAAAAAGTGTGAGGAGCAATAGTTGAATACCATATCTAAAAAACGAATTCTGGTAGTTGAAGATGACCTTAGGATGGCCAAATTTATTCAATTCAAATTGAATTATATGGGCTACGAGGTTGTTGGAACTGCAGTCAATTGTATAGAAGCTCTTGAGCGGGCAAATATGCTCAAGCCTGATTTGATTCTTATGGATATCATGTTGGAGGGAAGCAGTGATGGAATTGTGACTGCCCAAAAAATTAAAGAACAGCAATTTCTCCCAATTATATACCTGACAGCTTATGAAGATGAGGACCTGTTTAACCGTGCCAAGATTACTGAACCCTACGGATATCTTATAAAACCTTTTAATGACCGAGATCTGAGAATTGTACTGGAAACCACATTTTACAAATATGGACACGATAAACGTATCCAAAAAGCCTCCCAGGAAGTTCGTGATGTTCTAAATAGCTCGCTGAACATCATGATTACTTTTGATTTTGATGGCCATATTTTCGAGTTTAATAAGGCAGCAGAGCAAGAATTCAATCTTGAACGAACGGTTGTTCAGAAGCTATCAATTCAGACCTTATTAAATAGCGTTGATGATAGCGCTGTGCTGCTGGAGGGCGATCCAGAGGCCATTTATAAGCATGGGCAGATTTCATTCTCAGATGGAGATGGAAAACAGTTCGATCGGCAAATCGTAATTACCCCATTAAAGGATAGTGAAGGTAAAACGAAGGGTCGCTTGCTGGTAGCCTAGTTCATCTATAAAAAATTTCGTCTAAAAAATAATCTCCAAACAAGACTAAAAGAATCCGATATCCCCTAGATTTATCTTCATTTACGAGCCAGGATTAATGAGAAAATGTGCGGCCTGCTACTAGCCAAATTTACAAATTCGAATCCCGCAACCACTAGATTTCAACCAGGCAATATTTACCTACTTGTCAGGTAAAAATAGCCATATTCCATATTTGAAAATGCTGTTAAAGATTTCATAAGATCAGTCGAAATATATAGATAGACACGCTCATTTCGCATGGCATAGGATTTGACAAAAGAGACCTGAACGGATTAAACACTATTAAAAATTAGGTGGAACATGATCGAGATTCATTCTGAAATAGTAAACATCAATCTTTCCGATGGCCTGAAAATAGGTGAAATGAATTTTTCCAATGCTGCCAAAAGAAAAGAAATGAATCAAGTTTTACCAAAACCATCATCCAGTGCAAAAAGCAGAAATGTTTTCCATCAAATCCCTAAAAATAGTTGTCAGTTTAATAAAAAGTTGAAATCAACCACTGGGCTGAAGATAAGTGGCAAGGTGATGAACTCTAATACCGCGATAGTGAATTGATGAGAATCTAATGACCATTGATACCCTTGAAAAAGCACCAGCTATTGATCTTAAATCCAAAATCGAAGAGATTTGTGAATCCATCGTATTGAGCGAACCCTCAGATTTTCAAGCTATTAGTAGCCTCTATAATCGATTTGAGGCAATCAATCAATGGACCCTTAAATCTGATAATCACCAGCTCGCTCCTGTTATCCAATCTGTGCAGGTCATCCTTGAAAATATTCTTTTAGAACAATGTGAGAATCCAGAAGAATCTCTAGCTGTGGTAAGTGCAACGGTTCTTGAATTGCAATCTGTATATAGGGATGGTAACCATCTGGAGGAAGCTCATTTCCCTGATGAATTGCACTTGAATGCAGCTTCTCCAACTGAATCAAATATTTCAATCAGCCTACAAAATTTGCCTGCCCACGTTGATGAGGAAATTTTCACCGAATTTCTATCCCAACAAGACGGTGCTATGAGTGAGATGGAAACAATCATTCTGAGTATAGAAAATTCAAATGAGTCTGTTGCGGCGGACGAGTTACTTAGGATGTTACATACTTTGAAAGGTGAATCGGCTCTCATGGGCTTGTCGGATGTAGAGCAATTATGTCATCGTACAGAGGATTATATCAAACTGGTAAATTCAGAACCGGCTGTGGACGTATTACTGTCTGTCAAAGATTGGCTGCAAGTCAAATTCAATTCTTTTTCTGGAGGTGAACAGGTTACTCCCCTTGAAATAGTGGTGGCGAGTTTGCAAGTATCAGGGAATGGTTCAAATGGGAAGACTGCCACCGCCCCAGAGGAAGCCACTAATCAGGAAATACCCGAGGTTGTTCAACCAGAGCCACCAGGCGAATCCCAGACATGGGAGATTGATACTGACCTCTGCGCTGATTTCGTGGTTGAGGGAAAAGATCATCTAGACGAGAGTGATGCGCAACTACTCATGCTGGAATCAAATCCAGATGACCCTGATGCATTAGATACTGTATTCCGCGCCTTTCACACGATCAAGGGAGTGGCTGGTTTCCTTGACCTAAAAGAGATAGGATTGCTAGCCCATAAGGCAGAAAATCTATTGGATCAGGCCCGGAAAGGCCGAATGGCCCTCAAGGGTGCAGCCATGGATATCACATTTGAATCTGTCGATTTCTTAAAGCAATTGATTGGTGTTGTTGCTGAATCCCTATCTAGTGGTCTTGCGCCTGCACCAACTCCTGGTTTACCAGATCTTTTAGAACGAATAACAGCTGTTGGCAACTTGGATGATGACAACTCGAGATCAAGCTCTGAAACCGAAGAAAAAGAAGCTGATAATGATTCCATAGTTAAGCCTGATCCAAAACCAATTGAAGAGACTGAAACAAGCATAAATACGTCCGAACCTTTAGCAACAACATCACCAGAGAATGTAGTTTTTACTGCAAATAAACCATCCATCCAACAATCAGGACAAGCCCAAACGACAAAATTAAAAGAGATATTGAAAGTAGACGCCCAACGGTTGGATCAACTGGTGGATGCTATTGGAGAATTGGTTATTGCTGAATCCATGGTGAGCCAATCAGAAGAATTGGTGAGCACTGCCTCACCCACACTTGTGAAGCATTTATCGCAACTTGATAAAATTACCCGTGAGTTACAGAGTATGGGTACATCATTGAGAATGGTTACTGTGCGTTCAGTATTCCAAAAAATGGCTCGTCTCGTTCGAGACCTTTCCAAAAAATCAGGAAAAGAAATTGAATTTGTCATGGTAGGGGCGGAGACAGAAGTAGATAAAAGTGTTGTTGATAAAATTGGTGATCCGCTCATCCATATGATTCGTAATGCAGTCGATCATGGTATCGAAAGTGATGCACAGACTCGTGAAGCTTCTGGTAAGCCACGTAAGGGTCGGGTCGAGTTACGAGCCTTCCAAAAAGGTGGCAATATATATATTGAAGTTGAGGATGATGGCCAAGGTCTGAATCGGGATGTAATTCTGGCAAAATCGATTGAAAAGGGACTGATAAAAAAAGATCAAAAACTAACGGACAGTGAAATTTGGAACCTGGTGCTTGAACCTGGATTTTCTACAGCCAAAAAAGTAACTGAAATATCTGGCCGCGGTGTGGGCATGGATGTTGTCAAGCGCAACATTGAATCCTTGCGAGGTCTGATTGATATCCAATCCAAGCAGGGGAGCGGAAGTCTCTTCTCTATTCGGTTACCTCTGACCCTGGCCATAATTGATGGAATGATTGTCCAGGTGGGTAATAGCCGTTACATCGTTCCTACTCTATCCGTTAAAGAATCTCTACAGCCTGACAGGAAAGCCTTATCCACAGTTCTCAATCAGGGGGAAATGCTGGATTTTCACGATCATTTAATTCCCATTATCCGACTGGACCAACAGTTTCAAATTAAAGGGGCCAAGCAGGACCCAAGTGATGCCTTGATTGTTGTGATTGAGGCCGATGGTAAAGAAGCTGGTTTACTTGTCGATGCATTGTTGGGTCAACAACAGGTTGTCATTAAGTCTTTAGGTGAAACCATGAATGACATTCAGGGTTTGTCCGGATGCACCATTATGCCGGATGGACGGGTTGGATTGATTCTGGATGCCAGTGGGTTACTCAAACGCTAATGGCTTCATTATGAAAGAGTGGAGTGTATTGAGCGTATTAGAAGGATTATCAGAATTATGAAATTTCAAGAAAACAACATTATTAAGAGCAAGGAGAAGTCATGACTATTCAAACTAGTGTTGAAACGCCCGCGGAAACGATCTTGGATCACCCCTCAGCCGCTGTCAGCAAAGAGGGTAAATATCTAACCTTCTATGTAGCAAATGAAGAATACGGATTAGAAATCCTTAAGGTGCGGGAAATTATCGGACTCATGGATATCACAGCGGTTCCTAAGACTCCAAATTTTGTCCGAGGCGTGATCAATCTCCGCGGTAAAGTGATTCCCGTCGTAGAATTACGCTCAAAATTTAATATCCAAAGTACAGAGGATACAGACCAGACTTGCATCATTGTAGTAGATGTTACTTTTGACAATTCTACACTACAGATAGGTGTTCTAGTTGATAGTGTCTCGGAAGTCTTGGACATTACTGGTGATGATATCGAGGATACCCCCTCTTTTGGTACCAATTTGCAGACCGATTTTATAAGAGGAATGGCAAAGGCTAAAGGTTCCGTAAAAATATTGCTGAATATTGAGAGTGTTTTAACCGGGAGTGATATGAGCCTTTTCAATGGATAGTTCATAGATACAGAAAAATCAACTTCATATCAACTATAGGGAGAGAATTATGACAAAAAAACCACAAGTTAAAATCAGCTCAGTTGTAGTGTGCATACTCGCTGATGAAGTCTTCACCGGTGAAGTTGGCGGTGGATGATATGAAAGCTTCAACAATGACCATTGTCATTCTCTTGACAATAGGTTCGGCTTTTTCAATGCTTTGTGCTCAGGGTTTTTCTTCAACATTCTTAAGTGAAACAGGAGAAGATCTGAAGCAGGTGACAGAAGTTTTGAAAAAGCAATCAGAGCAAACCGAAATTTCCAGTGATCAAAATCCCGATTGCAAACCCGAGCAGAAACCTGTTACAACGGGATCTGGGTTGGATATTTCCGGTTTTGTTGACGTCAGTTATTTTTATGCTGGCAATAGCGGAGAGAATACGTTCGGATTGGATCAAATTGAAGTTGATGTCAACAAAAGTCTTGGTGAGAGCGGTTCTATTCGAGCGGACCTGGAATGGGTAAGTGACGGTGCAGGCGGTTTCACTGTCGAGGCCGAACAGGGTTTTATTAACTACACCCCATCATTTCTAGGATCATTCAGTCTTACATTCGGAAAATTTAACGCACCCATCGGTTTTGAACTGCTAGACGCACCTGATATGTATCAATATTCTCATGCGCTTGTATTTGATAATGGGCTTCCCACGAATCTTAGCGGGGTAATGATATCGGGAAACCTGACCGAGCAGCTGGATTTGTCAGTCTATGTATGCAATGGGTGGGATCAGAATGTTGATTTCAATACCGGTAAGACAGCAGGCGGCAGACTTGGTTTTACTTCAGGTGAAACCTGGGCTGGCGGTCTTTCTGTAATTCATGGCGCAAACGGTTTAGCAGAAGGAGATATGCTTACTGTATCTGATGTTGATGTTTCTGTCACCGCAGTAGAAAATCTGACACTTGGAGCTGAGCTAAATCAGGGTCGCGAAGATATCACGGATGCCACCAATACAACCAGCACTTTCAATTGGCTGGGATATTTGTTGATGGCCCATTACGATTTTTCCGATTTTCTGGGGCTCACAATCCGATATGATTCCTTTGATGATAAAGACGGATCACGTTTGGAAACGGTGGAGAAACGACAGGCAGTTACTGTTGCTCCAACATTTGTGCTTGGACACGGTATGGGCGCGTTGATTGAAATACGCAATGATTTTTCAGATCAGAAAGTGTTTTTCGATAGCGATGGCAAAGCGGTTGAATCGCAATTAGCTGCTGCCCTTGAATTTACGTTCACATTCTAAAAGAAGACTAACAGAATAGTTTTAACACAAGGAGAAGTAAAATGGCTGGAATTAACAACATCAAAATGAAGCCGAAACTAATTGGTGCATTTTTGCTTGCAGGTCTTATACCATTAGCGACAATTGTTCTTTTGAGTCTTAATAAGGCTCAATCGGCTTTGGACACAGTGGCATTTAATCAATTAAATGCAGTACAACAGATCAAGAAAGCGCAGATTCAGGCACATTTTGAAGGAATGAGCACTGATATAGCTATGTATTCTTCAAATAGTGCAGTCATTCAGGCAACGCAGCGATTTATCAATGCTTTCGATCAAGAAGGCCTAGGTGGAGCTGCCTGGAGTAAATGGGACAGTTTTCATGGTTGGAAGATGAAGAAGTTTGCAGATTCATATGGCTATTATGATCTGTTTATAATTTCTCCAGATGGTGATATTGTCTTTACTGCTGCCAAAGAATCAGATCTAGGTCAGAATCTGCTAAGGGGAACCTTGTCTAATTCTGGACTTGCGAAAGCCTTCAAAAAAGGTCAGAAGGAGATATCGCTGGCAGATTTTGAAATGTATGAACCTTCAGGTGAACCCGCTTCATTTATTTCGGGTCCGGTTATCGATAGCAACGATGAACTGGTTGGCGTATTGGCTTTTCAGCTATCGCTGGAAGCCATAAATGAGGTCATGCAAGAACGAGCTGGTATGGGGGAAACTGGTGAAACTTATTTGGTTGGTGCGGACAAAAGGATGCGTTCCGATTCATTTCTGGACCCAACAGGACACTCAGTTGTGGCATCGTTTGCAGGAACTATCCAGAATAACGGCGTCGATACCAAGGCAACTACTGAAGGATTATCTGGAAAAAGCGGATCAGAAGAAATCCTTGATTATAATGGTAATATTGTATTGTCAAGTTATTCGCCACTTGAGCTTCTTGGTGGCATTCAATGGGTAATTATTGCGGAAATAGACATGGCTGAAGTTGATATTCCTATAATCTCTCTGAGAAATACTGCAATTATTTCAGCCCTAATCATTGCTCTGGTAATTGCTATTTTTGCTTTTTGGATAGCTACAAGCATTGCCAATCCGCTTCATAGAATTGCCTCAGTTGCCAAGTCTATCGCTGTAGGAGATCTAAGTGATGAAGTGAAATTCGTGCAATCCGATGAGATCGGTCAATTGGCCGATGCCTTTCGTGGTATGAATGACGCACTTAAAATCAAGGCTGACATTACTGAACAGTTAAGCGTTGGGAATCTTGAAGTAACTATTGAAAAAGCATCTGATGAGGATCTTCTAGGTGAGTCCTTGATTAGTCTGAAGTCGAATCTAAATCAGGTCTCGAGTGAAATAAATCATCTCGTTTCCGATATTCTGATTGGAAACTTGGAGACCAAAGCGGATGTATCTAAATATGATGGTGAATGGGCAAAAATTGTCCAGGGCCTCAATGACATCACTGAAGGAGTTAGCACACCTCTGGGAGACATTGGAGAGGTGCTGTCCAAACTGGCAGATCAAGATATGACTGTTCGAGTTACAAACGAATATAAGGGTCTCTATGATCAGCTTAAGCAAGATGTCAATGACTTGGGACAAAAGCTTGGGGATGCCCTGTCACAGGTTGGATCAGCTGTAGAACAAATTGGATCTGCCTCCAACCAGATAGCTTCTGGGAGCCAATCACTGGCTGAGGGAACCAATGAACAATCCAGCACCTTGGAAGAAGTTTCCAGTAGTCTCGAGGAAATGTCGTCCATGACCCAACAGAATGCTCAGAATGCCTCTCAGGCAACTGTACT
>JAERTG010000128.1 GCA_016845065.1 Fidelibacterota bacterium | reverse complement strand
CAGGTTTAATGCGGAGTTAATAATTATGCGGTGAAGAGGCTACAGAAGTTACCGTTAATACTGTTATTTTAGTGGAGTAGAATACTATTGAAAGTCCATCTGCTCCGCATAATAATGACATCTTTCTAATCATAATTTTTCTTATAGGAGGATGTCATGTTTGAACACTTTTTTTGTTACCCAGGCCGTATAAAAAAACTACGTAGTGGCCCAGGTGGGCTAATATTTGAAGGATTTGCCAAAGAACTCCATCAAAGTGGTTACGCTAATTTAACCGCTCACAGGCATATTCGAGCAGTTGAACACCTTATTTATTGGTTAGACTACAAAAACATTCCGATTTCAAGTTTGTCCGGGAAGTTGCTTGGTAGTTTCAATCGCCATCTAAATCAGTGCCAATGTCCTGGTTTCGGTCGCAGTAATCGAATGGATTTGCTCAACAGTGCCCGCCTATTCTTAAAGCATCTACAAAGTACCGGGGTAATTGATGCCTTTGTCAATGAACCTAGCACTCAAGATCCGGTATTGCTTGTTGAATTCTATCAGTGGATGCGCCGACTGCGCGGAACCAGTGATGCTACCCTCTATAATTACAGTCATTCAATCCGGGAACTGTTAGATCGCTTTGGCGATGATCCAAGCGTATTTAACGCCCAAATATTACGACAGTTTGTTTTGGAAAAAAGCCAAAAGAGTGGATGGGCGACAGCAAAAACTTGCACTACAGCACTGCGTATGTTTCTCCGTTTTTTAATCGCCAACGACAAGTGTGCTGCTACACTAAGTGGAGCCATTCCCGTATTGGCGCATTGGCGACTTTCTTCTCTTCCACGGTACCTACAACCAGAAGAAGTTGAACGCGTTATCTCCTCCTGTAATCCAAACTCATCTGTCGGCATACGGGATCGAGCGATTCTCCTTCTTCTCGCCCGTCTGGGGTTTCGAGCAGGGGATATCGTCCAACTGCGATTGGATGACATCGATTGGGAAGAAGCAACCATACAAGTATCCGGGAAAAGTCGTCGTCGGGTCAAACTGCCTTTGACCCAGGAGGTTGGGAACGCCATTGTAGATTATTTGCTTTATGGTCGGCCTCGAACTCTTGCCAATGAACTGTTTATCCGTTCTCGTGCTCCTTTCCGTGCTTTTGGATCTCATTGTGCTGTTTCGGTGCTTGTCACATACGCAATGCGCCGGGCAGGTGTGACCTGCAAGAGCCGAGGTGCTGCCCATGTCCTTCGGCATTCCGCTGCAACTTCGATGCTGCGGCACGGAACATCGCTGCAAGACATCGCGACCATCCTTCGACACCATTCCATCGAAACAACTCAGATATACGCAAAAGTAGATGTGACAGTTTTGCGGCAGATCGCTCAACCCTGGCCGGAGGTGTCGTCATGCTAACTAATACTGTGGAATCATATTTGGCGGTGCGACGTGCCTGCGGATTCAGGCTCAAATCTGAAGGAAATTTATTACGAAGTTTTGCCATCTACTCAGAAAAAAGAGGTAAACACTACGTTTGTTCCGAAACCGCCATCGAGTGGGCTATGCTCGCTCAAACGGTGCATACACGTGCTCGAAGGCTTGGTCAAGTGATTCGATTCGCCCGATATGCCTGCGCCGAAGATCAATCCCATGAACTACCACCACCGGTTTTTGGCAGTGAACGGAAACAACGTCCGACACCATATATCTTTTCTCAAGCAAAGATCCGAAGTCTGGTGCAAACAGTATCGCAATCCGGCTACCGCACTTTACGCCGACAGACCTACGCCACGTTGTTTTCTCTGCTGGCATGCACCGGATTGCGTGTGTCCGAAGCTATCCGATTACGTTTTGAGGACATTACTTTGGATGGTTTGATCATTCGCATGTCCAAATTCCGTAAAAGCCGACTGGTACCCTTGCATGAAACTGCACAGGTGGGACTTGAATGTTATCTCAAACTTCGTCGCCCCTATGCCCCATTCGACGATCACCTGTTCATTTCGTTACGAAAAAAACCGTTGCGTATTGAGGACGTTGACACCACATTCAAAGCAGCAGTCTGCAAGATCGGCTTGAAACAAGGACCGGGGTTGCCACGACCCACACCACATTCTTTACGCCATACATTTGCAGTGAGAGCATTGGAAACCTGTCCTGATAACCGCGATCTTATCACCAAACACATGCTGGCACTTTCGACCTATCTGGGCCACAGCAATGTTTCCTACACCTACTGGTATTTAGAAGCAACACCACATCTGATGAGAAATATCGCTGAAAGCAGCGAAAGCTTCGTTAGGGGAGGGCGACCATGACTCCGATTGCATCTCACATCACATTTTTTTTGCAGCAAAACTTGCCAGTTGAACGCGGAGCCAGTGTCAATACCAGTGAATCTTATGCATACGCTTTCAAGCTATTCTTTGAATATGCGGGCAACCGTCTAAAGACCAAACCGTCGAATTTATATCTGGAACAACTCAATGCTACTCTTATTGTAAACTTTCTGAACTACCTTGAAGAAGAGCGTGGAAATGGAGCAAATTCAAGAAACATTCGATTGGCAGCTATCAAATCGTTTATGCGATTCATGGAGTATAGAGTGCCATCAGCTTTAGAACAGATTCAGCGAATTATGGCTATTCCGTTGAAAAAAACCGATGTACGTCTTGTTAAACACCTCACAGTTGAAGAGATGCAGGCTATATTAAATGCACCTGATCCATCTAGTAGAGACGGAATACGGGATCGCGCCATGCTTTATCTTTGTTTCGCCGGAGGGTTGCGTGTCTCTGAGCTAATCGGGTTATGTCTTGTTGATCTGAATCTTCAACCGCAAGCTAGTATTCTCGTTCGTGGCAAAGGCAGAAAAGAACGTTCTCTACCCTTGTGGAAAGAGACAACATCGGTGTTACGAGCGTGGTTGGCGGTTAGGGGTAACGTCTTGGTGCCGGAATTGTTTCTTAATGCTCGTGGCGAACACATGACCCGATCCGGCTTCGAATACATTTTGCGTAAACATGTCCATACTGCCAGAAAACAATGCACGTCGTTGCAAATGAAGCGCGTTTCTCCTCATGTTCTGAGGCATACCTGTGCTCTAACGATACTGCAAGCTACCAAAGATCTTCGAAAGGTTTCCCTCTGGCTTGGACATGCAAACATGCAAACGACTGAAATATACACACGTGCTGATTCGTCGATAAAGCTTGAGGCGTTGGAATCAGTGGTTGCTCCGAAGATGCGTTCTGGGCGTTTCAAAGCCACCGATGAGTTGATTGCATTGCTAGAGAAAGGTTCTTTTATGCGGAGTAATAAGACTTTAAAATGATCGATTTGTGGGGTTCGTGTGGCGAGAACTCCGCATAATGATAAACTCCACATTAAACCTGTTATGCGGTGCAACGCATAACAGGTTAGTCGTGATCATCGTTGAACTGTTTTGATGCCTGGAACTGATCACCTGGAAAAATAGATTAGACCCGGTAGAACCCAGCGGAAGATATCCGATTTCATCGATAATCAGAAGCGATGGTGATTGGTAGTATTTGAGTTTTTTTAACAGTGAATGATCCGCTTCGGCGGCGATCAGTTGATTAATCATCTCCATGGCTGTTGTGAAGAGGACTTTAATGCCTGTCAGTGTGGCTGTATAGCCAACACACTTTGCAAGCCAGGTCTTTCCAACGCCTGGATGGCCGATTAGGATAATATCTTTATTCTGCTTGATAAACTCGGTTGTGGTCAAATTCAGGAT
>JAERTG010000127.1 GCA_016845065.1 Fidelibacterota bacterium | reverse complement strand
TTTATAGGAAGACCAAACATTCTTGCTTCATTTAGACATAATTGTTCAAAACTTGTTTTTGAAAATTGTTGAAAACTTTTCAAAATCGACAAAAATAGAAAGGTAATACGCCCCGCTTTCGGTACGAATATGCAGCGTTTGTCATACGATGACTAGAACCAACTCTTCGGCCGAAAGCGGATTCTTAACCCTTAACGAATACTCAGATTGTACCTTATAGAAGGTCATCTATAAATCTTTCGCCAGGTTAAGAGCGTGGCGTATCAACTCAATTGATTTTATAGCAAAAATGGAGGACCAATGGAAACAAAACCGGACAATTCATCTAATGACTATGCCGCTTACATCGGCATGGACTGGGGCGATCAGAGTCATGTTTATCAACTCATGGATGCTGCTTCAAATGAGGTTACGGAACATACTCTGCATCAGGATCCAAATGCGCTTACCTCTTGGGCGGAAGAACTACAGAAACGGTATCCTGGACAAAAAATAGCCATAGCCCTCGAACAGAGTAAAGGGGCCGTCATTAATTTCCTGATGGAATACAGGGTGTTTGTTGTGTACGTGGTTTCTCCAAGGCTCGCAGCGACATACCGCAAGGCGTTCAAAAGTTCCGGGGCCAAGGATGACGGTAATGATAGTGGGTTTATCCTGGATATTCTCTTACGTCATCGAGACAAACTGTGCCCTTGGAGACCGGAAAATTCCGAAACCAGGAAACTGCAAATTCTTACGGAAAAACGACGTGCTGCCGTCAATGAGAGAACAAGGCTTTCCAATCAGCTGAAGGCTGTTTTGAAACAATATTTTCCCTTGGCGATAAGTGTTGCCGGGGATGCCTTGCACACGGCAATTGCATGTAATTTTCTGCTGCGCTGGACAAGTTTTGAGTCGCTAAAACGTGCAAGAACGCAGACGATCCGCAACTTTTTTACACAGCATGGTTGTCGCTATAATGATACCATTGAAAAACGGTTGAAGCTGATCCAGGAGGCAAAACCGCTGACCAGTGATGAGGTCATTATCGAGACATCCGTCATGGAAGTCAAAATGTTGGTCGCGCAGATTCTTGAGTTGATCAAGCATATTGATAGTTATGATACTGCTATTAAAAGTTTGTTTCCCGACCACCCTGACGCTGAGATTTTCCTCAGCCTTCCAGGGGCGGGTGAAGTTTTGGCCCCACGGTTGTTATCCGCTTTTGGATCAGATAGAGATCGGTTTGCTGAAGCGGTTGACATCCAGAATTACAGTGGAATAGCGCCTGTTACCATTCAGAGTGGTAAACACTGTCTGGTTCGATGGCGCTGGGCATGCCCAAAATTTCTGCGGCAAAGCTTCCATGAATTCGCAGGTGAATCACGCAAGCATTCCATCTGGGCTTCTGCGTATTACGACAAGAAACGCAGTGAAGGAAAATCGCATAATTCCGCAGTTCGATCTTTGGCGTACAAATGGATCAGAATAATTTTCCGCTGCTGGAAAGATCACAAGCCTTATGACGAACTTCAATATATGCAAACTTTACAGAAGAATGGGTCAGATTTATTTGGATACATGGTGCAAGCATAATCAATGCTTTATGCCCCCGATTCTTGCGTTAAAGCGTTGGATAAGGCCTTAGAAAGATTCAATCCGGATCAGGGGAGCCGGTTTATAAGCATGGCCGGCGGAATTAGCGCCTTTGTGGGTTGAAAAAGTCCTTTGGATAATTAAGGCGGAATATCAAAGTGATAGCGCTTTTTTATGAAAAACGTACACGGTATTCAAAAATATTGGGCGAATTTAAGGGTGAAAAGGAGAGGTGAAAATGAGAGGTGGAAGTCGAAAAGGCGCTGGTCGAAAAAAGAGCCCTGAACATCTGAGACGTATTCCTGTGACGATTCGGTTACCAAAATGGATGGTTTCACAGATCAAAATGAAAGGTGAGATAGGGTATTTGATCGAACTTGAATTGGCGACGAAAAAAGGTTTTCTCGACTTACCAGATGATTATCTAGTCGGAAGCTGATCAATGTGCGGCTATCGCCCTAATATTATGGTTATTTCTGCAGGCCGATTTAAGGGGACCTTGGAATCCCAATGGATTGTGCGAGCTGCACTCAGAAAATGGGCACCGTGTTCCGACGAGCTAAATGGGATCCATTTTCACAGGGGCGATTCCCGTTCGAGCCTTGAGAAATTGCAAAGATTTTCCAAATTCGTCAAAAATCCCCGTTCCTTATTTTGCAGATAAGATAAGGGGGTGAGGCAATTTTGTAGCAGGCACCACTACGCCAAATACCAGCTGATTTTTTGTCTTTAAAATGGGATAAGTTCATTGTTCAAAAAATGTTTATAACCCACGTTTATCTGTTTAAAACGTGTTCATAACTTACCTGAAAAAAAAGACAGAAATCGCAAAAAATGCTTGACAGACCACCTCAGATAGTTGGTTCGCTATTTCGATGGGTTATTTGAGCAGCGCCGTCATTCTTTAAAACCAAACTTATGAAAGCAAGAATTGGCTTTCGGGGTTGTATCCGGTATGCCTCAAATGTGGGCTTGATCCATTTCGATTCTACGATTTTAT
>JAERTG010000126.1 GCA_016845065.1 Fidelibacterota bacterium | reverse complement strand
GAAGGGCATACAATCCTCTGTTTTGCTGATGGAATAACCCCATAGTGAATCGTAATCTTCCCTTTCCTCACCCATCTCTTCCATTTGGCTCAAATAGGCATGAATTGATTTGGACTCGATAATCACCACCCTTTCTTCCTGCTCAACCACAGGGCTATGTACCCTCGAGTGGTCGTGCTCATATTCCAGTATGCGACGACCCTCATTGGTTATACCAATGGTTCTGAATGTCATACTCTTGCCAACACCCGGCATATTCATGACTGATCGGTCGGTGGCTAAAAATGGTATTTCTTTAAGCTGACGGATTTTTTGGAGCCCTTTTTTAAGTTTTTCAGGGTTCTCTATCAAATGGGCAATTTTTTTCTGAGAACCTGCTTTGGTTAATCCCAGGTATTTTTCTTCAATTTTTTCCTGAACAGATCTTGAATTGGGAGTGAAATTGTGATAGTTCTCCATGAATCCTTTAACCGTAAAGGTATAGTAAGGAAGAACTCCCATGTCATTTAGAATCTTCCGAAGTTTGGTAGTGTGGCCCCTTCTGGATGCAGCAGCAGTGAAAACCATTTGATTGGTCACCGTCCAGCCGGATGTGAGAAGCAGTTTTAAGCGCTTCTGCATGACAGGAGTTACCTCCATAGCAGATTGGATATGAGTCTGTATCACAAATTGTTTGATGCCGACAGCAGCTGCTTTAACTCTGAATTCTGAAAGGATCTTTACCAGACTTTTGGTAATCCGCTGAGGGAGGAAGGCAGGAAGCCTTGTTCCCAGTCTGATGCGAAGCATTTCTGCATATTTTTCCCCTTCGGGTCTGCTTTCATTTGCTTTCTTCTTTCGGATGGTCATTTCCAGTACGGCATCCAGAATTTTCTTGATGGAAGCATCAGAACTCATCAATGCATCTCCACCAGTAATCAGAATATCACGAAGTTGTGAATCATTCTCATAATACTCAAGCAATTGATACAGTTTTTCGTTCCAACTTACTTTTGGTTTGAGTTTATCCAAATCAAAATTTAAATGACCACTTTGGAAATCATACATACGCTGACAGCTAACACACAATCCTCCACAGGCCCTGCCCATGGTGTCGGGAATAAAAATGGCTACTTCAGGATAGCGTCTGTGTACATTGTGGTAGGCGGGTAACAACCATCCGGCTGCATTGGGCTCTCCTGGTTTAACAATATCCTCCTTTTCCCAGGCTTCAATGTTTCCGAATTCTTTTACAAGTTCTTTGCTGTGAAATACATAATCGCGAATGGTTCGGTCAGCCCCGGTTCTGTTGGGCTTGGTACTAACACTAAGCAGTGATAAATAATATGGATTAATAAAAATTGGTATTCCGGCTTCGTGAGCATCATTCAGAACTTCCATGGTATCAGAGCGCAGGGACTGATCCAGATAGTCATTCACCTGCTTCGGGGTACGGGCAGCAAAACTTAGATGGAAGCGATGGTCCTTCCACCATTCTACCACCGTTAAATACTTATCCTTCATTTCCATTCCGGATTCAAAGGAAAACCGACTGCTTTTTATTTCTCCACTCTCCAATTTATTAATAACCTCGAGAATGATTCTTTTCTTGTTACGCCTTCTAACCTGTATGTATTTCTGATCCAGACCCGAAGGGTGTTTGTCCATCCATTGAAGGTTCTTTTTCATGGAGAGTTTGGGTTTAGCCAAAGTGCCATTGATTTGTCGGAAAAGAAAGAGCATATCCATAAAAAAATCTTCGTTGGATGTCCCTTTGCCTTGATGAACAGCAAGCCATAAATTTCTGAGTGGAGTGGTAATGGTGCTGCTCTCAGAACCTGTAATGTCTTTAAGGTCTTGCCCTTCGTGCTTGATATAATCCATAAGGCGAATGACGGCATAATCGTGCCAGCTGATGGCATTAAACAGGGTTTCGTCCGAAGGGAGTTGCTTGAAATAGTCACTAATCCAGGGGAATTCATCCACATAATCAGCCAGCCATGATTTTAATTCTTCTATGGCATCGTTGGCAGATTTCGCTGAATTGAATATTCGTTTTATGGTGGGGTTTTCTCGCAGTATTTTATCAACGATTTTTAAACTGCGTATGCTTAGACTGGTTTTTTGTTCGTATTCTGTATAGGTATTCACACTGATATATTTAATTATAAAACTCTAAAATGCAGGTACTTATAAGGGTTAGGGGAGGTTTCCTTTTGGTGCAAAAGTACAAAAACACGATCACAAAAGCAAGAGCATGCCCAGGGGCATTTTTTTAGAATCGAATACTACCCATCTTGGGTTACCTAAAAATAATAATCGGAGTGCTCAGAAAATAAATAAGTTACCAAGCAATGTCAGTGATGATTAGGATACATTACACTCATCAAATTAAGCCTACACTGACAAGCTCTCCCTCCTCCAGTATTTCTTTTCCAATATCAATGGAGATAATGCCATCAGCAAAAACATAGGAATGTATGTGTGCGGAGCCGTGGTATTTTACAGGCATCACTTTCCCGTCATCTGATATGGTCACAGGCAGGAATGATTTCCGCACTGACTTTCTTCTGTGATAGCTGGTACCCATGGGCATACGGATGGCGACCTGAGGGGTTTCATTTCCCATTAGCTTCAGTAACAGGGGTTTCACCAGTAGTTCAAATTGGGTATAGGATGAAACCGGATTGCCAGGAAGACCGTAAATATAGGTGTCGTTTTTGTAAGTACCGAACAGAGTAGGTTTTCCTGGTTGTACCGCTATGGTTCTGAATTTAATGTCGATACCGATTTGTTCCATGATATCAGGAACAAAGTCAAAATCTCCCATGGAAACACCTCCGGTAAGCAGCACAATGTCATTCTCAGACACTGCTTTGGAGATGGTATCGTATGTAACTGCCTCTGAATCTTCACTGATACCGATATAATTGGCTATGCCACCGGCTCGCCTGACCTGAGCAATTAACTGATAGCCATTGCTGTTTCTAATTTGCGATTTCGCTGGCATATGCTGAGGCTCAACCAACTCGTCACCGGTCGAAATAATGCCGACTCTGGGTTGTTTAAATACCAATGCTTGTGTATATCCTACGGATGCCATCACAGCAATATGTTGGGGTTTAATGATGATGCCTTTCTCCAATACCAGGTCATCCTTTTTGATGTCTTCTGCGAAATAGCAAATATTGGTGTTTGTTTCCTCCTTGATAAACCTGATATGCTTATCATCCACGGATTCTGTATGTTCCACCATCAGTACACAATCCGCGCCTTCAGGAATGATGGCCCCGGTCATAATTTTGGTGCATTGATTCGGACCAACAGTTTCATGTGGAATTTTACCTGCAGCTAAGACCTCAATCACCTCTAAATCATTTTTTATATCGGCTTTGCGACAAGCATAGCCATCCATAGCTGATTTGTCGAAAGGAGGCATATTTATATCTGATCTTACCGACTCTGCCAGAATCCTTCCCTGAGCACCTAGAAAGTCAATTTTTTCAGTCGTTTGAGTAGTTTGTGCAGCTTGAGTTACAATATTTAGGGCTTCTTCAAAGAGAATCATAGTAGTATTTATTGAATAATGATTTGTTTGTTGATGGATACTTTCGTCTGTGTATCTTCAATCTTGAGAATGTACAATGCAGGATCAAGTGTTCTTATGTCAAAAGTGACCGAGCCTTGGGATTGTTTTTTCTGGATGAGTTTCCCACTTAAATCAAATAAACTGGCTTCCAGAGAGGAACCATATTGAATTTGGACAAAATCCTTGCTGGGGTTGGGAAAGATTTTAATAATATTGGCAAGATTCTCATCCTGAGCATCCAGAATGTCACCTTTGATATATATATCATCGATCTTGCAAATGCCATTTTCACCCAATAGGCTTCCATCGGTTGCCGTATCAGAGGTCATGATCCATCTGATCTTCACCAGCGGTTCATTACCACAGCTTAAGGGCAGTGTGAGATCGGTCAATACGCCTGTTTCCCAGTCGTTTGCCACCTGAAAATTTGATTCTTCCAAATCAGTCCAGGATCCGTCACCCACCTTGTATTGTACTTTAAAATCACGAGGGCCTGGATTCTGACCACCGGATGACAGTTTTGAACTGAGGCTTAGGTTGGTATAGCCGGTCGTGGCAAATTCAACCTTCCATTTCTTTTCATTGGCACCTTCCTGCCATTCAGTAGCCTGAGCTGCTTTTGTGGTGGAACCATTTTTAAATTGTATAACACTGGTACCTCCGGCCGTTTCAATTTCTCTATCGAGATTGGAGGCGATGACGCCGCCATCTGCCAGGCCGGATTCTCCAGGAAATGTCCATTGAACAATAGTGTCCTGGGCAAGCGTCTGAAGTGGTGTGATACTCATCAATAGGCTTACAGCCATAAAAATTGTAATTCTTGCGATTTTCATAATAATTGTTGTTGTGGTTTTAAAATGTAAACTTTAC
>JAERTG010000125.1 GCA_016845065.1 Fidelibacterota bacterium | reverse complement strand
AACTTGTGCAAAAACAAACTATAATAAAAAACAAATTAATCACTGCCCGTGATTATGGAAGGAGATCACTTATGGTATTTATGTAGCGAGTTTTTTATGTTGCCAGTTCTACCCCGCCCGATCCAGCCGAACCCCGCCCATATTTTGAAAAAATAATACCCCGCCATTTCGTCTGGCCGATCATAGATCTTAGGAGGTATCAGGTCTATGAAGAAACGAACCCGACGACGCAGGTGTAAAAACTGCCACGAACTGTACAAGCCGGATTACCGTCATCTAAAAAGACAAAAATTCTGCCGCAAACCAGAATGCAAAGCTGCCAGCAAAAAACACAGCCAGCAGAAATGGTTGGATAAGCCACAGAACCGGGATTACTTTTCGGGCTCGGACCATGTCTCTCGGGTTCAGGAATGGCGCCGGAAGAATCCCGGTTATTGGAAGAAGAGATCTCTTTCAATAAAGCCTTCCTTATTTGAAGATGCGTTACAAGAGATGAAAATCGACAAAACCCTTGCTGGTAAGGGGTCTTCGGTAGATTTAATCCAATTGCCGTTACAAGATTTAATATCGGCGAAAACCCTCGTCTTTATTGGCTTTGACACCCATCTTAATAAAACTGCGTTACAAGAGATTATTGATGCTGCAGCTGAAGAAACTGTAAAATTGACACCGAATATTCTGAAGGAACTGTCAAAAAAGAAGAGGTGTCAACATGGGCAAACGATTTTCTTCAAAGGAACTTTATGAATTACGAAATTCCATACCCATTCATGTGTTGATCGAAACTCAACTGGGTATCCCGGCCAAAATCAGTGAAGGGGTCTTCCGCTTCCTGTGCCCCTTGTGCAACGAGTTCCAGACCGCAGTTAATCCCAAAACGAACCTGAGCAGGTGTTTTCGATGCGAAAAGAATTTTAATACCATCGATATGGTAATGATTTGCCACAACACCGATTTTGTCGACAGCGTAAAATACCTGCAGACGATTTTAAAGTAGGATTGACCATGAAGCCTGCTTCGAACAAAGGGTTTACCCAGCGTTTTATAAAGAGCTGCAAAATTCCTGAAGAGTATAGGGTAGCTCAGGAAGAGCTGCCGGCAGAATACGAGCAATACCTAAATTATTATAGATCTCAAGTTCGCAGTAAACAAACTGTCCAGGGTGCGTGGAGAATACTATCCGGCTTTAATATCTATCTTAAAATATCAAATATTTCCCTTTGTAAAATATCGATCGAACAGGTTGACCATTTTTTAGGACATTATAATAAAAAATATGCTTCTGGGGCATGTAGGTCACATAGATCAAATCTGCGCCAATTTTTAAAATACCTATATCGGGAAGGACATGTCAAAAAGGACCTGGCCCCATTAGTGGTAAGCCCTCCAAAGTTTGGGCATTCAAATCCACCTAAATTTTTACGCCCGAAAGAAGTCGAGACACTGTTTAACAGCCTTGATCTGTCTAATGCAAATAATCTTCGCTCTTATGCTGCAATGCACCTGATTTATTATCTGGGATTACGCCCAAAAGAAATCAGCTTGATAACTCTGGATGATATCTCATTTAAACAGAAAGAGATTTTCATTCAATCCAGGAAGAACTGTAGTCCAGCTCACCTTCCGCTTCCGGATGACGCCATCAAAGCAATCATCGCTTATATCGTTGGGGGGAGGCCAAAAAGTGAACATCGGGCTTTGTTTTTACAACTTATCCCGCCTTATAAGCCTGTCGGCAAAGGTGATATAACAAGATATGTGAAAGAGTGCATGACAAAAAACAATCTTGAATCCAGCACATACTGGCTGCGACATTCATTTGCCCAGAATCTGCTTGAGTCCGGTGCATCCATCTATGAAATCAAAGAAATGATGGGGCATAAAAGCCTCGATGCGACCAAAAAGTATCTGAGTATCCATATCAACCTGATGCGTAGGGTTATCCTTGATGAAACACTTTAAAAGCTTTTTGGCTGAGCAAATGGAAAATTTCATCGAATATCGTTCTCAACTGGGGTACTCAAATAGAACGATGATATATTGTCTTCGGGTGCTTGATCGATATATGCTTGAAAAACAAGCAAATTGGACATCATTTGATCCGCTGTTTTTCATCCGCTTCAGAGCAGATCTTAATCTTGAACGCCGATCCATAAATACGATTTTTAGAATGACTAAGATTTTTTTCAATTATCTTATACGCAAAGATTTGATCCTGGAAAATCCGTTACAGGAAATTACCGAACTGCCGGAAAACAAAGTTATTCCTTTTATATTTTCTACAGAAGAAACAGACCTTTTTCTCAAAACTGCAATCAAGCAGATACGAACATCTCAGAGATTTTATTTATCGGATTTTAGTGCCTATATCGCTTTGTTGTTAATGGCTCGATGCGGACTTAGAACCTCGGAGACCCTCAATTTATTGAAAACGCATTACAGACCCGAAGAAAGAACCATTTATATTGAAAAGACAAAGTTTAGAAAAGATCGATTGATCCCTATACCAAAGGCTATAGCCTATGAAATAAACAACCTGTTAAAAGTCCGTCGGTTATTCCCTGATGACAGTCCGTTTTTGCTGGTAAAGATAAAAGGGAATAGGCTGGTACGCATGTTCATTAATCGAAGATTTAAACAAGTTCTCAAATATATTAATCTTGATCAGCCCAGAAAAATAATCGGAACTACGAACTTCAGCAATCCGTCACATCATTCCCTGCGGCATTCGTTTGCCGTGAACACGCTAAAACGAATTAAACAGCAAGGAAAATCCTGTCAAAATGCCCTGCCGGTACTGGCCGCTTATATGGGGCACAGCAAATACAAATATACAACCTATTATTTGAAGGTAATGGATGCTGAACACCGCCGCCAGCTGCTTGATTTTTCAATGCGAAGGAGCACGGATGTATGAAATTATCCACCTGCCTGCACCAGTATTTTTATGAGTACCTGCCCCGAATAAAGGGGACCAGTGAGCATAGCATCAAAGCGTACCGGCAGGCCTTTGCTTTGTTCCTGCATTTTCTTGCCAGCTATTACTCAATCAAAATAAAGTCTTTGAAAATCGAACACTTAACGACAGATGCAGTGCTCGCTTTTTTGCATCATCTGGAAAAGGATCGAAAAAATTGCGTTCAGACTCGAAACCAGCGCCTGGCTGTTATCAAGTCTTTGGCCAAAATGATCCGGTTCATGCATCCGGATAAAAAACGAATCGCCGAGGCTCTATTGACCATCCCACAGAAAAAGGTTCAAAAAAAGGTGATGGGATTTTTATACCCAGAAGAAATCATGAAGGTCTTCAGTGCTGTCGATCTGAAAAAGAAGGAAGGTATGAGGGACTTTACCATTCTTCATCTGCTTTATGACTCCGGTGCTCGGGCCAGTGAGATTGCCACACTCGAATTTGATTATTTTGATCCTGAGAACGAAACCATTGCAGTCCTTGGTAAAGGGAACCGTTACCGATTAATTAATTTATGCTCCAGAACTGCGTCATTGATCTCGGATTACATTACCAATCACCGGGTAGATCCCATCCACTTATTTGCCCATAGGTTGTTTATCAACCAGCGGAGGCGGGGAATGACCCGGCACGGTATTAACAAAATTTGCCGGAAATATTTGGTCACAGCATTGCCGGAAAAGCGGTTAAAGGGACTGAGTCCTGTTCATTGCTTCAGGCATTCATGTGCCGTCAATATGGTCACCTCTGGTGATCCTGTATCGGATATCAAGAATCGTCTCGGCCATCAAAGTGTTGAATCAACCATGATGTATCTGCAGCTTGATCTGTCAAAAAAACGGGAAATCCAGAATAAGCTCATGGAATATATGCAATCGAAAATAAACCATGACAAAAAAATTGATGAGCTGATCGACTGGAAGAATAATGCTGAAATCCTTGCCTGGCTTGACAGTTTATAATCCATTGAAGCGGCCTTTGCTAGCTTTAGAGGGGTATGTAGTAAAATGAAAAATTATGTTGCCGGTGGTTTTAAAAAATATTGAAATCGTTTTTAACGTGTTGGATTTTAAAACAATATTGATTTACACAACTTCCAGCAAAAATCCCCTTTAAATTTAAATAGTTAGACCCACTCGCAACATAATGGTATACATGCTCTCCCCTTGAGATTTTCCAGGAGCGTTACTTGCTTTTGTTATTGGTCGGTGCTTACCTTTTCAGAATCTCCATAAACTGTTCTCGAAATAAGTCAGCACCACCCATTGCAGGATGCCGGACTTTCTTAGTTTTTATACCGAGTCTTTGAAGTGTATCATGAGCCTTATTCCCAAGAGCAATGATCATTTTGAAGTTGAATGCTTCCAATAGATTATTCAAAACAGTCAGGCCTTCCAACATTTCAGAGTTACCCGGTGTCCTGTTGGTAAATAATCCTTTGTTGCTTTTATAAGGATGCCAAGGGAATGCATTCCAT
>JAERTG010000124.1 GCA_016845065.1 Fidelibacterota bacterium | reverse complement strand
AAAGGAACGAACTTCACTCAATCCCTTGGCTGCCAACACCTGTGTGATTGCTGCAGTTAATGTCGTCTTACCGTGATCAACGTGACCGATCGTTCCAACATTGACGTGCGGCTTATTACGTTCGAATTTTTCTTTTGCCATGATTTAGTTCCTCCAGGCCTTAGCCTTTAGACTTTTCAAATATTTTCTCTGCAATACTATCTGGTATCAACACATAGTGATCAAACTGCATGCTAAATACAGCGCGACCCTGTGTCAGTGAACGCAGATCAGTTGCATATCCAAACATTTCGGACAGCGGTACAAATGCATTCACAACCTGAGCATCTTTACGGGGTTCCATCCCTTGAACTTTGCCACGTCTGGATGAAAGATCACCCATCACGTCACCGAGGTATTCTTCGGGCACAACAACTTCAACAGCCATGGAAGGCTCCATCAGTTTTGCACCGGCCTTTTTACAGGCAGCCTGGATAGCCATGGAACCGGCAATCTTAAATGCCATTTCAGATGAATCGACATCATGATAGCTACCATCAAAAAGCTCTACACGTACATCCATAAGCGGATATCCAGCAACCACACCATTTTTGAGTGCTTCCTGCATTCCCTTGTCAACTGCGGGGATGTATTCTTTTGGAATAACACCACCTACAATTTTGTTCTCAAAATGATATCCCTTGCCGGCTTCATTAGGCTCAACACGGATTACAACATGACCATATTGCCCCTTACCACCGGTCTGACGGGAGAACTTGGTGTTCTGCTCAACTTTCTTGGTAATGGTTTCAACATAGGCAACCTGAGGTGCACCGACACGAGCGTTTACTTTGAATTCACGAAGTAAACGATCAACAATAATCTCAAGATGAAGCTCACCCATTCCACGGATAATGGTCTGACCCGTTTCGTGATCGACATTTACCAGGAATGTTGGATCTTCTTCAGAAAGCTTGGCAAGTGCGACAGTCAAAGCGTCATTATCAGCTTTTGACTCGGGTTCAATAGCAACTGAGATTACTGGCTCAGGAAAATCCATGGACTCGAGTACAATAGGATGCTTTTGATCACACAGAGTATCTCCGGTGCGTGTATTTCTGAGACCAATTGCTGCTGCAATCTCACCAGCATAGATCTCGTCTCTTTCCTCACGCTTGATTGAGTGCATAATCATCAAACGACCAACACGTTCGCGTTTGCCACTGATGGAGTTAAGCACAGAATCACCTGTTTTAACAGAACCAGAATAGACCCTAAAGAAGGTTAACTTACCTACATAGGGATCAGTCATAATTTTAAAAGCAAGTGCTGCAAAGGGTTCTTTTTCATCAGCTGAACGTTCCAGCATCTTCTCACTATCATCTACATCGTGTCCTTCAGTCGGTGGAAGATCCAGCGGTGAGGGCATATATGCGATAATAGAATCGAGTAGTCTTTGCACACCTTTATTCTTAAAGGCAGAACCAACCATGGTGGGAATCATGGAGCCATCCAGTGTTGCTGCACGAATAGCTGCTGCTACCTCATCAGGGTTCAGCTCTTCACCTTCTAAATATTTTTCTAAAAGTGAATCATCATAGCTTGCCACCTCTTCAATGAGGAGATGACGATACTCTTCAGCCTTCTCAAGCATATCCTTAGGGATATCACCATATTCAAAATGAGCTCCCAAGGAGCTATCATTATAGAGAATTGCTTTCATGTTGAGCAGGTCGATGAGTCCAGTGAACAGCTCACCTGCCCCAATAGGTAACACTATGGGGACGGGGTTGGCACCGAGACGCTTCTTGATCATTTCAAGTACGTTATAAAAGTCAGCACCTGTTCTGTCCATCTTATTTACAAAGGCAATACGAGGGACACCGTATTTGTCAGCTTGGCGCCAGACAGTTTCACTCTGTGGCTCAACACCACCTACTGCACAAAATAGCGCTACTGCACCATCCAGCACCCGCAGGCTTCGTTCAACTTCGACTGTAAAATCAACGTGTCCAGGTGTATCAATAATATTAATACGGTGATCATCCCAGAAGGCAGTTGTAGCAGCAGAGGTAATCGTGATACCTCTTTCACGCTCCTGCTCCATCCAATCCATGGTCGCTGCACCATCGTGAACTTCACCAATGCGGTGAGTTCTACCGGTATAGTAAAGAATACGCTCGGTAGTGGTTGTCTTACCGGCATCAATGTGAGCCATGATACCAATATTTCTTACCCTGCTAAGATCAGTATTTTTCACAATTTACCTAAAGTGAGCGAAGGCTTTATTAGCCTCGGCCATACGGTGAGTATCCTCACGCTTCTTGATTGAACCACCTTCATTATTAGCAGCACCAATCAACTCGGCGGCCAATTTTTCAGACATGGTTTTCTGGGAACGTTTCTTAGAATAAGAAATGATCCAACGATAAGCCAAAGCTTGTCTACGGGCGGTTCGAACCTCAACAGGAACCTGGTAAGTTGCTCCTCCGACTCGCTTTGATTTCACTTCAACAATAGGAGCAACATTTTCAATGGCTTTTTTGAACAGCTCAAGAGGATCGCTCTTTGTCTTTTTTTGAATAATGTCAAAAGAACCATAAAGGATCTTCTCACTCAACCCCTTTTTTCCACGTTCCATGAGGTAGTTGATAAAACGAGCAACTCCCACATCGTTGTAAACTGGATCGGGTAAAATACTTCTTTTTTCTGGTCTACGTCTTCGCATCAGTCAAATTCTTACTTATTTAGGTCGTTTCGCGCCGTAGCGTGATCGACTTGTTCTCCGGTTTTCAACACCGGCTGTATCCAATGTGCCACGAATAATGTGGTAACGTACACCTGGTAAATCTTTCACACGACCACCTTCAATGAGTACAATAGAGTGCTCCTGTAAATTGTGACCTTCTCCAGGTATATAAGCTGTCACTTCAATTCCGTTAGCTAAACGGACACGGGCCACCTTACGAAGAGCCGAATTCGGCTTTTTTGGGGTGGTTGTATAGACTCTTGTACACACGCCTCTTTTTTGAGGACAGGCTTTAAGCGCTGGTGCTTTCTTCTTTTTCACAAGGCTCTTTCGACCCTTACGCACCAATTGATTAATCGTTGGCATTTAATCTCCTTTTAAAAAGCCGCACAGTATAATTTCTGACCCTTGGGCAGTCAAGGTCATT
>JAERTG010000123.1 GCA_016845065.1 Fidelibacterota bacterium | reverse complement strand
GAAGGGCATACAATCCTCTGTTTTGCTGATGGAATAACCCCATAGTGAATCGTAATCTTCCCTTTCCTCACCCATCTCTTCCATTTGGCTCAAATAGGCATGAATTGATTTGGACTCGATAATCACCACCCTTTCTTCCTGTTCAACCACCGGACTGTGGACCCTGGAGTGGTCATGTTCGTACTCAAGTATGCGACGACCTTCGTTGGTTATACCTATAGTTCTGAAAGTCATGCTCTTGCCCACGCCTGGCATATTCATAACCGAACGATCGGTAGCCAAAAATGGTATTTCTTTAAGCTGTCTGATTTTTTGAAGACCCTTTTTAAGTTTTTCAGGGTTTTCTATCAAATGAGCAATTTTCTTCTGAGAACCTGCTTTGGTTAAACCCAGGTATTTCTCTTCAATTTTCTCCTGTACAGATCGTGAGTTGGGTGTGAAATTGTGATAGTTTTCCATAAATCCCTTAACCGTAAAAGTATAGTATGGGAGTACGCCCATATCGTTCAGTATTTTACGGAGTTTAGTTGTGTGACCCCTTCTGGAAGCAGCAGCAGTAAATACCATCTGGTTGGTCACTGTCCACCCAGATGTGAGGAGCAGTTTTAATCGCTTCTGCATCACTGGTGTTACCTCCATGGCCGATTGGATATGTGTTTGAATCACAAATTGTTTGATACCTACAGCAGCGGCTTTTACTCTGAAATCGGAAAGAATCTCCACCAGGCTTTTGGTAATCCGTTGAGGGAGGAAGGCAGGAAGCCTTGTCCCAAGTCTGATGCGCAGCATTTCGGCATATTTCTCTCCTTCGGCTCTGCTTTCATTTGCTTTCTTCTTTCTGATGGCCATTTCCAATACGGCGTCC
Organism: Fidelibacterota bacterium; assembly: GCA_016845065.1. Taxonomy (GTDB): domain Bacteria; phylum Fidelibacterota; class UBA8477; order UBA8477; family JABMPR01; genus JABMPR01. The sequence continues at coordinate 3,569 of JAERTG010000123.1, read as the reverse complement.
AGAATTTTCTTGATGGATGCATCAGAACTCATCAATGCATCTCCACCTGTAATCAGAATATCACGAAGTTGTGAATCATTCTCATAATACGCAAGCAATTGGTGCAGTTTTTCATTCCAACTTACTTTTGGTTTGAGCTTATCCAAATCAAAATTTAAGTGACCACTTTGGAAATCATACATGCGCTGGCAACTCACACATAAACCTCCACAGGCCCTGCCCATGGTGTCAGGTATAAAAATGGCCACTTCCGGATAGCGCCTGTGAACATTGTGGTAGGCAGGTAGCAGCCATCCGGCAGCATTGGGTTCACCGGGTTTTACAATATCCTCTTTTTCCCAGGCTTCAATGTTTCCAAATTCTTTAACAAGTTCTTTGCTGTGAAATACGTAATCGCGAATGGTGCGGTCTGCTCCTGTTCGGTTGGGTTTGGTACTTACACTCAGTAATGATAAATAATATGGGTTGATAAAAATCGGAATCCCTGCCTCATGAGCATCATTCAAAACCTCCATGGTATCGGAGCGTAAAGATTGATCCAGGTAATCATTCACCTGCTTCGGGCTGCGAGCGGCAAAACTCAGGTGAAAGCGATGGTCTTTCCACCATTCAACCACCATAAGGTACTTTTCCTCCTTATCCATGTTGGGCTCAAAGGAAAAGCGGCTACTCTTGATCTCACCACTGTCCAGTTTATCTATAACCTCAAGAATGATCCTCTTCTTGTTGCGTCTTCTGACCTCTATGTATTTCTGGTCCAAACCCGATGGATGTTTGTCCATCCACTGCAAATTCTTTTTCATGGACAGTTTGGGCTTTGCCAAAGTACCATTGATTTGTCTGAAGAGAAAGAGCATATCCATGAAAAAATCCTCATTGGATGTCCCTTTACCTTGATGAACGGCTAGCCATAGATTCCTGAGTGGCGTGGTAATGGTGCTGCTCTTGGAACCCGTAATGTCTTTAAGGTCTTCTCCTTCGTGCTTGATATAATCCATGAGCCGAATAACTGCATAATCGTGCCAACTGATGGCATTAAACAGGGCTTCGTCCGATGGCAGCTGCTTAAAATAATCGCTGATCCATGGGAATTCATCCACATAATCAGCCAGCCATGATTTTAATTCTTCTATGGCATCGTTGGCCGTTTTTGCAGAATTAAATATTCTTTTTATGGTAGGGTTTTCTCGCAGTATTTTATCAACGATTTTTAAACTGCGTATGCTAAGACTGGTTTTTTGTTCGTATTCGTTATAGGTATTCACACTAATAATTTTAATTACAAAACTCTAAAATGCAGGTATTCAGAAGGGTTAGGGGAGGTCTCCTTTTGGTGCAAAGGTATAAAAACACTAGAACAAAAACAAGGGCAAGTTCTTGTGCTGTCATTAGGATAGAAAACCCAGATGGTATGGGTTTGTCCAACAGAAGAATAGGACGTATCAGGAAAGCAGAAGTATTCCTTCATTTATGCACAGAAGGCGTACTTCACAGGTGTTAAACCAAACCTACGTTCACCTTTTCACCTTCCTCCAGCAACTCTTTTCCAATTTCAATTGAGATAATGCCATCGGCAAATACATAGGAATGAATGTGCGCGGAACCGTGATAATTTACTGGCATTACTTTTCCCTGATCTGTTATGGTCACAGGCAGAAAGGATTTTCTGACAGATTTTTTTCTGCGATAGCTGGTGCCCATGGGCATACGAATAACAATTTGTGAATCTTCATTTCCCATTAGTTTTAGCAGTAGGGGTTTCACCAATAGTTCAAATTGGGTATAGGATGAAACCGGATTACCCGGAAGACCAAAAATGTAAGTATCATCCTTAAAAGTGCCGAATAAAGTGGGTTTTCCTGGTTGTACGGCTATGGTTCTGAACTTAATATCGATACCTATTTTTTCCATGATATCAGGTACAAAATCAAAATCTCCCATGGAAACACCTCCCGTAAGCAGCACAATGTCATTTTCAGATAAGGCCTTTGAGATGGTGTCGTAAGTAACAGCCTCAGAATCTTCACTGATACCCATATAATTGGGGTTGCCTCCCGCCCGTTTGACCTGAGCAATTAACTGGTAGCCGTTGCTATTTCTGATTTGTGACTTCGCCGGTATATGCTGTGGCTCAACCAATTCGTCACCTGTTGAAATAATACCAACCCTGGGTTGTTTAAATACCAATGCCTGGGTGTATCCTACCGATGCCATCACAGCAATATGTTGGGGCTTGATGATAATGCCTTTCTCCAATACCAGATCACCCTTTTGAATGTCTTCCGCGAAATAGCAAATATTGGTGTTCGTCTCCTCTTTGATAAACCTGATGTGCTGATCGTCCAAAGCTTCTGTATGCTCTACCATGATTACACAATCTGCACCTTCAGGAATGATGGCGCCGGTCATGATTTTAGTGCATTGACCAGGACCAACCGTTTTTATTGGAATTTTCCCGGCCGGTAACACTTCAATTACCTCCAAATCATGTTTAATATCTGCCTTGCGACATGCATAGCCATCCATGGCCGATTTGTCGAATGGAGGCATGTTTATATCTGATCTTACAGACTCTGCAAGAACCCTTCCCTGAGCGCTTAAAAAGTCAATATGTTCAGTGGTTTTAGTACATTGAGCAGCTTGATTTACAATGTTTAGGGCTTCTTCAAAGAGAATCATAGTGGTTTTATTGAATGATTAATTGTTTGTTGATGGATACTTTCGTCTGTGTATCTTCAATCTTGAGAATGTACATGGCGGGATTAAGTGTTCTTAGGTCAAAAGTGACCGAACTTTGGGATTGTTTTTTCTGGATGAGTTTCCCGCCTAAATCAAATAAACTGGCTTCCAGGGATGAACCGTATTGAATTTGGACAAAATCCTTGCTGGGGTTGGGAAAGATTTTAATAGTATTGGCAAGATTCTCATCCTGAGCATCCAGAATGTCACCTTTGATATATATATCATCAATCTTACAAATACCATTTTCACCCAAAATACTTCCATCTGTTGCTGTATCAGAAGTCATGATCCATCTGATCTTCACCAGCGGTTCATTGCCACAGCTTAAGGGCAGTGTGAGATCGGTCAATACGCCTGTTTCCCAGTCGTTTGCCACTTGAAAGTTTGATTCTTCAAGGTCAGTCCAGGATCCGTCACCCACCTTGTATTGTACTTTAAAATCGCGAGGGCCTGGATTCTGACCACCGGATGACAGTTTTGAACTGAGACTTAGGTTGGTATAGCCTGTTGTGGCAAATTCAACTTTCCATTTTTTTTCATTGGCACCGTCCTGCCATTCAGTAGCCTGAGCTGCTTTTGTGGTGGAACCATTTTTAAATTGTATAACACTGGTACCACCAGCAGTTTCAATTTCCTGATCAAGGTTAGCGGCAATGATTCCACCATCTGCCAATCCTGATTCTCCTGGAAATGTCCATTGAACAATAGTGTCCTGGGCAAGCGTCTGAAGTGGTGTGATACTCATCAATAGGCTTACAGCCATAAAAATTGTAATTCTTGCGATTTTCATAATAATTGTTGTTGTGGTTTTAAAATGTAAACTTTAC
>JAERTG010000122.1 GCA_016845065.1 Fidelibacterota bacterium | reverse complement strand
ATCCATCCCAGAGGGGCAAGCATGAATACGCCGTGGGATCCTGAATATGGAATTGCTAGCTGCGACTGAAATAATTGAAGCTCATCTGTGGAGCAAATGTCCAACTCAAGTTGGACGTCATCTCGAAATGCTCTTCGAAGTGCGGCTTTGGAATACCCTTGAGACGTAATCAATATTCCACGATCAACTTGAATATCCTCGAGCATACCGATTACTGACTCTACCTGTTTCACATCGATTCTTCGACTATAGTGTTTTGCTTCAATCGCGGTCCGAACGATCCTATCACCTAGTTTCTCCTCTACAAGGATGTCAATCTGTCTTGATACTCCAGATTTATAGCCGTCCAAGCGGACATCATGTTTCACAGAAGAATTGGGATGCTCTAGTTTGAAGTGCTCAAACAACTCCAGCTCATAATTACGCCAGTCAGGAACAGGTTTTGTTGATTGCTTAACCATTACCAGTGGGCGCCCCCTTTCGGTTACAAAGTACTTGCTGACATCGAATACTGCAACTTTGCCATTTAAATGAGTACCAAGCAGCCTGATCGGATTTGTTTGTGCTAATGATCCAGTAGTGTGCAAGGGATTGTAGATCCATCGACGATATCTCGTAACACTCTATCCCACAGCTAATTGCGCAGGCTTCAATATCAGTATGTGCATCTGGTGATACATTATTAATAGACGAGGGGCTTTTCAGTCCCGTTGTTAATCCCTGTAGTGTGTTGATAGTCAGTGAGATACAGAAGTGGGTGATATGGCGTGTGCGCTATGTGTGCAGGTTTAGGTGGTGATGGTGAAAAGAGTAAGATACCATTCAGTTCTGTTTTCTCTCTTCAAGTAAGAGTAGCAGCTGACGGCAAGGTACCTACAAACATTTACCAAGAACTATAACTTTACGATTCTAGGTACAGCTATACTTCACTGAGGCGAGTACGAGATTCTGGTCAATTAGTGTTGAATGAGACACAATGATTGCAATGAGTATTGAAGTAAGTATCAAGAGGAATTTGCGTCTTTCACTTGATTCAATCTATGATTTGATAAGTGATTAATGAGGATAGATGTGTTATGTTGACAATTGCAATTACGCATGTATGCCTTAACTTGGAGCTGCTTGCACCTCGATATCTGCCTGTAGTTCCTGTTGGTTCACTCCGAATAGATGCTGACTATTGTCATTGGTATAAATTCATTGTCTGCCTAAATGATTTGAATTGCTTATGATACAAACAAAAGGGGGTTCCCATGCTAAAGTATAATCTCGGTGTGTCGATTAAGTCTGCTGTTAGGCTATTATTGATTGCAAGTATCATCGTTATCCCAGTTGCATCAATGGCTTTGGATGTAAACGAGGCGGAGGCTATTCAGGTGGCAAACACTTTCCTAGGAGCTTTCGATATAGGTCGTTTAGGTATTGAACCAACTACCGATTACAATTTACTTGAAGCGACTGCAATCTCATCTCAAGACGAGACATTAGCATATCTGTTTCAATTATCGCCAGCGGGTTACATAATTCTTTCAGCAGACGATGAAATTGAACCAATAATAGCTTACTCGTTCAGAACCCATCTTGATGCTGAGTCCATGTATGATCTACCCCTAGTTGACATGATTATAGGGGACATTGAAGGCAGGAAGTCTGCTATCGACGCAGATGCCAATGGAACAGCAGATCGAATTGAAAAGAATAGAAATGAGTGGGCACAATATGCTCTCGGGATTACACCCCAGGCAACGAGAGAACTGCGTGAAGTAATTGGTCCACATATTCAAAGTGAATGGGGGCAAGGATCGCCTTATAATACATTTTGTCCTCTTGATCCATCGCCTGAATCAACTGAGAGAAGTGTTGTAGGGTGTGTTGCAACAGCTACGTCCCAAATTGTTAACTATTGGCAGTATCCTAATAGAATCGTCTTGGATGCATCTGATGGATATGTTTCAATGGGTAGAAATGGACCAATCTCAATACCCGATGATCATGAGACCTATAGCTTTCCAACTTTTGAGTTGATCAATAACAACCTAGCCGATATATCCTATTCAGGAGATGATACAGAAAGTGCCTACTTGTGTTTTGCAATAGGTATCAAACAAGAGATGGCATATTCAGCTAACGGATCAGGCGCGTACACTAATAACGATATATATGATGAGCTAGGATATGGCTCCGCTGTATACGATCAATGGGCTAATTCATATTATCAAACCATGATCGGAAATATTGAAAACGGTTGGCCACTCCAGATATCAATTCGGAGTACAGAAGTAAGCAATTCTGGTCATTCAGTTATTGTTGACGGATACGATGAGGATAATGGCACGTACCATATCAATATGGGCTGGTATGGTTCTGAGGATGCTTGGTACTCGTTGCCAACCATCGGATCAATGTTTAATGTGATTCGTGGAATTGTATACAACATCTGTCCTGCTTATAGCTGGGATCAAGAAGACGCGGATGAAAAGAACAGCAAGTGTCTCAATTACGCTTTACCTGTCGATGGTGATCTCGCTTGGGCCGTGTCCTGTGCAGATGATTATTCATTTTCTGGTTTAGTGATTGGAAGTGGAGGTACCATTTATGCTACCTGCGATCCAAATGATCAAACAGGAGGAAATAATAGCTCATTGTATGTGATTAGGGCAGACGGAGTCGTACTGGAGGAGATAACCCTTGAAGGTGAGGATGAGGGACTAAAGTATCCTGCACAGGATAAATACGGAAATGTTATCATTGCTACTGATTTAGGGAATGTGCTTAAGTACGATCCTGAGTTTGGATCTCTGGAACTACTCTTTTCGGATCCCGAGGGTGAGCAATTGATTGGATCAGTTAAGGTAGATGATGATGGTTATATTTATGTTGCAAGCTTTTATAGCCTACATTGTTTGGATGAAACAGGTGAACATTTATGGAGTTACACCTTTCCGAATGATGGATGGAATTTCTCTCGAAATGCCGCGATAGATGTAAGTCGAGACCTAGTATATATGCCCTATTATTCTATGAATGACGAGTCAGGTTATCTTGTTGCGCTGAATAGGCATACTGGGGGAGTTCAATACTCGAAGTCATTTGGATACTTAGGTAGTACGATGAGAGCACCCGGTACTCCCTCGATTGGACCTGATGGTACAATTTATATAGGGTGTAATCTAGATCTCTATGCATTACAACCTGAAACTGGACTTCCATCCATCTGGTCATATCAACCTGGAATCTCGCGTATCAGCGCAGCTCCTACCATCTCTCGTAGCGGAGTGGTATATCTTGCGTATTGGAGTGATGTGTCAACCTCAGTTGTTGCATCCCTTAATGCTGGGGACCATTCTCTAAACTGGCAAATTCCATTTGGTTTGGGTGATTATGATCATCTACAAGAAGTTACATGTGATCCAGATGGGCATGTTTATTTCACAGTTCAACGCGAGAATGATTCAGATCCTGATACATATACCATCTATGTGTATACGGATAATGGTGATTCATACACATTTGAGTGGCAGCACGGTATCGAGTCGAGCGGAGGTAACTCAGCTTTTGGACCCAATAGAACTATTTACACGATACCTGCAAGTGGTTATGGTCACACTATATCCGCATTCTCCCAAGATTTGACTGGGATGGGCTGGGCGAACAACCTTCCACCAGTATTACCGTCAAATCCTACTCCAATCAGTGGTGAATTAGGAATAAACATACCTCTTACTCTAGATTGGACTTGCTCCGATCCTGAAGAGCAGGATCTCACATACACAGTCTGGCTTGGAAATTCGACAACTATAATGGCTCCAGTGGTCTCAAATCTTACGTCAAGCTCATTTACCATTTCAGATGGTTTGATTAGTAATGCTACATATACATGGCGCATTGTGGCCAGTGATGGACAAGCGACGACTGTTGGACCTACTTGGCAATTCACAACAGAGGTTTTAGTCGGACTTGAGAGTTCGCTGAGTATTCCAGACGACTATGTTATTTATCCGTGTTTTCCGAATCCATTTAACCCAAGCACAACCATCAGATACGGATTACCTGAAATGTCCAACGTACAGTTGGTGGTATATGATATAGAGGGTAGGCTGGTTGCCTCGCTTATGAACACCAATCAAGCAGCAGGTTACCATGAAGTAGTATGGAATGGATTGGATGCAACGCAAAATCAAGTTAGTGCTGGTCTCTATTTTACTCGTATTGAGACGGGAGATTTCTCCAAAACGATAAAGATGTTATTCTTAAAGTAAATAGATTGAATAACATGCAATTGCAGAAAGCCCTGGACAATGTTTGTGGCTTTCTTTTTCAATCAATATCGAGCAGGGGATACCTAATCCCAGTTTTGCATTCCATAATTCCCTGATTATCAGGCTCCATAGGAGCTGCAGTTTAGGTGTGTGTACTATGAGTGCAATTGAGCGATCCTAGAATCGCAATCCAAGTGATCGGCTGATTGAAAGGCTGTATCCAGAAACATCTCCAGCATCTCCTCTTGCCGTATGTTAATCATAGTAGACTTAATCGAACAAGGATTAACTTGAAACCACTTTATAACTAGGACAATAAACGAGTAAGTTGGAACCAAGATGTGCACTGAATCAGTTGTTGATATTGACGGTAATGAGTACTACACAGTACAGATTGGGGGGCAAATCTGGATGGCTGAGAACTTGAGGGTGACCCATTATCGTAATGGTGAAGGCATCTATCATGTTACCGATCCGTTTGCATCGAGATTTATGCGACTTGGGGGATATTTCAGTCACCAGAAAGGTCGTGCTACTTGGATTCATTATAATTGGTACGCGGTGTCTGACGCTCGGAACCTTGCGCCTGTAGGTTGGCACGTTGCTACAGATATGGAATGGAGAGTACTTGAGAGGCACATTGGGGGTAGCAGCATAGCTGGAGGAAAACTAAGGGTTATTGATCTTGATCATTGGTATGACCCCGAGAAACAAGCACACAGCCAATTCGGATTTAATGCTGAGCCATTTGGTTTTCAAGGAACTTCATATCGAGCATGCTTAATGGTTGGCGATTGGGCGGGCTTTTGGACAGCAAGTAGTTCGTTCGGTAAACCGTGGGATCGCACTTTTAATAAGGATAGCACAAAATTACACCGGAATAGAGGCAATCCGAACATTGGATGCTCTGTTAGGTGTGTAAAGGACTAAAAATCTGATTGGTAGATTGGTAGATTGATAGAGTGAAAAGGTGGTTAGTAGGTGAGTGTAACATGCTATTTCAGTATATAGATTTGGCCAATAGTATTGATTGTATATTCTATTTAGACTACTTTGATTTATAATTAATATCTTACATGAAACCAGAGAATAAGGGGGATTAAATGCCATTGTCAGAATTAGATGTGGTACCAGTTTTACAAGAGATCGTTGGTCGTGAAATTGAGGCTAAAAAGCGTGACTCTGGGCATCATATTTTCCTTGCTGAAAAGGTGCTAGTTGACAAACTAAACCCTCAATCCGATGAGGATATTCGTACAATACGAGTTTGTGCTTCAACCTATGTTGATACCATGAATGAAGTGTCAAATCCTATGTATAAAATTGATACCGATATTGACGACTACGAGATGGCTAGGGCAGAGTCATATAGGAAGGAAGAAATAGAAGGTACTCTATTACCAAAACCAAAGTCTGGATGTCTCACCACTGCCTTACTGGTCGTTTTCCTAATTCTACTCACATTCGTTTTTGTGTGATCAAATGCGGGAATCTCAATTCGAGATAAATGAAAAGGTCCTAGCAAATTACTTGCGAATTTATCGCAACAGAATTGGTCAACTAAGAGTGTCAAAGACTGGTATTCATCACCGTAAATCTGTGGAATCATTTCTATTGCATGAACTTGATGTAGGAGAAGAAGAAATTCGAAAGGGAAATCGCAGCTTCCAGAGTATGGTCGAGATGATTAAGGCACACAAAGAGGAAATCATCAATTATATAGTGAGGAACATATAAAGAGGTCATGATGGAGGTTATTTTAGCTTCATTAATAAGTTTCAAGGTGTTGATTTATCAACTTGGCCTAGGTGGAATTCAGGTATTTGGACAGAGAGCTGGAGGGAGAGTTGGTCTGATTATAGGATACATAATTGTTGTCATTTGGACCCTTTCAAAAACTTATGAAGGTTTAATGATACTCCAACTTATTATCCAATCTGGTATAGGGTATTATCTACTAAAGAATATTGAGGATGAATAAATACGTTTAGTAGGATAATTTGTATAGGAGGACGATATGGGCGTAATGGAATGGATGCAGAATAAGAACCTAAAGCGCGTTCTAAAGCAATCAGATAAATTTGGGGTAAAGAGTGCAAAAGTTATGATGACTTCCATGATAGCTGCAGGGATGCATTATGGACAAAGTCAATATCCCTTTGAACAGGTATGTAGATGGTTGGTTGAAGGTCGACAACCATGGTTCTGTGATGGACCCGGAAAGGTCACATACGGAGGGAGCTATGAGTTTAATATCTCGGACATTACTTCAATAGAGGACATGGTTAGCCGCGTAGTAGCAGTTGAAATAAGTCGTAATATCTATGATCCAGATTTCGCCTCGGATACTTCAAGAGCAGGTCGGATTGCGGCCTCAAATTATGTATTATCCCGTAAAAGCCGTATACCTTTCGGGATTGTTGGAGGTGAGTGAGAATGGTACTCACTGGATTATTGCTCAGGAACGGAATCGAGACAGATAATCTATAGAGTGTTTAAAAATCAAATTGGAGGGTTTCGAATATGACACCACAAGAATTGGATGTCATGAAAGAGTATGCAATGCTCGACAACTTTACTCAACGTTGGAGAAAAGATATAAATAAGATTGACAAAGCACGGTTTGATCAGGATCTCGAATCCATCAAAGGTAAGCTCAGAGAGGTCAGGGCTTTTTGGATTGTATTGCGAGACACCTTTGCTCTTACGACAGGTGTTTTTGCTCATTTTGATGCGATACTTGAAAGCATCGTCGTTCATTCAGAATATGCATCTGTGATCGCAATTGTTGAGAAGAATCCAATATCAATTCAGGTGATTCCCGAACTGGAGAAAATGGCTAACCAGAGACGCGAATTCCTCCAAACTAGAGGGGTGTTATAGTAAATAAAGACATCGAGGGATTCTTAATCCCTCGTAGCTATCCCGTAACACTCTATCCCACAGTCCATTACAGTAATCCCAAAAGCAGCCTGTGCATCTTGTGATGCAAATATCAATCTGAAAGTGTTTCGGGTCTCCTTTTGATCCACAGAAACACGCTACCATACTAAGTATATATTACTAACTTGCCCTCCGATGGGGGAAGACACTAATTAATATCTATTTTCATTTATTTTGGAGTTAAACATCTAATGGCGCTAGGTAAGCTTATTACTGAAAACCGACTCGATACTTGGGTAAGGGGAAACATAGAAGAATCAAAAGGTATGGTTGTGGAACTGATCAAAAGATTGATATTGAGATCCGTTCCTGATCAACGACAAGGTTTTTTCCCATCCAACGACAGTTATTATTCCCGATTCATTTAGCTTTAGTTTCCTTTGATTTCTCCAACCTGTAACTGGGTAGATTCAGCTCAAGTATTACACTGTGATGAACCAACCTGTCAATGGCAGCAGCAGTAGTCATCGGATCCTTAAAGATTTGCTCCCATTTAGAGAAAGGCAGATTACTGGTAATCATAATACTGGTTCTTTCATAACGGTCAGCCAGTAATGTGAACAGCACCTCCATTTCCTCTCTGCTCTGCTGGACATAGCCAATGTCATCAATGATGATTGCATCATACTTGGAAAGTGATTTTAGAACCCTGGATAGTTTTAGATCCCTTTTTGCGATGAGCAGGTTCTGAACCATCAAGTTGCAGGGAGTAAACAGGATACGCTTATCATGCTGCTGGATCATCTCCTGTCCAATAGCGCAAAGCAGGTGAGTCTTGCCGCTTCCGGGATTACCAAAGGCCAAGACATTCTCACATCGTTCCATGAAGCCACCATCCAAGAGCGTTGAAAGCAGCTGATTAACTTTTCCGGGAAGCCGATCACGATCAAAGCTCGCCAGGGTCTTTTCAACTGGGAGATGTGACGTTCTAAGGAATCGAGCTATTCTATTCTCCCTGCGAACCTCATGTTCTCTTTCCATGAGTGATAGAAGATACTGTTCATAGCTCAAAGTGTCCCTGGTTGCCTCTGTGGCCAGCTCTTCATATGATGCCCTCACAGTTGGCAGACGAAGTTCTTTCAGAACGGAAGTAAGTGACTGGTGGATCATTGTGACCACCCTTCAGTTATGAGTTGATCATACTGTTCTATATTGACTGGACCGATCATAATCTCACGAGCCCTATTGTAAATCTCTTCAGGAAGTTCTTTTGCAACCAGAGTTTCTATTGACTTAAAGTTGATGCCTTGCTCTTTCTCAAGCAGGTTCAGGATTGCTGCTTCAACACGGGATTCACCCTCTTTAGATGCAAGATACAGGATCTTCAGATACTGCTTATCATATCTGACACGGCCTGATCGTTTTAGGAGATCATAGGCAAGACGGAAGTTCGTACTGGGAAACAGGTCATCTCGGTAGCAGTAGTTTGCGAATGCTCCAGGCTTACGCACCAGCCAGTCGATGATATGCCGGTAGTTTATGTGATGCCGATCCTCACCACGCAGTCTGGGCATTTTCTCAAGACAACTCCCAGCATACCAGACCTCCACATGATCCATATACAAGCGGACATCAACATGTTCATTGATCAGCCTGCTGTTTACTGAGTAGGTATTGTTGCTCACACGGATCGTGCTGTTCCTGGTAACTCTGACTTTGAGATGCTTGACTGAATCTAGTCGGCGTAATGGCAGGGGCTTTAGCTCAGCTCTGTCTTTCTCAAAGCGTAGTTGTCTGCCACGATTACGCTGTGTAAACAGCTTTACAAGGAAGGACTCATACTCTGATCTACTCTCAAAGTCTCGGGAGCCTCTGATCATCAGTGATTGATCAACAGCTCTTTTGAAACGGTGATGGCTCTGCTCAACATCTCCATTCTCATTGGCTTTACGAGGCTGGATCTTCCTTCCCTTTAAACCGTAATGCCTGAGTAGGCCCTGGTAGCGGGGAGTAAAGCCTCTCTCATCTGTGGTATTTTGAACAGCTGCAGATAGCCTGTCCGTCTGATGGGTTACAGGGACGCCACCCAAGGTCCAGAGGGCATTCTGTAATCCTTCACTCAAAGACTCAAAACTCTCAGAGAAACAGATACTGCCTGTCTCCCAGTTGGAATAGGTCAGTACAAAGTGATAAAGCAGATGATCAAAGGGTAAGCCTTTGATCGTAATCTCAAGAGATGACATGTGAGTAAAATCAGATTGGCTTAAGATACCGGGGTCATGCTCCTGTGGAAAGAACACCTCTTTGGGTGGCCCCTCTGTGGCTCTCCAGCGTTTTATATGCCGTTGCAAGGTTCGGAGCTGTCCATCCTGATACTGTCCCGGATATTCACGCTGCAGGTATTCAAATAGGGTCTTAGCTTCTAGACCTGGATTTACTTGAAGCTTATTCCGTATATCGTCCCAGACTAGACTGAAGGCGTCACTGTGCGTACGCCAGCTGCGACCTGTTTTTAGCTCACTTGGAAGTTTGCCTGAGTTAAGATATTTACGGGCAGTTTTCTCGTCCATTCCACTTTTCATGGCTGCTTGTGATTTATTCAACTTTGAATCTTCTGACATCTGAAACAGTCTCCTTACTTGCTGATCTGTAACCATCCGGATCTCCTATATCTGATCCAAACAGTCTATTATTATTACCCTTTAAAAACGGGAATAATAACTGTCGTCAACTGGGACTTCTAAATGTCGCTCATCA
>JAERTG010000121.1 GCA_016845065.1 Fidelibacterota bacterium | reverse complement strand
GAGATGGTTATGCCTGGTGATAATGTGAGTTTAACAATCGAATTGATCCAGCCCATCGCCATGGAGCAGGAACTACGTTTCGCTATTCGCGAAGGTGGTCATACTGTTGGTGCCGGTGTTGTTACTGAGATCATCGAGTAATAATCATTAACGTATTTAAAGCTATTTAAAGGAATCCAGAATGCCGTCACAGACAATAAGAATCAGTCTCAAGGCATATGATCATAATCTGCTGGATAAATCCACGGCAAGAATCGTTCAAACCGCTAAGTCCACTGGGGCTGTTATTGCGGGGCCGATTCCGCTGCCCACGAAGCGTTCTATCGTGACGGTATTGCGGTCCCCCCACGTGAATAAAAAATCACGTGAACAGTTTCAAACGAAGATTCATAAGCGTTTGGTCGATATACACAACTCGTCTGCAAAGACGGTTGATGCCTTGATGAAGTTGGATTTACCCGCTGGTGTTGACATTGAGATTAAGGTGTAACATGAGAGGTTTAATCGGACAAAAATTGGGAATGACCCAGTTCTGGCGTGAAGATGGTGAGGTGATACCTGTCACCGTTATTCAGGGTGGTCCTTGTGTCATTACTCAGATCAAGACTGAAGAGCGTGATGGATACTCATCCGTTCAGCTTGGGTATAAAGATAAAAAAGAGTCTCGTGAGACTCAGCCACAGATTGGACACTTCAAAAAAGCTAATACTTCACCAAAATATTTTGTTCACGAATTCCGCGATCTGGAAGTTGGAGACAAAAAAGAAGGTGATGCTGTTGATGTTGATATGTTTGAAGTAGGTGACCAGGTTACCGTTTCAGGTACAAGTAAGGGTCGCGGTTTTGCCGGTGTGATGAAACGCCATAATTTTCATGGTGGTCGTGCATCTCACGGAAAATCAGATCAGCTGCGTGCTGGTGGTTCCATTGGAGCCAGTTCGGATCCAAGTCGCGTGTGGAAGGGTAAAAAGATGGCCGGACAATTCGGCGCCAAAAGAGCCAGTATTCGTAATCTGGAAGTGGTTGCTGTAGATGTCGATAATCACATTGTTATGGTGAAGGGCGCTGTTCCTGGACCAAACAATGGTTTTGTTGAATTGCTGGATCGGGGTTGATTATGAAGTTAAAAGTGTATTCTCCCGAAGGAAAAGCAACTCAGAAAAAGGTTGACGGTCTAGATTCTGTTTTTGGAATCGAACCTAACGAACATGTTGTTTATCTTGCTGTTAAAGCAGAATTAAATAATCTCCGTCAGGGCTCTGTAAAGACCAAGAGTCGTGCAGAAGTCTCTGGTGGTGGAAAAAAACCCTGGAAGCAGAAAGGTCGTGGAGGCGCTCGCGCTGGATCGACTCGCTCCCCAATCTTTGTTGGTGGTGGACATACCTTCGCTATATCTCCAAAGACCTACAATATGTCTTTACCTAAAAAGGTAAAGCGTCTTGCACGTAGGAGTGTGCTTTCGGATAAAGCAAAATCGGATTCACTTTTTGTAGTGGATGCTTTCAATTTTGATAAGCCAAAAACAAAAGATGTTGTCGCACTTTTAGATGCACTGAAGATTGCAGACAAGAAGTTGCTCATTCTCACTTCTGCCTTTGATGAAGGATTGATGCTGAGCGGACGCAACCTGAAAAATGTCGCAATCATCGAGACCTCTTTTGTTTCTGCCTACGATCTAATTGATAATGAAGCAATTCTCATGGATAAAGCATCCATCGAGATTCTCAACGCCCAGTTGGCAGACTAGGAGAGATGAATATGAGTCAAGGTATTATTATTGAACCTATTCTCTCTGAGAAAAGTGCAGCCTTGCAGGAATCACAACGCAAGTATGCTTTTAAGGTTTTAAAGTCAGCTAATAAAATTGACATCAAAAAAATCGTCGAGAGTCGATTTGGTGTTAAAGTTGAGAAAGTTGCTACTATGAATATGAACGGAAAAGTCAAACGTTCAACCATGCGTAGTGGTGGTCGTGTCATTCGTACAGAAGGTCCTCGGGCTTCCTGGAAGAAAGCCGTGGTTACCCTTAAAGATGGTGAAGCTATTGATTTCTTCCGTGATGAGCAGGCGTAAGGTGGTTCAGAATGGCAGTTAAGACATATAAGCCAATTACCCCGGGACAACGTTTTAAAACGACGTCATCTTTTGAGGAAATTACAAGAACAGAACCTGAAAAAAGTCTGCTTGCTCCTTTAAAGAAAACGGGTGGTCGTAATAACAATGGTCGCATCACTTCACGTCGTCGTGGTGGCGGTCATCGTAGACATTACCGTATTATTGATTTTAAAAGAAATAAATTTGACATTCCGGCTCGTGTAGATTCCATAGAATATGACCCGAATCGTTCAGCTAATATCGCTTTGCTCGTATATGCTGACGGTGAAAAGCGTTATATCCTAGCTCCACATAAGCTGGTTGTTGGTTCACAGATCATCTCAAGTGAGAATGCGCCCATTAAGGTTGGGAACAGTCTTTCACTTGAAAACATACCAGCCGGTTCAATTGTTCATAACATTGAAATGAAGCCTGGTAAGGGTGGTCAGATATCAAGATCTGCCGGTGCTGGCGCGCAGATAATGGCTAAAGAGGGTGACTATGTTACCCTGAAGCTACCTAGTGGTGAAATGCGTATGATCCATAAGCGCTGTCGTGCTACCCTGGGCGAAGTCGGAAACAAAGAACATGAAAATATCTCTTTGGGTAAGGCTGGTCGTTCAAGGTGGATGGGTCGTCGTCCCAAAGTTCGTGGTGTTGCAATGAATCCTGTTGATCACCCAATGGGTGGTGGCGAAGGCCGCTCCTCTGGTGGTCGTCATCCTACCACACCCTGGGGAAAACCCACTAAGGGATATAAGACGCGTAAGAAGAACAAAGCGTCTAACAAATACATTGTCGCTCGTCGCAAGAAGAAATAAGGTCTGATATATTATGCCAAGATCTATTAAAAAAGGACCCTACATTGAGTCAAAGCTTATGGCAAAAGCTGAGGCTGCTCAGGGAAGTAAAAAGAGAGTCGTTATCAAAACTTGGTCACGTCGCTCCATGATTGTCCCTGAATTCGTGGGTTTGACATTTGCCGTACATAACGGGAAAAAGTTTATCCCCGTATATGTTTCTGAAAATATGGTTGGACACAAGCTAGGTGAATTCTCACCAACCCGAACTTATCGCGGTCATGGCGATAAAGCGAGAAGAGGTTAAGATATGGATTCTGTTGCAAAAGCCAGACATATCCATCAGTCTGCTCGTAAGGTTCGTCAGGTGTTAGACGAAGTGCGTGGAAAACAGGTGGAAAATGCTATTAGCAAATTGCATTTCACACCCAAGAAAGCTGCGAAGATCATTGAAAAGACACTTCGTAGTGCAGTTGCCAACGCCATCAATCGTGAAGGTTCTGAAGTTGATGCAGACAAGCTCTTCATTAAAGAAGCCTTTTGTGATGAAGGTCCAACGATGCGTCGTTTTAGACCTCGTGCAATGGGAAGAGCAACTATTATCAGAAAACGTACAAGTCACCTGACCATTGTGGTCGCAGAGAAAGAGTAGAGGAGACGTTTTGGGTCAAAAAACACATCCTGTAGGTTTTCGTTTAGGTTTTAACAAAACCTGGAGTTCAAACTGGTTTGACGAGAAGAATTTTGCTGATAAGCTGAATGAAGACATTCTTCTTCGGAAATATATTTATAAGCGTCTTGCTCATGCTGCTGTTGATAAAATTGATATTCATCGCACCAGTAAAAAGATCACCATCTCCATCTCAACTGCCCGTCCCGGTATTGTGATTGGTAGAAAGGGAGAAGAAGTTGATCGTCTACGCGAAGAGATTCGCAGGCTTACTGGTCGTGAGATTCAGATTAATGTAAATGAAATCAAGCGTCCTGAATTGAGTGCCCGTCTGGTCGGTAGAAATATTGCCGATCAATTGGTAAAGAAGATTGCTTTTCGCCGTGCGGCAAAAAAAGCAATCCAGTCTACCATGCGTATGGGTGCTGATGGTATCAAGGTGACCGTCTCCGGTCGTCTTGGTGGCGCTGAAATGTCACGTACCGAATCCTTCCATGAAGGTCGTGTACCGCTGCATACCCTGCGTTCTGACATCGATTACGCTCTCGTTGAAGCTCACACTACTTACGGCGTCATTGGCGTGAAAGTGTGGATCTGTAACGGGGAAGCTGTCGGAATCGCCGGTTAAGGGAGATTAGATCATGTTAATGCCAAGAAAGGTTAAATACCGTCGGCATCATCGCGGAAGAAAACATGGTAATGCAGCCCGAGGTAACGAAGTTTCCTTTGGAACCTTTGGACTGAAAGCTCTTGAAGCTGGCTGGATCACCAGTCGTCAGATTGAAGCTACTCGTGTTGCCATCGTTCGTAAAGTTCGAAAAACTGGTCGTATGTGGATTCGAATATTTCCACAAAAGCCAGTTACCATCAAACCTGCAGAAACTCGCATGGGTAAAGGTAAGGGGTCACCTGAGTATTGGGTTGCCGTTGTCAAACCTGGTCGCGTGATGTTCGAGGTTGATGGTGTTGACTTAGCGACTGCTCAAGAAGCATTCCGTCTGGCCGGTCATAAATTGCCTATCAAAACAAAAACTGTCGCCCGTCGCGACATCCATGAGGCTTAAAGATGAAGACTTCAGACATAAAAGATTTTACAGTTGAAGCCTTGGAAAATAAGCTTGCCGATAACGAAACTGAGATGGCAAATCTTCGTTTTCAGAAAGCGTTACAGCAGTTGGAAAAACCAACTCGAGTACGTGAGCTGAGACGTGAAATTGCTCAGATCAAGACAGTTCTCAAAGAAATGGATTTAGGTATCCGTGAGAAAAAGGGGTTAGATAAATGAGTGAACGTGGAAACCGCAAGGTGATCCAGGGTATTGTGACAAGCAATTCCATGGATAAGACCATTGTCGTTAAAGTGAGTCGCCGTCTGCGTCATCCCCTTTATGGCAAATTCATCAAAAAAAGCAAGAATTTCAAAGCTCATGATGAGAAGAATTCCTGTAACGTTGGTGATGAGGTAAGAATTATTGAGAGTCGTCCCATCTCTAAAGATAAGCGTTGGAGACTCCTTGAAACCGTTAAGCAGGCTCTAGAAGCCTAAGTAAGGGTGAGATAGAACAATGATACAACAAGAAACACGACTCGCAGTCGCTGATAATACAGGTGCAAAGGAAGTCCTCTGTTTCAAGGTTCTTGGTGGAAGTCGCCGCAGATACGCCTCCGTAGGTGATCTGATCGTTGTGACAGTGAAACATGCCATCCCCAACAGTTCGGTTAAAAAAGGTGAAATATCTACCGCCGTTGTTGTGAGAACTAAGAAAGAGATCCGTCGCAAAGACGGCAGTTATATCCGTTTTGATGAAAATGCTGCTGTATTGCTGAATGCTCAGGGTGAACCTCGCGGTACACGTATCTTCGGACCTGTTGCACGCGAACTGCGCGAGAAAAAACACATGCGCATCGTTTCCATGGCGCCAGAAGTGCTTTAGGAGGCTATGAAGATGAAAATTAAGAAAAATGACCAAATTGTTGTCCTGGCTGGTGCCGATAAGGGTAAAACTGGAAAAGTTTTAGCAGTATATCCAAAATCTCAGCGTGTGCTGATAGAGGGTATCAACTTTATCAAGAAACACCAGCGCCAGACCTCAGCAAATGCACCTTCTGGAATTATTGAGAAAGAAGCTCCTCTAAACGTTTCAAACGTGGCACTTCTTGTAGATGGTAAACCAGCCAAGGTAGGTTTTAAATATTTAGATGACGGTCGCAAAGTCAGATTTCTCAAGACTTCCGGCGAAGTCATCGATAGATAAGGTGTGAGTGAATATGAGTGATTATACACCTCGTTTAAAGGAAAAATACACAGCAGAAGTTGTGCCGGTGCTTATGAAGAAATTTGAGTACAAAAGCACTATGCAAGTTCCTGCGCTAAAGAAAATTACCCTGAATATGGGGCTTGGAAAAGCTAAGGAAGAGCCGCGTCGTCTTGAGGCTGCTGTCAGTGAATTGACAATTATCTCAGGTCAGAAAGCCGTGATAACCAAAGCTAAAAAAGCTATTTCTAACTTCAAGTTGCGTGCTGGTGACCCCGTTGGTGCCCGCGTAACCCTGCATGGTAAAAAAATGTGGGAGTTTTTGGATCGCTTTGTTTCCATTGCACTGCCTCGAGTTCGTGACTTTAACGGAGTTCCCAACAGATCATTTGATGGTCGTGGTAACTACAGTCTAGGTATTAAAGAACAAATTATCTTTCCTGAAATCGATTATGATAAGATCGAAGGTGTAAATGGAATGGATATCAGTATTACGACCTCTGCTACGACAGATGAGGAAGCCTTTGAGTTGTTGATGGCTCTGGGTATTCCCTTCAGACGTAAGCAGGTATAGGAGCGAACAGAATTATGGCAAAAAAATCCCTTATCGCCAAAGCGAAAAGAAAACCAAAGTTTCAGGTAAGAGGCTACAACCGCTGTCGCGTATGTGGTCGTCCTCATGGATATCTTCGGAAATTTGGTCTGTGTAGAATTTGTTTTCGCGAATTGGCCTTGAAAGGCGAAATACCTGGCATTGTTAAGGCCAGTTGGTAGGAGACCATTCAATATGTCTATGAGTGATCCAATCGCAGATTTCCTAACCCGCATTCGTAATGCCCAGCAAGCTGGTCATCGTTGGACTGATATTCCAAGTTCCAACCTTAAGCTTCGCATGGCTCTACTTCTTAAGCTGGAAGGATTTATTAAAGATTTTGTAATCGTCGAAGATGATATGCAGAATGTATTACGTGTTTATTTGAAATATACAGCCAAAGGCTCACCGGTTATCGCTGGTTTGACTCGCATCAGTCGTCCTGGTCGTCGTCATTATGTACCTGCAGATAACCTGCCTCGCGTCCGGAATGGCTTGGGGATTGCTATCCTCACCACCAGTCGTGGCGTGATTACTGACAAGCAAGCTAAGCGAGAGCGTGTCGGTGGTGAAGTCTTGTGCCATGTCTGGTAAGCTTTAGGGGTCTATAGTGTCTAGAATTGGAAAAATGCCTATCGCGATCCCAGCCGGGGTTGAAGTTAAAATTCACGCTGATTATGTAGAGGCCAAAGGTCCTAAAGGCGCGGATATTGTTGAATTTCTTCCATTGGTGAAGGTCGAGCAGAAAGATAACGATATTCTCGTTAATCGAAATTCTGATGAAAAAGATGCCCGTGCTACCCATGGTTTAACACGCGCATTAATTAATAATTTACTTACAGGTGTATCAACTGGTTTCAAGCGTGAGCTTGAAGTTATTGGTACTGGTTATACTGTAATGGCTCAAAAGGGTGGACTGCTACTAAATGTTGGTTTCTCACATCCCGTATTTATCGGTGCTGTTGATGGAATTGATTATGCAGTCGAAAAGGGGAATACCTCTTTTTCCGTGAGTGGTTTTAATAAATATATGGTCGGTGAGGTTTCTGCAAAGATTCGCTCCGTACGTCCTCCAGAACCCTTTAAGGGCAAAGGAATTCGCTATAAAGGTGAGTATGTAAGACGTAAAGCCGGTAAGACCGTAGGAAAATAAAGGATTTAAGCTGTGAAGTATCCTAAATCAGCCAAAGACTTAAAAAGGCTGAAAAAGAAAAAAGCTCTGCGCGCCCAATTAGAGGGAACGGCAGAGGTACCACGTTTGGTTGTATTCCGCAGCAATCGACATGTCTATGCTCAAGTTGTTAATGATCTTGAACACCGCGTCCTTTTTGGAAGTGGTGATCTACAGGAAGCTGTAGCAAAGCAATTGAAAAAAGACAGTACTAAGACTGATGCTAGCGTCGCTCTCGGAAAGACCATTGCTGAAATGGCCAAGGCTAAGGGTATCAAGAAGGTCGTTTTTGACCGGAATGGGTTTAAATATCATGGCCGTATCAAAGCATTGGCCGATTCGGTTCGTGCCGAAGGATTGGAGTGTTAATGAAACGATCAATTAATCCAAGCGAGATCGAATTCAAGGAAGAAAAAGTCGTCAAGATCAACCGTGTTGCGAAGGTTGTAAAGGGTGGCCGTCGATTTAGCTTCAATGCCATTGTTGTCGTTGGTGATGGAAATGGTCATGTCGGTGTTGGCTTAGGTAAAGCCAATGAAGTCATGAATTCTGTTAATAAGGGAAAGGAAAATGCGAAAAAGAGCGTTGTTCGTGTTCCCATCGTTAACGGTACCCTCCCTCACGCAATCATTGGACAGTATGGTGCAGGTCGGGTTATGTTAAAACCAGCTTCGCCTGGTACAGGAATTATTGCTGGTGGTGCTATCCGTGCCATTATGGAGCAGGTAGGTATTACAGATGTTCTGGCTAAAATTTTAGGGACTCGTAACCCTCATAACGTTATTAAGGCTACTATGAATGGGTTAGAAAACCTTGAAGATGCAACCGAGATTGCCCGCAGACGTGGAATTTCCATTCAGGAGTTATTTAACTAAAATGAATGCTAAGAAAAAAGTCGAGCAGATCAAAGTTACCCAGATTAAAGGGTTAATTGGTCAAAAAGAAAAATTGAAAAGAACTGTTGAAGCGCTTGGTTTAAAGCGTATTGACCATAGTGTTATTCACGAAGATAACGATGTCATCCGTGGTATGGTTTTCAAGGTGAAGCACTTGGTGACTGTGGAGAAAGTTTAAATGAAATTAGGTGATTTAAAACCAGCTGCCGGTTCTACTAAAAGAAAAAAACGTATCGGTCGTGGCAACGCCTCAGGGTGGGGTCGCAATGCCGGTCGCGGCGAAAAAGGTTATGGCTCCAGAACAGGTTCTAAAAGTGCCGGTTTGTTTGAGGGTGGCCAGATGCCTTTGCATAGAAGACTTCCTAAAAGAGGTTTTACAAATCATTTCCGTAAAGAATACGAAATCCTCAATCTTCGCGACCTGGGTCGTGTTGAAGCTGAGGTTATCGATGCAGCAGCACTTCTGGAAGCTGGGCTCATCAACAAAGTTGATAGTTTGATTAAGGTTTTGGGAGATGGTGAAATTGATCGTGCAGTAGAAATTACTGTAGACGCTTTTAGCAAATCTGCTGAAGAGAAGATCACAGCTGCTGGGGGAAAGGTAGCTCGTAGATGATTGAAAAAATCAAAACAGTTTTCCGGATCCCCGAATTAAGACAGCGTATTCTATTTACTCTGGGTATTATTGCTGTGTTTCGTCTCGGCAGTCATGTCCCTCTTCCTGGTGTTGATGTTGAAGTCCTAAGTGCTGCTATTGATAATTTACAACAGGGCATGCAAGGGTTTCTGGGACTATTTGATCTTTTCGCAGGTGGTAATTTTAAAAAAGCCACTGTTTTTGCCATTGGTATCATGCCATACATCTCTGCCTCCATTATCCTTCAATTGCTTGGATCTGTGATTCCTTATTTCCAGAAGCTACAGAAGGAAGGGGAAGAGGGTCGTAAGAAAATTACTCAGTTAACTCGTTATGCTACAGTGGGTATCGCCACTATGCAGGCATGGGGTATTGGTATTTTCTTGAGCTCAATGGAAGCTTCCGTAGGTGGTGGTACTGCTCAGGTTGTTCCAGATGGTGGTGTTGGGTTTATGGCGCTTACCGTCATTACTCTCGTAACTGGTACTGTATTTCTTATGTGGTTGGGAGAGCAGATTACTGAGCGCGGAATTGGGAATGGAATTTCCCTGATTATTATGATCGGAATTTTAGTACAATTACCTCAGGTCATCTTCAAAGAGATCCATTATGTACAGAATGATGTTCACACCATATTTACTGAGATTTTGCTCATTGGAATCCTGATCGCTGTTGTTGCAGGAGTTATTCTGTTGACTCAGGGTACCAGGAAGATTCCAGTACAGTATGCCAAACGTGTGGTCGGTCGTAAAGTCTATGGTGGTCAGTCCACTCATATCCCGCTACGAATAAATACAGCTGGTGTTATGCCCATCATTTTTGCTCAGGCCATTCTCATGCTGCCTGGTATGGTTGGAACATATTTTTCAGAAAGTGCCTGGGTTGGAACTATGTTGAGACTATTCGATTATAACCATCCAGTTTATCTGACCATATTTGGTTTATTTATTGTGTTTTTCACATATTTCTATACTGCTATTGCCTTCAATCCGGTTGAGGTAGCAGACAATATGAAAAAGCAGGGTGGCTTTATTCCAGGCATTAGACCTGGAAAAAGAACTGCTGAATACATCGATAACATTCTTACGAGAGTAACACTGCCAGGTGCAATTGCATTGGCTCTTATCGCTGTATTCCCATCAATCATTGTCAACTTTCTGAACGTTGATTATGATGTTGCCAGCTTTTTTGGTGGAACCAGCCTTCTTATTATGGTTGGTGTTGCTTTAGATACACTGCAACAAGTTGAATCACATCTTCTTATGCGTCATTATGACGGGTTCATGAAATCTGGTAAGATTCGTGGCCGCAGGCGGATGTAATTTTTCTTAAGTTGCGTTTTTTGATATGATTCGGTACAAATCAACGGATGAAATCCGTACGATCCGACGTGCTGCGAAGATCGTACATGAAACCCTTCTCAAAGTTGAAGAAAATGTTCAACCTGGGGTCACATTGAAGGAATTGGATACAATTGCTGAGGATTACATTCTGAGTCAGGATGCCATACCAGGCTTTAAGGGTCTGTATGACTTTCCTGCAACACTTTGTTTATCACCCAACGATATGGTTGTGCACGGCATTCCAGATGACACTGTGCTCAAGGAAGGTGATATAATTGGAGTAGATTGTGGTGCCATTGTGGATGGATATTACGGAGATCATGCAAAAACTTTTGCAGTTGGTACGATCTCAGAGGAAACTCAAAAGCTCCTCGACGTAACGAGGGAATCACTGTACCGCGGCATTGGACAGTGTATCCCGGGAAACCACCTCAATGACATTGGACACGCTATACAGTCATTCTGTGAATCACACGGTTATGGCGTTGTTCGTGAGTTAGTTGGCCACGGTATTGGACAGAAATTGCACGAGGATCCTCAAGTCCCTAATTATGGGATTGCAGGAACTGGAGTGGAATTGAAGGAAGGTATGTGTTTGGCCATTGAACCGATGATAAATGCTGGTGTAAAAGAGATTTTCACCGGCAAAGATGGTTGGGCGATTAAGACCCGGGATGGGGAGTTTTCGGCTCACTTTGAACACACCATAGCAATTACTGCAAATGGTCCAGTTGTGCTAAGCACGGCTGAAGAAACGGTTTTTGATTAGGGTAAGGGGAATATGGCAAAAGAGAAAATGATCGTGGCGGATGGCAATATTTTGGAAAATCTTCCAAATGCCTCATTTCGCGTGAAGCTCGAGAATGGTCATGAAGTCCTTGCTCACATATCTGGTAAAATGCGAATGCATTATATCAAGATACTTCCAGGAGATAAGGTGACGGTTGAATTATCACCATATGATTTATCTCGTGGTCGCATCACCTACCGATACAAATAACTAAATAGGACGTAGATTAATGAAAGTTAGAGCATCAGTAAAACCAATTTGTGATAAGTGCAAAGTGGTCCGCCGTAAAGGCAAGGTGTTAGTTATTTGCGAAAATCCTAAACATAAGCAAAGACAAGGTTAAGGAGTACTCACTTGGCACGTATAGCAGGTGTTGACTTACCCAGAAACAAGCAGCTTCAATATGGCCTGACATACATTTTTGGTATCGGCGATTTTTTTGCCGGTCAAATTTGTGAGAAGGCAGGCGTAGATCCAGAGATGAGGGTTCAGGACCTAAACGAAAATCAGGTTAGAGATATTCGTGAGGTAATTACCAAAGAATATCGAGTTGAGGGTGTACTGAGAAATGAAACTCAGATGAATATCAAACGCCTTATGGATATTGGATGTTATCGCGGATTAAGACATCGTCGCGGATTACCTGTACGGGGACAAAATACGAAGAACAATGCTCGTACCCGTAAAGGCCGCAAACGCAATGTCGGAATCAAGAAAAAGGGTTAGGAGATAGTAAGTGGCTAAAGCTCAAGCTAAATCCAGAAAAAAGAAAAAACTTAAAGTTGAGCCGGAAGGCATTGTACATGTCAAGGCCAGCTTTAATAATACAATAATCAGTATTACTGATCGCAACGGTAATGTGATTGCATGGGCCTCTGCTGGTGTTGCCGGCTTCAAAGGTTCACGTAAAAACACACCATTTGCTGCATCACTTGCAGCTGAAAAAGTAGCAAAAGAAGCCATGGACGCAGGATTACAGCGTGCTGAGATCCGTGTCAAAGGTCCAGGTGGTGGTCGTGAGTCCGCTATCCGGTCAATTGCTGCCCTAGGTTTGGAAATTACTGCAATCAAGGACATCACACCCATTCCTCATAATGGTTGTCGTCCATCTAAAAAACGTCGTGTTTAAGGAATTATAGACTATGGCACTTTTTAATGGACCACGCGGTAAGATTTGTCGCCGCCTCGGATTCCAGGCTTTCGAGTCTCCAAAATTCGCAGCTCCGACTAAGAATTACCCACCGGGCCAACATGGTCCGACTTATCGCCGTAGACCCTCTGAGTATGGTTTACAGCTAAAAGAAAAACAAAAGATGAAATACCTTTATGGTGTTCTTGAAAAACAGTTCAGAAACTATTTCAAGAAATCAAACCTGAAAAAAGGTATCACCGGTCACAACCTCGTGGTTATGCTGGAAAGCCGTCTGGACAATACTGTGTATCGTCTTGGTTTTGCCAGAACCCGTCGTCAGGCTCGTCAGATTGTTAATCATGGACACTTTCTTGTGAACAATCGGAAAGTCAATATCCCCAGCTATCAAATGAAACCAGGGGATACAATTAAAGTCCGTGAGAAAAGCAAAAAGCTTGATCTTATTCATGATTCAATGCGTCGTGTCCAGGGTGAAGGTTCTCATCCCTGGTTAAGACTTGACAAAGCGAATATGGAAGGGATCTATGTCGAAGCTCCGGCTCGTGACCAGGTTCATGATGAATACAATGAGCAGCTCGTTGTTGAGTTGTACTCCAAGTAATAAAGTGAAGAAAGGATAATATGCCTAACTTTCACATACCTACATCGTTTAAGATCAAAGAAGGCGGCAGTGATAATCAACAGAGTTTTATAGTTGGTCCACTAGAGAGGGGATATGGCGTTACCATAGGTAATGGCTTACGTCGAGTTTTACTCTCTTCGATGCCTGGAGCTGCAATTACGAGTGTACGCATGGACAATGTGCTCCATGAGTTTGCAACTATCAAAGGGGTTAAGGAAGATGTCACTGACATGATTCTTAATCTCAAAGGTGTTCGGTTCAAGCTCCTTGAATCAAACCCTGATAAAGTTCAGTTGACTCTCAAGGGACCTCACATGTTCACTGCGGGTGATATTAATAATAATGGCGATCAGTTTGAAATTTTGAATCCTGATCATCATATCGCCACACTTAATGATGAAGCTGAGATAAATATTGAATTAAGAATTCAAAGAGGCCGTGGATACGTTCCTGCTGATGAAAACAAACTACCTGATTATCCAATCGGTACCATTTTCATCGATAGTATTTTCTCCCCAGTTGTAAGAGCAACATATGAAGTTATCCAACTTCAAGGTGCTGAGGATGAAGATCTTGAAATGCTGGAATTGATGATCGAGACTGACGGAAGTCTGGCTCCTCAGGAAGCTGCCAACTATGCTGCAAAGATGTTGATTGACCATGTACGCATTTTCGTGACGGAAGATATCAAGCTCATCACCGAGCCTGAGTCCGAAATCGATGAAGAAGTTCTGCGTATACGCAATGAACTCAAACGTAGTATTGATGAACTAGAATTATCTGTACGTTCCTATAATTGTCTTCAAGCTGCTGAGATTAAGAATATTTCTGATCTTGTCAGTAAGGAAGAACAAGAGATGCTCCGCTATAAAAATTTTGGTAGGAAATCTCTCACAGAGCTTAACGAGAAACTTGCTGAGCTTGGTTTGCATTTTGGAATGGACATTGATAAATACATGTCTGAAGAATAGGCTGGTTTAATAAATGCGACATAGAAAAGATGGTAGAAAACTAGGCCGGACGGCCAGCCACCGTAAAGCCATGTTGGCTAACATGGCGGCGAACCTGTTCCTGCACAAACAGATTCGGACGACCCACCCAAAAGCTCTAGAAGCTCGTCGATTTGCTGAAACGCTGATCACAAAGGCCAAAAAGGGTGATCTCCATTCTCGCAGGATGGTTTTAAAAGTGATTCCTCATAAGGATATTGTCAAAATTCTTTTTGATGAAATTGCACCACAATACACTGATCGTAATGGTGGTTATACTAGAATCATTAAACTGGGACAACGCAAGAATGATGCAGCACATGTATCCATCCTTGCGCTTGTTGATTTCGATCCTTCTGGTGAAGTAGTTACACCAACTACAAAAGCTAAGGCTGCTAAATCTCCGGTGACTGCAGAAGAAGTTACTCCTGAAGTTGAAGAAGCTGCTGAGGTTACTCCAGAAGAAGTTGTTGAAGCTGTGACAGAAGAAGTCGTAGAAGAAACACCTGAAGTAGCAGCAGAAGAAGTTGAAGCTCCTGAAACTTCCGCTGATGAGGCCGATGAATCAGAAGCTGAATCGAAAACATCCTGATCATTGACTCTTCATTGAGAATTTGATGATTCTGAGATATTTAAAGGCAGGGATTCTCCCTGCCTTTTTCGTTTTAGTCACCCTGCCGGCCACAATTCTGGCGAAGCCAGTCCAGGGAATCTGGGTAGTACGCCACTCAATAACCTCGCCCCAAAAAGTTCGTAAGCTGATCGAATTCGCAGCATCAAACGGTTACACCGATCTGTTTGTGCAAGTTCGCGGTCGGGGTGATGCGTACTATAATAGCCAACTAGTTCCACGTTCCACACTACTTCCCCGAGGAGATTATGATCCACTCCGTGAGATCATTCCACTGGCTCATTCTTATGGCATAAAAATTCATGCCTGGGTAAATATGTATCTATCCTGGTCCGCACGCCAATTGCCATCGGATCCCAATCATATTGTGAATCGATACCCTGAGTGGGTTGAAGTAAATGGTCGCGGTAAAAGTGACTTAGAGTTTACATCACAGAACGGTCGAAACGGCCGTGAGGGATCGTATTTATCACCGTTAAATGATGATGTGAATAATCATTTACTTGAGGTCATCAACGAGTTGGTCCAAAATTATGAACTTGATGGTATTCACCTGGACTATGTTCGATTCCAGGATCGTGATTATGGCTACAATCGCGCCGGTCGCAAAAAATTTTTAATGCAATACAACGTGGATCCC
Organism: Fidelibacterota bacterium; assembly: GCA_016845065.1. Lineage (GTDB taxonomy): Bacteria > Fidelibacterota > UBA8477 > UBA8477 > JABMPR01 > JABMPR01. The sequence continues at coordinate 127,981 of JAERTG010000121.1, read as the reverse complement.
ATAACACTTGGCAATGGGAAAGGCTCTTACTGGTATCGTCTAAATCCTGAGGACAAGGAAAAGTACTGGCTACATTGGAATAATTTTCGACGTGATGAGCTGACATCATTCATTGGGAGCATCAATAGCAGTATCAAAGGAATTCGTCCAGGAGTCAAGTTTTCTGCAGCTGTTAAGCCAAACCCTGATGCAGCCCGTAATCGCTTTTTCCAGGATTGGCCCTCCTGGCTGAACAATGGGAGTATGGATTTCGTGATTCCCATGAATTATGCCAAATCAGAAACAGATTTCAAACGAAGTATGAACATGATGAAAAAGGAAAGAATAAATCCTGATAAAATCTTCATGGGAATAGCTACGTACAATCAAAATAGTTTTACTTCTTCAGCAAAAATTGCACATTCCAGGGATGCCGGATTTAGAAATCTTATCATATTTTCCTATGATACATATGAAAAGGATCCGCGTTACTTCGACCAAATTCATCGCAGCTTTAATAAATAGGAGGCAGTATGGGGCGTAATATCACACCGCCAATGGGGAGCAAATTGCACTGTAAGGGTTGGCACCAGGAGGCTGCATACCGCATGATCCAGCACAACCTGAGTCCTGATGTTGCTGAAAATCCAGATGAATTGATAGTCTATGGTGGTTATGGGAAAGCAGCCCGTAACTGGGAATCTTTTGATGCCATATTAAAGAGCCTTGAAAGCCTTGAGAATGATGAAACCCTCATGATTCAATCCGGTAAACCCGTTGCAGTCTTCAAAACTCATACCCAGGCACCTCGAGTACTAATCAGCAATTCCATGTTGGTTCCCAAGTGGGCCACCTGGGATCATTTTAATGAGCTTGATAAAAAAGGCTTAATGATGTTTGGCCAAATGACGGCTGGGAGCTGGATTTATATTGGCTCACAGGGTATTGTACAGGGTACCTATGAAACCCTGGCTGAGCTTGGAAGACAACATTTTAACAGCGACCTTAGAGGAAAGCTCGTTCTAACTGCAGGTCTTGGCGGTATGGGTGGAGCTCAACCCCTGGCAGTGACAATGAACAATGGGATTGCACTGGTCGTTGAAATTGATCCAACACGTATTCAAAGACGTCTGGATACCCGATATCTGGACAAGGCTACGAATAACCTCGCTGAAGCTTTGAAGTGGATAGCTGAGGCCCAGAAGAACGGAACACCTCTCAGTGTTGGCCTTGAGGCGAATGCTGCAGATGTTCTTCCTGAGATGATCTCTCGAGGTGTCATCCCAGATGTGGTCACAGATCAGACCTCTGCCCACGATGAATTAAGAGGCTACTACCCACATGGTATAAGCTTTGATGACGCAAACATATTACGTGAATCTGATCCGGATAAGTACATAGCCATGAGTTATAAGTCTATGGCCAGACATGTTGAAGCTATGCTTGCATTTAAAAAGGCTGGTTCCATCGTATTTGATTATGGTAATAACATCCGTGCCCAGGCTGAACTGGCTGGTGTGAAAAACGCTTTCGATTTTCCCGGATTTGTTCCAGCATATATAAGACCGTTGTTTTGTGAAGGCAAAGGCCCCTTCCGTTGGGTCGCTCTATCAGGAGATCCAAAGGATATCTACCGAACTGATGAGCTTGTGAAGGAAATGTTTCCTGAAGATGAAGCCCTTATTCGATGGATAGATATGGCTCAGGAGCAAATTGAATTCCAAGGTCTACCCAGCAGAATCTGTTGGTTAGGGTATGGGGAACGAGCCAAGCTTGGTCTGGCAATGAATGAACTGGTTCGCAATGGTGAAATCTCCGCACCACTGGTTATTGGCCGGGATCATCTCGATTCAGGCTCAGTAGCATCGCCAAATCGCGAGACGGAATCCATGCTTGATGGATCTGATGCAGTAGCGGACTGGCCTATCCTGAATGCATTGGTGAATGCTGTTGGCGGGGCAAGCTGGATCTCAGTCCATCACGGGGGTGGTGTTGGGATGGGTTATGCCATTCATGCCGGGATGGTCATACTCGTCGATGGTTCCGAAGAAATGGATGAGCGTCTAGAGCGAGTCCTTACAACAGATCCGGGAATGGGTGTGGCTCGACATGCTGATGCAGGATATGAGAGAGCTATAGATGTCGCCAATGAGCGAGGTGTGAAACTTCCCATGATAAACGGATAGTTCAAATCTCCTGCTATGAGAAACTCAACTATAAAAGGGATTACAAACCTCGGCCAGTGGGTAACTTGGAATCCTGTGACAAATATGATGGAAATGGGGAAGGGTGGCACCTGGTCTATGGAGGATGGTCTCTTCTCCGAATACAGCCCAAAATCCTTTAACGATCAAGAATTTTTGGATGCTGAAGGTCGCCTGATGACACCTGGGCTTATCGATTCCCACACACACCCTGCTTTCGCAACGACACGCGAGCTTGAATTTGAAATGCGATCTCTGGGGAAAACCTACCAGGAAATTGCTGCAGCCGGTGGTGGTATTCGAAATTCTGTGAGAAAATTACGTGAAATATCAGATACCGACCTGGTCGACCTTGTGGAAGAACGACTCAATCTCATGCTGAGCCATGGGACTACCACGGCAGAGTGCAAAAGTGGATATGGTCTTTCAACTGAGGCAGAAATTAAATCCCTCAGGGCTATTCAAAGCGCTTCTGAAAGAACGGCACTTCAAACTTTCTCAACCCTCCTTGGAGCACATGAGATTCCAGATGAATACCGTAATGATCGCGAAACCTATATTGATCTGATCATCAATGAAATGATACCAGCAGTGGCTCAGCAAAAGTTGGCAGAGTACTGTGACGTATTCTGTGAAGAAGGTGTCTACACAATAAAGGAAACTGAGAAGATTCTGTCTGCAGCTAGAGCGCATGGAATGCAATTAAAATTTCATGCTGATGAGTTCGTCTCAAGTGGGGGAGCTGAACTCGCTGCCAAAATGGGAGCATTATCAGCTGATCACCTCATGGCCATTTCAGACGCTGGTATTGCAGCTTTAGCCGCCTCAGATACAGTTGCCACACTGCTTCCAGGGACAACATTCTTTTTAGGGAGTGATACCTGGGCTCCAACACGAAAACTGCTGGATGCTGGTGTAAACGTGGCTTTAGCCACTGATTTTAATCCCGGAAGCAACATGAGCCTTTCGATGCCATTTGTCATGACCCTGGCAGTGATTTACTTGCATATGACGCCTCTGGAAGCGCTCCAGGCAGCAACTTCAGGCGCGGCCAAATCCATGGGGATCGAAAAAAGTACTGGTTCCATTTCGCCAGGATATACAGCAGATGCAGTTCTGTGGCAGGCTGACAACTACCGTCAATTGCCTTATTTCTATGGAAGCAATAGGGTTCACCAAGTTGTCGTTGGTGCCAAACCAAGTCTTTGAACCACTGAAACTGCAAAGTTCCCACCCCATATCGCTTGATTCAGACCAAGCAAAACGTATATTGCCCAATCGTAAATTTTGATTGGTGGAGGAAAATCGTGAAATTCAAAAAACTGACTATAATTGTACTAAATCTACTACTCCTTTTTTCTTTTAGCCTGGCCCAATCCAGTTCGGCCATGTACAAGGAAGCACTAAAAATATTTAAGAGTTATCGCTACGAAGTAGACTATGCCGATTTTCAGATGAAAACCTATGAAGAAGATGGAAAAAATGTTCTTCAGTTATTAGTAATAGTGAAATCAGGTAGAAATCGGTTCGATGAAGCACTTTTGGTTGCCTATGCAGCCAGCGGATCCGCCATCGATAAAACCGGCGCTGCAATTGACAGGGTGAGCGTCGTGGTAAAAGTCCAATATAAAGAAGAAGTTTCCATAGCTGCTACAGCTGATGCAGGGGATGTAGTCAAATTGTACAAGGAAAAGATGGATGTATCAACATTTATGGGACGTTTGACCTGGCATTAGTCAACTGAACACACGTTAAAGGTTTTAAAAAGCGAGGATATTATGCCTCGCTTTTGTTTAGTATTAAAATTGAGGTAATATGAGGTTTTCAGTAAAGAGACATAGGCGTACAGCCGTATTAGCCGTATGTAGCATAATAGTGGGTTGTGCATCTCTCATGGGTCCAGATATCAAACCTGGAATTGCTCTTTTTGAAGAAGGTAAATATGGAGCAGCATTAAGCCATTACGAGACCATAATTGAAGAGGGAAAGGCCAATGCCAAAGTCTACCGACTGGCTTATGAAAGCGCCTTCAAAGCTGGAAAACGTGTCACTGCTGGGAAGTACTATAAGGAGGCGATAAAAGCCGGATTCGAGCCAGATTCACTTGTTTCACTGGCGACGAATCTCTGGTATGAAAGGGCTTTAGCAACCATGGGTAGTAATAACTGGGCAGAAGCCCGAAAAGCAGCCTCTCACATAGCCGATCTGGCGGATGGTTCAAATCAGGACAAATTCTGTACCCTCGTTCTCGCCGGAAAGAAGAAATTTGACAGGGGGGCCCACAAAGGATTGTGGGATGCTATCAGTGACTACAGTAAGGCCGCCAACTATGACAAAAGTTCAGGTTTGCCTTATTTCCTGATGGGCCAGGCGAGATATAAGAATAATCGTACAGATTATGATGCTGCACTTGAAGATTATTATGAAGCAATTCGAATTGAACCGGGTGGAGCCTTTTTAAATCAGGCCAATGCAGATATTAAAAAAATTGAAACAGTGAAGAAAAAGATGAATGCCTTCTGGGGGAAGTAGTTGGTAGGGATTTGCTAACCACTTACCCAAAACACTAGCAATACACAGGAATACCCCTGAATTTACTCCTGATTCTTTTTGAAAATTCGAGCCTTCTCAAAACGGTTTTCTGTCCCCTCCAACATTCGCTTGATATTGCTGCGATGTGTGAAGATCACAAACAGCGGGATCAATAGTGAAAATACTCTCAAAGTCAAAGATACCTGTACATTAGGATTGATACCTTCAATAATGTAGAGAGTTATTGGAAGAGCAATACCTGCAATCATGCTTCCCAGTGAAACGATTCCCGTGGATACGAGGGTTATAGCGAAGGCCAATAGACATATGGGAAGGGCGATGGGGAAGAGTGCTATGAGCATTCCGGCCAAAGTACCAACACCCTTACCTCCTTTAAATCCAGCAAATACTGTATATGTGTGTCCCAGGACAGCAGCAAAACCTGCTATGATCATCAATGCATCTGGATTTGATGCAAAAAGGATGGAGTCTGAATTTAAATGACCTGCTACATAGGATGGTAACCATCCTTTAAACACATCAATAATTGTCACAATTAGGGCAGGTTTCCAACCAAACGTTCGGAAAACATTAGTTGCACCAGCGTTCCCAGAGCCGTGTTCACGGATGTCTGTTTTATACTTTAACTTCGAGACAATGATGCTTGTAGGAGTTGATCCCACTACGTAAGCAATCACGATGAGAATAAGCAGTTCAACCATTTTCAAATCCTTTTATTTACTTTGCGCAAAATATATCCGACTCATCAGAGGGTTCTCCCATAAAATCGCCATTCCATTCTACTCATATTGGAGTGCGATACCGGTTGCTCCAACACCGGCGTGGACTCCAAGGGCAGGGCAGAAATCAGATATGAAAATCTGGGCGTCAGGATAAGCTGTTCGGAAAACAGTTTTCATGGATTCTGCAGTTTCAGGATTCACACCATGAACTATTCCAATCCGTTTGATCGATTTACCTTTTGCCCTCTTTAAAACAAACTTTTCAAATTTCTTAAATATGTTTTTTCGCCCAAGTGTCATACCGCAGGGTTTTAATAATCCGTCTTGTGTTATGCTGAGGACCAAATTTAATCCAAGAAAATCGATGATACGCTTTTTCCCAACGCTTAGCCGACCTCCTTTTTGAACGGCATCCAGCGTTTTCAAAGCGATAAAGATTTCAGTTTTTTCGATTGTTTCATCAGCAAGTTCGATCAATTCAGGGAAACTCATGTCTTGTTCAATTGCTTCAGCAAGTTCCATAACAATAACCCCAGTACCAGCTGAAACAGATAATGAATCGAGAACAGTTTGATGCTTCCTAAATTTGACTTTTTCCAATGCGGCACTGGCATTTTGATAGGTACCGCTCAACACCTGAGGAAGATGTAGGGAAATCACTGACTCATAATGGGAAGAGAGGAATTGATACATCCTTCTAAAATCAGCCGGTGGTGGTTGTGAAGTCTGTGGATGGTGGATAGATTTAGCAAGCTTTGCGTAGAATTCATCATTGGAGATGGTCACACGATCTATGAATTGCTCTTTACCAAAGTTTAATCTGACAGGCACAACATGTATATGATGTTTTCCGATTACATCCACTGGTAGATCACAGGTGGAGTCTACGACAAGTGCAATTTTATGTTGAGAATGTACACTTTTATTTTGTTCTCGCATGTCATCAACTTTTTGCTGTTGAACTTCTCCGTAAGTCGCAAGGGTCTCAAACAAACTGGCAGGATCATCCGTATGGATATGGACTTTTGCTCGATGCTTAGAGCCGGCAATGACGATACTGTCACCAAGTGACTTTATTTTCTGACTCAGTTTGTCACGGGGAATATCCTCTCCCACGATTATGCACTCAGTACAGAAAGGATAGGAGAGACTATCAACATCTATTTCACCTACCTCTAAAGCAATTGTAGAAAATCCCGTATCGATATTCGGTAATTTACGGATATCTCCAGTGGCCATAAAGTTCATGACACCTTCTAGAATGCTCAAGAATCCTCGTCCGGCTGCATCCACCACTCCAGCGTCTTTAAGAACTTTTAGTTGCTCAGGTGTGTAATCCAGCGCTTTCTGGGCTGCATCAAGGGAGGTTTTCCAAACTTTTTGAAAGTCAGGGCTGGTTTTGGAAGCCTCTCTAAGACTCTCACTCCAGGCTCTTATAACAGACAATATAGTACCTTCGATGGGATCCATGAGAGCAGTGTATGATTCATCCACAGCAACCTTTGTCGCCTCAGCAAACTGACTGGTATTTACTTCAGCATATGGCTTTAAGCCCATGCTAAGACCCTGGAAGAATTGCGCCATGATGACGCCCGAATTCCCTCTGGCATTATCAAGAGCTGCTTCGGCTACGAGATCACTTAGCTCATTTAACTTCGAATTTCCGTGTGGCTTAATGTGCTCAATTATCCCCATGAGCGTGAAGGCCATATTCGTACCTGTATCTCCATCAGGAACAGGGAACACATTTATTTTGTTGAGATAATCTTGCTCATCCAATAGACTCTGGATACCGGCGTATAAAACTCGATACAATCGAATTCCATCTAGATAAGCAATCTTCATTTAGAACTCTCTTTTATCTACTTCAAATTTCATCTATTCAATTGCTGAGGTGCTTTGGCAATTGAGATAATATAAACGATCTACATAAAATCTGGATTAAAATCAAAAAATTTTAAAGAAAGCCCCTGAAGCACTCAAATAGTGTTTGGGATTCGCTTGAGCACCTATCATATTTGCACGTTCATTGACTTGATGTACAAGCTTTTATTCAAGAGCTGTGTTTGACTTTACACAGGGATAAAAACTTAATCGCTACTTCACTATTAATTAGGAAGTAGCTCTATAAATTGAGATAGAAAATCACAGGAGGTTTCATGTCTCTTACTATTACTGATGAATGTATCAACTGCGGTGCTTGCGAACCAGAATGTCCAAACGATGCCATTTCTGAAGGCGATGAGTTCTACGAAATAGATCCTGAACTCTGCACTGAATGTAAAGGTCATTTCGACGAATCACAATGCGTTGAAGTATGTCCCGTCGATTGTATCCCCATGGGTGTTGAGGAATCTGATGAAGTCCTTATGGCCCGCTATGAAAAACTCACTGGCTGATTACCTAAGCTACAGTTTTAGTTAGACATTTTTGAAAAAGGTCTCCCGAATGGGGGACCTTTTTTTTATTGTGACTGATGGTTCGTTTCAGATGAAATCCCATCATTCACCCTATCAATTCTAGCTCTCGTTAGTGAGTCAATTTTCCGACTCAAGTGTATCATTTTTCCTGCATCTGCTGAAATGAAAACTATATTAGCGGGCTATGAAAGTTAGAGGAATATAAATACAATGAGTGAAGATAAACTTAAATCCCTTTTAGAGCAGGTTAAGTATCCTGGTTTTAATAAAGATGTTGTTGCTTTTGGTCTCATCCAAAATGTAAAAGAGACAGGTAAAAGTGTGGAGCTTGGTGTCAAATTTTCTACTGAAAAAGAAGAGGTGCGCCAGGAAATTCTCTCAAACATCGAGAAGGTTCTCCGCGGAGGTGGTTATGATGAGGTCAGTATTGAAGTTGTACAGGCAAGTGCTCAACCAGCTCCAGGTACAGAGACACCTACAGCACCTCCATCAATCCCCGGTGTCAAAAACACCATCGCTGTTGCCAGTGGTAAAGGTGGAGTAGGGAAATCAACTGTAGCGGCAAATCTGGCAGCTGCATTGAGGAAACAAGGCCATAGTGTTGGTATACTAGACCTTGATGTTTTTGGACCAAGTTTACCCATTACCATGGGTATCCATGAAGTCCCAAAGGTATTGGAGGGAAACAAACTTCAACCTGTTAGGCAGTATGATATGTCCCTCATGTCATTGGGTTTCTTACTCACTGACAGCTCGCCTGTCATATGGAGGGGAGCAATGGTAAGCAAAATGGTCTCACAATTTCTTTTTGATGTAAATTGGGGTGACCTGGACTATCTCATTCTGGATCTCCCTCCTGGTACAGGCGATGTACAACTAACACTTGTGCAACAGGTAGCCTTAACCGGTGCTGTGATAGTAACCACTCCACAGGATCTCGCATTGAAAGATGTGGAACGTGGAGCAAACATGTTTGAAAAGGTCAATACTCCAGTTCTCGGTATTATTGAAAACATGTCTTACCACGTCTGTACAAATTGTGGCCATGTGTCGCAGATATTCTCAACTGGTGGTGGTGCCAAGGAGAGTACCCGTTTGAGTGTTCCACTTCTGGCGAAGATTCCTCTCAATGAGGAAATAATGAAGGCTGGGGAAAATGGCGAACCATTGGTTATCCACCTTCCGGAATCAGAAGCAGCTCAGATGTTTAGAGAAGTTGCCGACAAATTGCATGAATTGGTAAGCTGAATCTATCACTTATGATAAATGAGAGCACCATATTAGATGCTTTGCGTAAGGTTTACGATCCAGAGATTCCTGTCAACCTGGTAGATCTTGGATTGATCTATAGCACCAGTATTGAGAATGGTAAGGTGAATGTTAAGATGACCTTGACCGCAACGGCTTGTCCAATGCATACTGTTATTTCTCAGAATGTGAAGGCAGCAGTAGAGGCTCTTGAGGGTGTAAATGAAGCAGTTGTGGAAATCGTCTGGGAACCTCGCTGGAATCCTGAGATGATTAGTCCTGAAGGTCGAATTGCATTGGGTATGGAATAATCAAAGATATGTCCACTGAGTTTGATCAACTAAAAACTGAAGTTCTCGCTCACGGGAATCTACCCAAACATGTTGCCATTATTATGGATGGGAATGGACGCTGGGCAAAAACCAAATCCAAACCAAGAATTTTTGGTCACAAAGCTGGAGTGAAATCAGTTCGACGAATTACGGAACTGGCTGGAGAACTGGGCCTGGACACATTGACCCTTTACACGTTCTCTAGTGAAAATTGGAAAAGACCGAAGCTTGAGGTTTCGGCCCTTATGAATCTCTTGCTTGATACAATTACAAAAGAAGTTGACGATCTTCATCGCAACAATGTTCGTCTAACGGTCATCGGTGATCTTGATTCAATGCCGAAGGGTCCCAGATCAGGGATGCTGGCTGGAATTGAAAAAACCTCAGGGAACACCGGACTAAACTTGAACCTGGCCCTGAACTATGGAAGTCGCCAGGAAATTCTCACCGCCGTTCAATCCATTGGAACTGATGTGGCGAATGGGACACTCGATGTTTCAGAAATTAGTGATAACACCATTTCGAAGTATCTCTATACCTCAGATATGCAAGACCCGGATCTATTAATCCGTACCAGTGGAGAATTCAGGCTGAGTAATTTCTTACTGTGGCAGTTGGCTTACACGGAAATTTTTGTCACTCCTGTCTATTGGCCAGCTTTTGAGGGGAAGGATTTTTTGGAAGCCATACGCGATTATCAAAAAAGGGAGCGTAGATATGGACAAGTTAGTGAACAAATTCAGCACTAACACGTTCGTCTAAGTATGAAAAAATTTATTATTCACATCGCAAGCCTGATCCTGTTAGTCTCCATTACCTCGGGACAGCAGCAGGCAGTCAAAATCAAAATCGCAAGTATTGATGTAATTGGAACAAAAACAGCCACTCCTACTGTGGTTATTGCAGCATCTGGTTTAAGTGCAGGCATGGAGGCCACCCAGGAAGACTTTTCTGAGGGTGTTAAACAACTTTGGAGCCTTGGTCTTTTTTCCGATGTCAAAATTCTTTCAGACAGGGAATCCCCAGAAGGTCTTTTCTTAATTATTTCTGTTGAAGAATATCCTCGTCTTTCAAAAGTGGTTTTAGAGGGAAACAAGAAGCTAAAGACAGATGAGATAGATGAAGCCTTGAATCTGCACCCTGGTCAGGCACTGACACCCTTTATCGTTTATGAAAGTAAGCGTATCATCCAGGATCTGTATTATGAAGATGGGTATCTGCTTGCAGAGATCGAACCCAGCACCTTTGAAGGTGAAAAAGAGAATTCACGTGGTGTAAAATTTACTATTGTTGAAAATAAAAAAGTTTCTGTTGGCGAGATTCGGTTCACTGGGAATACTCAGCTATCTGATCGGAAACTCAAAAAAAAGATGGACCAGATCAAAGAGGAGCGTTGGTGGAAATTTTGGGCCGATACTGAATTCTCCATTGATAATCTCCGCTCAGACGAGCGATTGATAGAAGAATACATGCATTCCATTGGGTACCGTGATGCTGAAGTTTTAGGTGATAGTCTTTATTATTCAGAAGATTTGAAAAAAATGTACTTCGATATTCACCTCTATGAAGGAGACAAGTACAAATACGGGGAAGTGAGAGTTACTGGAAATACCATTTTTGAAAGTGAAGATATTCTATCGGCACTTGGTATATCACGCGGTGACCAATACAACTCAGAGAAGCTCATGGAAGCTATTGAGCTGGGTGTCAGAAGCCCATATATGGACAAAGGCTACCTTTATTGTCAAATTAACCCTGTAGAGTTACCTGTAGCTGCTGATACTATCTCACTGACCCTGGAAATTGCCGAGATGAATCCAGTTCATATCCGTCATATCAACATCGTTGGTAACGATAAGACAAAGGAAAGTGTGATTCGAAGAGAATTACGGATTTTTCCCGGGGACCTGTTCAGTCGAACTGCACTGATGCGCTCGCAGCGTGAAGTTATGATTCTTAACTATTTTGGAAATGTCGTACCAGATGTCATCCCTTATGATGAAGATGAAATCGATCTTGTCTTTGAAGTTGAAGAGAAGAATACAGGTACAGCTACGGCAAGTGCCGGTTATAGTGAGCGAGATGGTTTTATTGGAACTGTCGGTCTTCAATTTCCCAATTTCAGAGGGAATGGGCAGCAATTGTCATTCAGCTTTCAGCGGGCATACAGCTATGAAGCGCTTTCTATCAGCTTTGTAGAACCCTGGCTATTCAATACACCTAACCTGTTGGGTGTCAGCCTCTTTGATCAGGATCGCAGCCAAGGGAATAGCTCATCATATTTAAGTTACTCCTCAAGCTACTCCACACCTTATGACGTCCACACAACAGGTGGATCGATCACATTTGGCCGCCGCTTTCAGTGGCCTGACAATTATTTTCGAGGTCGTTGGACTTTTAGAGCTGCTGTTGATAGATATGATCTGGATAAAGTCTATTATCAAAGTGTATTCGATCGGGTCAATCCTGCACATCTGGAGAAAACCTCTGGCATAAGTTTGAATCAAATTATCACTCGAGACTCCAGAAATGCACCTGAATTTCCCACCAGTGGATCGGTTCTCACACTCAACTCAGTCTATAGTGGTAAGTTTCTAGGTGGGAATGAGAGCTTTTTCAAACAGAAAGCCAGCCTTGAATGGTATACACCTATCTGGAAAGATAAATTGGCCATGCGCAGTTATTTTGAAGGGGGAATTCTTGAGCAACTAGAGGATGATTCCACCCATATCATTCCCTATGACGAGTACTTTTTCATGGGAGGAGCAGGTTTAATCTACGGTAGTGCCTTACGTGGCTATGCTGAACGATCTGTTGGAACTCTAGAGGGTAACGCTTATTTTGGCGGAATGGCATCTTTCAAGTATACACTTGAAATGCGCTTTCTGCTCTCACCAAACCCTATGATGTACTTGATAGGTTTTGCCGAGGCAGGTAATGTTTGGGATAATTTTGATTCAAGTAGCCTTTTTGATCTGAAACGTTCAGCAGGGTTTGGTGGAAGAGTTATCATGCCACCACTTGGCATGTTGGGTATTGACATTGGTTGGGGGTTTGACAACGATCCAGTACCCACCTGGAAAACACCGGAATATCATTTTATTTTCGGTCAGCAATTTTAAGAAATATTGGTTAAGGAGATACCATTTTGAACAAGAGCATGATCCGCATAGTCCTATTATTAACGCTGTCCATAGCTGCATTTGGACAGAAATTTGGATACATCAATTCTGAGTACATTCTTTCTCAGTTCGAAGAGTATCGCGAGGCACAGAGCAAACTCGAAGTAGAAGGTCGCAAACTTGAAAAACAGTATTACGATATGGCGGCTTCACTGGACAGCATGCAACAGGAATATGAACGTCAGAAATTTTTAATGACAGAAAATAATCGTGCTGCTAAAGAAAATGACATGCGTCGTCTTGCTGAAGAGATTCAACAGTTCCAGGTGCAAAAACTTGGACCACAGGGTGAATTTTATCAAAAGCAACAAGCTCTTGCTGATCCAGTTTTGCAGAAAATCAATACTGCTATAAAAAAAGTTGGTGAAGATGGCGCCTACGATTTCATCTTTGATGTAGTCGCTGGGAATATCCTTTATGCCCAGGAAAAATATGATCTTACTGAAAAGGTTTTAAAGGAGCTCCAGAAATAGGAGCCCGTCATTCCTTTGACTTTAAAACTCGGTGAACTGGCGCAGGCTCTCGACGCCAGATTAGAGGGAGATGGGAGCGTGGAGATCTCGAAACTGAATGAGATCCAGGTTGCCGCATCCGATGAAATCTCCTTCATCTCAAATCCAAAATATCTGAAATATGCAGAAACTACACATGCAGCCGCGTTGATTGTTTCTGAAGACATGGATATTGAATTTAAAAACCTTTTAAGGACATCCAACCCGCAGAAGGCTATGCAAAAAGCACTGCAATTGTTGAATTACAAGGAACGCATCCAGCGCCCTGGTATTCATGCCTCTGCAATTGTGCATCCATCTGTCCAGATCCCTGAGTCTGTGGAAATCGGATCAGGAGTATTTATTGATGAAGCTGTCAAACTGGGCGAGAATGTGATAATCGAGGCAAATGCTGTGATCGGGAATGGCTGTGTCATAGGTGAAGGAAGTCGGCTTTACCCAAATGTTGTTCTCTATGAGGACTCGGTTCTGGGACGTGATTGTATTATCCATAGTTGTTCGGTCATCGGTAGCGATGGTTTTGGCTTCGCAGTCGAATCAGGTAAAATTGAGAAAATTCCGCAAACCGGTAATGTCATCCTGGGAGATGAAGTAGAGATTGGTGCGAATTGCGCCATTGATCGTGGATCCATCGGACCAACCAGCATAGGCAATGGTACAAAGCTGGATAATCAGGTCCACATCGCCCATAATGTTCGCATTGGAAAAAACTGCTTTCTTACTGCGCATGTCGCCATTGCTGGCAGCACAGATCTGGGTGATCGGGTTCAAATGGGAGGCCAAAGTGGCGTGATTGGTCATCTCAAAGTGGGTAATGATGTGTCTATCGCCACACGAGGTGGCGTAACGCGTGACATCCCAGATGGGACCATGGTTAGTGGTTTTCCTGCACGTCCCCATAGAGATGAACTAAGAATTGAAGCGATATTGAAGAAATTACCAGAGTTGTATAAGACTGTTAAAATGCTTGAAAAACAAGTAAATAAAGACTAAGTGAACGCTGACTGGTAATGAAGGAACTGAAATAGATGCAGGATAGACGAGAAAATCAGAGAAGTATTAAAAAGGCCGTATCAATTGCCGGTATCGGGTTGCATACGGGTGTTCAAACTCGCATGACTTTCAAGCCTGCCGCCCAGAACACAGGAATTCGGTTTTTAAGAACAGATGTTCCCAATGCGAAACCCATTCCAGCAGATATTGATCACGTCGTTGACATTTCCAGGGGAACTACTTTGGAGCACAATGGATCGCGTATCCATACAACTGAACATGTATTGGCCGCGATAAGTGGTCTCGAAATTGACAACATTCTGATAGAGTTGGACAATAAAGAACCACCAGTAATGGATGGATCTGCAATTCCCTTCGTAGACATTCTACTTGATGCCGGTTTTGAAGAACAGGATGCAGCTAGAGAATATCTGGTACTTGATAAGACCATTACCTATTCAGATCCAGACAAGGGGGTAGATATTCATGCCCTTCCTTCAAATCAATTTCGTGTCACATTTCTCATCGACTATAAATTACAGTCTTTGGGAACTCAGTACATGTCATTCTATTCATTGGAACAGGATTTCGTAGAGCAGATCGCTCCTGCCCGTACCTTTTGCTTTCTCCATGAAGTTGAGGAATTAAAGGCTCAGGGTCTCATTAAAGGTGGTTCTGCGGATACCGCCCTGGTGATGATAGATAGAAAAATTGAAGAGTCTGAACTGGATCGACTGCAAAAACTGTTCAATATTGATAAAAAATTAGTCCAAAGTGAAAATGGGATCCTGAATGGCAAGGAACTGCGATCTAAGACTGAACCAGTTCGTCATAAGATTCTGGACTTGATCGGTGATCTCGCCCTCCTTGGAATGCCCATCCAGGGTCATATCACTGCAGCTCGAAGCGGTCATGCCAGTAATGTTGAGCTAGTACGTCTCCTCAAAAAAGAGTATGAGAAGCAGATTCTCGCCAAACGTTTTCAGCGACGACCGAGAGAGCGCCAGATTGTTTTCGACACTGAAGCTATCATGCGCATACTACCACACAGATACCCCTTCTTGCTAATCGATAGAATCATTGACTTTACACCAGGTGAAAAGATCACCGCTATCAAGAATGTGACCATGAACGAGCAGTTTTTTCAGGGACATTTCCCAGGAAAACCGGTGATGCCAGGAGTTCTCACACTTGAGGCCATGGCTCAGGCTGGTGGTGCATTATTATTGAATGCTGGTGAAGAACCCGAAACTAAACTGGTGATGTTCTCTGCCATCAATAATGTAAAATTCCGTAAACTTATCGAACCTGGCGATCAGATCATCTTTGAAGTTGAGCTGGTAAAATTCCGTCTTCGCTCAGCCAAGCTGAGAGGCATGGGATTTGTTGATGGTAAGCTGGTAGTTGAGGCAGATCTTATGGCCTCCATTGTGGACAGATAACAAATGGATTCTCGCATTCATCCAACTGCACTGATTAGTCCTGATAATGTAAAAATTGGGAAAAATGTTACAGTTGGGCCTTATGCGATTATTGAAGAAAACGTCATCATCGGTGATGGTTGTATTATAAAAGCCCATGCCCTGGTTGGCGCTCGTACTACACTTGGTAAGAATTGTCGTTTGTTTAATGGAGCAGTTGTAGGTGAGATACCACAGGACCTCAAATATGCAGACGAGGAAACCGAGACGATACTGGGGGATAATGTAACAGTCCGTGAGTATTGCACAATTCACCGGGGAACCACTGACAGATGGAAAACCAGCATTGGCAACAATGTCCTCATTATGGCCTACTGTCATATTGGTCATGATTGCGATATTGGTGATAACGTTATTATTGCAAATTCATGTAACATGGGTGGTCATGTTGAAGTCGGTGACTTTGTAATCATTGGTGGCGCTGTTCCTATCCATCAGTTTGTGAAAATTGGGAAACATGCCTTTATTGCTGGGGGTTTTAGAATTACCAAGGATGTACCTCCATATATCCGCGCTTCAAACATACCATTGACATACAATGGGCTCAATTCTGTTGGTTTACACCGACGAGGCTTCCCCAGTGAAGTTATCAATCAGATTAAACATGCTTATACAAAGATCTACCGTAGTCATATGAATGTTTCTCATGCAGTTAAAGAAATCAAGGAAAACAACGAACTTTCCCCTGAAGTTCAAGATATCCTCGATTTTATTGATGAGAGTACAAGAGGAATTATTCGAGGCTAACTGGCCTGAAGGATATCCTTCATTCTTTGTAATATACGACTCATGTTATTGTCATCCACCAAGCATCTCATATTCCTAATCTCCATCCTTGTTTTCAGCTCTAGCTTACATGCTGGGAGTGGCTTCCCTACCTGGGATTATGCAAACTTGTTTAAACAGGATCTAAGGCGCGCCACACTGGTTACAAATCTACCAAATCTTACAGAATCAGATCACTTTATTGGAGTGCAACTCTCTGGATCCCAGATATTCTCAAATTCTGGGACATATCAACGCATGCCTGCAGCTCGCTTGAGTATGTATCCAAACCCAGGTTACAATCTTTGGGTGCAATTTGCACGCTGGCCAGGATCAGATCCAAATTTCTCAGTAGGTACAGGACTGCAAGTTGAATTTAAAGGGGAGGATATTCAGCGCAGACAGGCGATTGGAATATCATGGAACTCTATTTATGATGAGGGCTATACACAAAGAGATATATCTATTCATGGACTGTATGCCTACAATATCAAAAGGTTCAACTTAGGACTTATTGCCATGATTGATCTACACCACCTGGTGGTTGAGGACGGCAATGGAATTCCTGATTATGATGAAACCATTTATATCGCTATTCCATATATTAGTTGGCTGTTCACGGAGACTTTGAGAGTATCAATTATGATGCCTTATAACTCTACTGGACCAGGTCTTGTTCTAGGAAGTGAATGGTTGATTGGGAAGCGTAAATAAATGAGTGTGACAAAAAATATTTCGGTACTGGGTGCAACGGGTAGTATCGGTGTAAATGCGCTTAATGTAGTCCGTAGCTACCCAGACCTTTACCGCATCAAGTATCTAACAGCCCATTCCCAAGCCGATCTACTCATTGAGCAAGCATTGGAGTTCTCTCCGAAGGCTGTATCAATTGGCGATGCAAATCAATACGAGAAAGTCAAGCAGGCTCTGCCTGAAGTGGAAGTTCTTTCTGGAAGAAACGGTTTGCTTGAACTGGCAGGTCGGGATGATGTCGACACCATGCTAAATGCTCTTGTAGGGAGCGCTGGAATGGAACCGACAATCAAGAGTATCCAGGCAGGCGTGGATATAGCACTTTCAAACAAGGAATCTCTTGTGATGGCTGGTGACTACATCAATGGACTGCTTAAAAAGTATGAAGTGGATCTGTATCCTGTTGATAGTGAGCATTCGGCGATCTGGCAGTGTCTGCTGGGAGAATCACCAGAAGATATCAAACGCTTGGTGGTAACTGGCTCAGGTGGCCCGTTTCGTACTTTACCAATTGAATCATTTATTAATATTACTGTAGATCAAGCTCTGAATCATCCAAACTGGGCAATGGGTCGTAAAATTACCATTGATTCTGCCACCATGATGAACAAGGGTCTGGAAGTCATTGAAGCTCGCTGGCTATTTCATCTCCCTGCGGAAAAAATTGATATCGTTATCCATCCTCAGAGTATTATCCATTCCATGGTAGAATTTCTTGATGGGTCTGTCAAGGCGCAGTTAGGCCTACCTGACATGAAAATACCAATTCAGTATGCGCTGAGTTATCCTCGTCACCTCAAACAGGATTGGGAGCAGCTCGATCTAGCGAAAATCGGTTCTCTGACCTTTGAAGCTCCCGATTTGAAGAAATTCAAATGCATTCAATTGGCTTTTGATGCATTGGAAGAGGGGGGAAGTGTACCTGTTGTATTGAATGTGGCAAATGAGGAAGCAGTCTACAGATTTCTGAATGAAGAAATTTCATTTAACGCAATACCCGAACTAATAACAAAAGCAATTGATGCCCACGAATTCGTTGAACACCCAGAGCTGAATGATATCTTAGCTTTGGAACAATGGACGCAGGCATTTATAAAAAGGAGTTGAAGAAGCTAAATGGGTTTCTTTTCAATCGATACATTAATAACTATTGCCGCAGCGATTTTCACGCTGGGCATTCTCATTTTAATACATGAACTGGGTCACTTCCTTGTGGCTCGAATGGTAGGTATCCGTGTAGAACGTTTCTCTATTGGAATGCCACCTAGGTTTCTGAGTATCCAGAACAAAGTAGATGGGCTCTGGATAAAACTTTTTATACCATGGTTCATCCAACGCATTGCCAACGCAACCACAATTGAATTCCGAATTCCC
The DNA here is from genome assembly GCA_016845065.1 of Fidelibacterota bacterium. GTDB lineage: Bacteria > Fidelibacterota > UBA8477 > UBA8477 > JABMPR01 > JABMPR01. The sequence goes on along the minus strand of JAERTG010000121.1, from coordinate 109,463 downwards.
AGGAAGCGCCCCGTTGCTGGCGATACAGAGTATGCATTGAGCTGGACTCCCTTTGGTGGATATGTCAAAATGTCCGGGATGATTGATGAATCCATGGATGGGGAAATCACGGGAAAACCATGGGAATTTACCAGCAAGAAGAGATGGCAACAGCTGTTGACCATATCTGGTGGTGTTATCATGAATGCCCTCCTTGCCTTCTTCATATTTACGGCCCTCATCTACTCAACCGGAATGGATGAACCTGTAGAAGGCACATTTGTCGGTTCGCTGGTTAGTACTGAAGAAAGAGAAGTTTTTCCTGCTGAAGAAGCGGGTATCATGGAGAACGATCAGATCGTCATGATTAACGGTCAGTCAGTAACTGAATGGGAGGAGCTAACCGGGATTGTACATGAGCAACCTGGAAAAACGATTTCAGTGGAATGGCTAAGAAATGGAATCCGATATAGTGATTCAATTACAGTAGTTAAAGAGACTGTACCTACGGCAGAAGGAACCATAGATATAGGAATGATTGGAATCGGTAGGGTGACAGAGCATATAGACCTGGGTTTTGTCGAATCTGTTGCCTATGGAGCCCGCAGTACCTACATGTTTGGAACCCTCATGGCCCGTGGTTTCTGGTCTATGGTGACCGGTGCTACCTCTATGGATCAGGTTGGCGGACCAATCATGATCGCCAAGATGGCAGGGGATATGGCACGTCGTGGCTGGCTGGATGTGTTTTACTTTATGGCCATTATTAGCGTGAACCTTGCCTTTATAAATATTTTACCTATACCTGGTCTGGATGGTGGACACTTCATCATCATCAGTATTGAAGGTATTATTCGTCGACCCCTACCCCTGAATGTAAAACTGATTATTCAGCAGGTTGGGATGCTGTTCTTATTGGGTATGGTGTTGTTTATTACGATTCAGGACATTTCTCGGCTTTAGAGATTTTAGCTGATTATGCCAGCTCCCAAAAATAAATCGGTGTTTTCTCTGGTATACTTCAGGTATACGATTGAATTCCTGTTCATGATGGTTTTCAATCTAGTCCTATTTATCCTACCGTGGGCTTTCACGTGGCGTCTTGGACGAGGCTTCGGCTGGATTGCCTATAAATTGCTCACTAAACGAAAATCCACAGTTGCTCGGAATATCCGCAGAGCTTTCCCCGATATGGGTGAAGCAGAAGTTGAATTACTTATCAAGGGATGTTATCTCCATTGGGGAGAAGGATTTATTTCGACTCTGAAGCTATGGATGATTACCCAACGAAAAGCGCGATCCATTGTTGATGCGCCAGGGCTTGATGATTATGTCCTGGGATCCATAGAACGACAGGAACCCATCCTATATTTTACAGGACATTTTGGTTCCTGGGAAATGGCTGGTCGTTATGTTGGTGGTCTTGGTGATGGAGCAGCTTCCATTTATCGCATTCAGAAGAATCCTCTTGTGGATTGGTTTCTTACTAAAATTCGTGAATATCATCAGCTGGAGTTGGTCAATTCATGGTCAGGCATGTCAGCCTTTGAAGAAGCATTAAGGCGAACCTTCGGGCTGGCAGTGGTAGGCGATCAGTATAAGGGAAAGAAGGGAGTTCAAGTTGATTTCTTTGGAATTTCCTCATCTACACCGCGTGGGGCTGCAGTATTGACCTATCGTGTAAAACCCAAATTAGTCGTTCTGGCGTGTACACAACACCGGGGTCGCTACAAGATAAGAATCGAGGAGATTGATTATGATCTTCCTGATAACATGACCGATGAGTGGGTACAGGCACTTACTCAGACACTTACTTCGAAATTGGAAGAACAAATTCGCAAGTATCCTGAGCAGTATTTCTGGTTTCATCGACGTTGGAGGGATCTTGATCGTCAGGAAAGAAAAGCGAAGTCGTCTTCATGAAAATCATCAATCCCAGCAACGAAGACAACTCTTTTTCAGCAAAGGCAAGTTCAGAAATTAGAACCGCCCTCCAGACAGGTCAGGTCATAGTCTATCCTACTGACACCCTCTATGGATTGGGAGCTGATACCACTTCAACTGAAGCGGTGGACAAGCTTTACTCCCTCAAATCCCGCGAGAATTCACCAGTTTCTGTGCTCCTCTCATCTAAGCACCAGCTGATTGAGATGGCCACAGCGCTGAACCAAAAGGCTGTCGAACTGATAAATATCTTTCTGCCTGGACCTCTTACCGTTATCTGCAGAAGTAATTATGGTTTCGCTCCCCAGCTAATCTCTCAAGCGGGAACTGTTGGTTTTCGGGTCCCCGGAGATACAATTTCCCGACAATTACCCGGGTTACTTGGGAAACCTATCACGACCACGAGTGTAAATCCAGCAGGAATGCAACCTGCATCCTCTAGGTCTGATGTAGAATCATATTATGAGAATCAGATTGATCTCATGATTGATATTGGACCCATTAAACCATCAAAGGGAAGTACGGTAATTGATGTTTCGACCTCGCCATTCAAAATCTTTAGAGAGGGTGAAATCTCTCGCCAAGCCCTAAAGGATTTCCTAAACTAGCAGCCCTATGTATTTACGAATACTTAAATTGATCAAACCGTACTGGGCGCAAATAAGTGTTGGTATGGGTTTTTCAATAATAAATGTGGTCTTCCATTCTCTAACTTTGTGGCTGTCAGCATCATTCATCACAACTATTTTTGCCAGTCCTGATGAGCAAATCGCGACGCCTGCGGAATCTGTGACTGGGAATATTGATCTCAATGAAAAATTAAAGCAACTAACCAGTGAGTACTTCTTTTCTGGTACCCCAGTTGATGCTTTAGCCACTCTGGCGCTGGTTATCCTCTTTAGTTATCTCATTAAATCGATTGCCTATTATGGCAATAAGTTGTTCACTGGTTATGTACAGGCGAAAATTGTGCAAGACCTGCGATTGCGGTTGTATCAACATTTCCTATCCCAACCACTTAGTTTTTTTCAAACACGGCGTAGTGGAGACCTCATTTCTCTTGCCATGAATGACGTGTTAAAGGTGAACCAGGCTTTGGCGACTACTTTTCATCCACTTGTGATTGAGCCACTTTACATTGTTACCTACCTGACTATCCTCTTCATCATAAACTGGCAACTCACCCTGATTTCTATCCTCATTATTCCCATTACTACCTTGTTTATTACGGTAATCAGTAAGAGCATTCGTCGCAAAGTTGTTCGTGTTCAAACTCAACTGGGAGAAATTACCTCCCGATTCACAGAGTTGATCTCTGGGATAAGGATTATCAAGGCATTTGTCAACGAGTCCAATGAGAGCAAACGTTTTGGCAGTGAAGCCCAGAAATTATTTCGACTCATGTTCAGACAGATCAGTCTTCAGAGTCTATCCCTGCCTGTGACTGAGATGTTAGGTGTCAGCATGGCTGTAGTCCTACTATGGCTGGGTGGTGTGCAGGTATTGGAATATGGGACTATCACCAGTTCTGACTTTTTAAGGTTTATCGTAATTCTTTTTGCTATCTATCAGCCTATAAGGAATTTGGCTAAGGTTAACATTAGTATTCAGACTGGTGTGGCAGCCGGTGGACGTGTCTTTAAAGTCCTGGATATTGAACCAGCCATTCGTGATGAAAGTGGGAGTCAGGATCTTCCACCTTTTCAGAATGAAATTCGATTTGATTCTGTTGATTTCGTTTACGACAATTCAGAGATGCAGGCTATCAAGAACCTGAATACAACCATTAGTAAAGGTGAAGTGGTAGCGCTAGTAGGACCTTCAGGTGCTGGTAAATCGACTGTGGCTGATCTGATTCCACGTTTTCATGATATCAATGCTGGTAGTATAAGTATTGATGGTAATGACATCCGCAGGCTTACACGATCCAGTATTCGCCGACAAATTGGAATTGTCTCTCAAGAAACCATTCTTTTTAATGACACAGTGTACAACAATATAGCCTATGGTATGGAGTGTAATTACCAGGACGTTGAAGCAGCCGCTCAAAAGGCAAATGCTCATGATTTTATTCAAAATCTGGAAGCGGGTTATGAAACCGTGCTCGGTGAGCATGGAGCCCGACTCTCTGGAGGTCAAAAACAACGCATAGCCATTGCCAGAGCCTTATTAAAGGATCCTTCAATTCTTATCCTTGATGAGGCAACATCTGCTCTTGATACTGAGTCAGAAAAAGCAGTTCAGTCCGCCATCGAGACCTTGATGAAGGGTCGAACTGTAATTGTCATTGCACACCGTCTCTCAACTATCTTAAGTGCTGATAAGATATTAGTCATGGATCAAGGAGAAATCGTAGAGCAGGGGAATCATGCCAGTTTGAGTAAAGCAGGTGGATTGTACGAAAAATTGTATCGCTTGCAGTATGCCAAGGGTGATACAGTCTAATAGGTCAGACCTCAGCCTTTACGTCACTTCCAGGGTGACGAAACGTCCACAAATCATTCAAAAAATAATTCAAAATTGATGCAATAAAGATGGCAATAAGATTGGCGAGGATATAGTGAATGCCAGCATAGTGGTGTAGCAGTAGCAATATAATCCAATTGAGCCCACCTGCAATCCAGCTGACAAGTGTAAACCTGATCAGTCCAGTTCGAATGGCGTGAAACCCCTTCATCTCCCGATCAGTCCAGGTGAACCGATGGTTCCAGAAAAAATTATTGAATATGGCAATCTGAATGGCGATGAGAGACGCGATGGGGATGGGAACATACAGATATTCCTTGGCGTAATACAAAATCGCGGAATTAACAACAATACCTGAAATTCCCACAAATGTGAAGGAAATAAAACGCCTGGGAAGCTTCATTTGCATGGCAGAATTTAATTGTATCGTTAGGAATGGATAGACAAAAAGCTTGAGGATTGTGAGCATCCCGTCTAGCTTCTGAATCTGTGAATAAGATGAAACAAATATTACTCGTACTCATGTTTTTATCCGCAACCATCGTGTCTGCGCAAACTTATTCCTATAAGGTTAAATATGGTTTAGTACAGGCTGGTGTTGCCACACTGATCCATACCGTTGAAGATGATGTATTAAATAGCATCTTTGTGATAGAATCCTCTCCATGGCTGTCTACGCTATGGACACTTTCTGATTCCGTGATGACAGAGTATATGATTGATGTGGGTCGTCTTGTCAGACACACCAAAGCAATTCATGAGGGATCGTATCATCGAAACTATGAAGTGACATTTAGCGACAGCAACTACGCGATAGTAAATGGTAAGCAGAAGGACGTCGAAACCAAGGGGTTGAGGGATATCCCCAGTCTGCTTTATGATTTGTCATTTACTAAATTTCACCACGGCGATACACTCCAGTATCGGATGTGGGATGGTAGGGGTTCTGGCGTCTTGATGCTACTTGTTGAAAAAGTTGGCAAACCATCTCTCTTCAAACCATTTGAAAAACCGGGTTGGCGATTGACACCACTCAATAGTACGAGAAAATCCAGAGCCAATCAGATTCAACTTTCTATGTTCTATTCAAAATCCTACCCACATACTCCATTAAAGATTGAAATTGATACCAAGTACGGAAACGTACAAATGCGTGTGGATGATCCCTGATCTTTTCGAAAACGATACCGACCTGAGAGATTACAGGTTATCTTTGCCTACTATTATTATGCTCAAGAAATAAAAAAATTATGGGACCAGCTATGCGACGATTACTCCTGCTTTTGTTACTGCCCATCCTCATTTTTCCTCAGGTCTATGTCCTGGAGGTAAAGGGAACTATTGATATGGGATTGGCATATTTCTTTGAACGCCAAATACCTGTCTTGAACGAAACCGGTGGAGACGCCATAATTCTGGATATGGATACTTTTGGTGGTAGAGTTGATGCAGCGACCATGATGAAGAATGCCCTCCTCAATTCGGAAATTAAGACTTATGCGTTTATCAACACCAAGGCCATCTCAGCAGGCTCTCTTATATCACTGGCATGTGATACCATTATTATGCGATCTGGAGCGACTATGGGGGCAACTACGGTCGTAGATGGGCAAAGTCAGAAGGCAGGTGAGAAAGCCCAATCCTATATGCGCGAAGAAATGGCCTCAACTGCTGAATCAAAAGGACGCGACCCGGATATTGCCATGGCCATGGTGGATGAATCTCTAGATATTGATACACTGGTCACAGCTGAGGGTGATACCATATTTCTTGACGATATTGAGGGTGCCAATGCTGGCAAGTTGCTGACATTGCGGACTTCCACAGCCTTAAAATATGGCATGGCTGACTATCAGATGAATTCGTTGGATGAAGTCATCGATCATTTTGGTTTTTCGGACATGGAGATCGTTGAGGTGGTTCCAACCTGGTCTGAAGCCATTGTGCGCTTCCTCACCGATCCCATCGTGAGTTCACTCCTCATGACACTAGGATTTTTGGGACTTATTTTTGAAATCCAGAGTCCAGGGTGGGGAATTCCGGGAAGTATTGGACTGCTGGCGCTGTTTTTATTTTTCTCAACATCCTTTATTGCAGATCTGGCCAGTATGATGGAACTGTTGTTTCTAATCGGCGGAATCATTCTACTGGGTATAGAAGCATTTGTGATACCCGGTTTCGGAGTGGTAGGAATCCTGGGTATCATTGTCATGATTTATGCCATGTTTACTATGCTTCTTCCAGTGGCACCTACCTCTGGTGATATTAATGCTGCTTTGTGGGGTTTAGTCATCGCCATAATTGGTGGTGTTATTGGATTGGGGCTCATGGTTAAGCGAATGTTAAAAACAAAAGCCTGGCAGCGCATCAGTCTCCCTGAATCTGAATCACATGAGGAAGGTTATAGTGGCAGTTTAGGCCTGGAAGAACTGGTGGGGAAGAGTGGAGTTGCTATGACTTCACTTCGTCCAGCTGGAACGGCGCTGATTGAAGGACAAAGAATAGACGTAGTTACCCCTGGTAACTTTATTGACAAGGAAACTGAAATTACAATTATCCGGATCGATGGAAACCGGGTGGTTGTTGATAAAAAAGCTTAATAATTAATAACACAGGAGGAATTGTGGAAGCTATACCCTTAATGTTTGTACTGATTGGCCTTGTGGCCTTTCTAGTACTATTTACCTACTTCATACCAATTGGATTGTGGATTAGTGCAGCTGCTGCACAGGTATATGTTGGCTTATTAACCCTTATCGGAATGAGACTTCGTCGGATTCCACCACCACTCATCATCAATTCGTTAGTGAGTGCTCGCAAGGCTGGTTTGGATATGGATACCAATGTATTGGAAGCCCACTATCTGGCAGGTGGCGATGTGAACAAGGTTGTTCTTGCCTTAATTGCTGCTGATAAAGCTCGGATTGATCTGGAATTCCAGCGCGCTGCTGCCATTGATCTGGCAGGTCGAGATGTATTGGATGCTGTCAAAATGAGTGTGAATCCCCGAGTCATTGAAACCCCACGTGTTTCAGCTATTGCCAAGGATGGAATTCAGCTGTTTTCAGTAGCTAAGGTTACTGTTCGTGCCAACATCGATCGTCTTATTGGTGGTGCAGGGGAGGAAACTGTGCTGGCTCGTGTTGGTGAGGGAATTGTAAGTTCAATCGGTTCATCACAGGCACACAAGCAAGTATTGGAAAATCCTGATATCATTTCTAAAAATGTATTAGCCAAAGGACTTGATGCAGGAACAGCATTCGAAATTCTTTCTATTGATATCGCAGATGTTGATGTTGGTAAGAATATTGGTGCTACGCTCCAAATGGATCAAGCTGATGCTGATAAGAATATCGCCCAGGCTGTTGCTGAGAAACGTCGTGCCATGGCTGTTGCTGAAGAACAGGAAATGAAAGCTAAGACCCAGGAGATGCGGGCAAAGGTTGTGGAAGCTGAATCCGAGGTTCCACGAGCTATGGCTGAAGCATTCCGCGAGGGAAATCTGGGAATTCTAGACTATTATCGTATGGAAAATATCCAGGCTGATTCGTCCATGAGGAAGAATCTCTCTGGTCCAGACAAATCAGATAAGAAGTAAGGTCTAAACCGGATGGATTTGGACAATATAGGTCCAATAGCTCTCTTTATTGCTTATATGGCAATCTCTGCCTGGTCTAAACAAAAAAAAGCCAGGCAGAGAACCGGAGCAACTGAAAAACCCAAGGCACAGCCCTCATCTCCTATCTCCAAACCATTGCAGGAGGTAGGTGGTATCTTAGATCAGCTCAAGAAAGAGTTGTTTGAGATTGATGAGGAACCTCTCGTTTTTCAGCAGACAGAGCCGGAATATGAAGAAGAAGAGGAGGTTGAGGTATCTGAACCTGTCATAGAGGCAGAAGCACCCCAACACTTTACTGAAGGCTCATTGCCTCACGATCATCGGCACCCGCTGTTAGACACGATTGAGTTGGAAGAGGAAATTTCAGAGGGCCAATCCCTGGAAGAGATTCTTGAACCATACTCAAAAGTGGAGCAGGGTATCATATTACATGAGATTCTAGGCAAGCCCCGCGCTCGACAAGAGAATGAGGATTGGTTTCACAGGAGCTAGGATTAATTAAAACAAACAAAAAAGGCTGAGTAAATCTCAGCCTTTTTTTGTTTCTATAACAATTGATTCCTATTTGGATTCAGTCTCATCAGGTTTGGTTTCTTCTTCATCCGTAGGAGTCTCAACTTGGGTATCTTCTTCGTCTTCAGCTTCAGCAGCTTCTGCTTCTGCCCTCTCATCCGCATCTTTACGCGTGATCAAATCTTGATCATCTTTGTGCTTCGTCAGTACGATGAATGAGGTGGCAAAACCAGTTGCCATTGTGGCCAGGGCATATGCAGGAACAGCCAAATGCGCTAGAAGTGTGAATATGCCCACTAAAACACCTGTGATGGTCTGCGTGATACTAGCCGACACAACTGCAGGTGTTGTGGATGCACAACCACCACAGCCTCCACCACCACAGCCTGCGGCGACAGGCTCATAGATACTGTTTAGACAGCCAGGCATCAGAAGACAAGCGGTATCATGGCAATATCCTGCAAATAAATTGGAAGGTAGAAAACTATAGTTCCCGAATAAATCCATACCAACCTGCTTAATGGCAACATATGCATTTCCCATAATCATCTCATGACCGAAGACCATTTCAATGAATTTGAATGCAGATAGAATAAAAACATAAAAGATTTGATACCCTATCATAGCCGCAATCACTGTCATAAGCGTATAAGTAATGAGACGAACTGGTTGATTCCAGAGTAGAGTATAGGATCCAAACATGGAGCCCATAGTGTCTTCTTCAGCACATGCCACAATACTGGGCGACATAAATAGCCCTACACCAAAAGCCAATGCGGAAAAAGTCAGAAAGAGTGCTGTAGGTAGAAAGATGACAAAGAGAAGTCCGTAAAAAATGACATCCAAAACCGGCCATTGCGCCAACCATCCAAACAGAGCTGCCAAAAGAACAAAAAATCCAACTATGATTCCGATTGATATGGGTCCGAAAAACACAGGGAACCAGTTCTTCATTGCCCAGTTCCACCCATCTCTAGATGAATAAAACAAGTCACCCTTATATTCTTTAATAGTAATCTTGGCGACAGCAGTAAGTCCCATCCAGAGGAAGAAAATAGAAAAAGTATATGACAGCGCTACCAGGATGTGTCCCAGGGTGCTATCTGCAAGGCATAGAATAGAAGTTGGCATGAGGTGAAAATCATTCCAGATACTTCCTAGTGAATGACCTTCAACCAGGAGTGCAAGATACGTCATAAATAAATAGACGATGTATGAGGCTAGTAAAGCCTCCAGCATAACCAGCATGCGTCGACCGAGGGCCAGACGCGGCGCACGAAATAAATCCTTGAAATTGAAATACAGTTGAGTTTCAAGCATGGGTGATTCTCCGTATTGAGATGATTAAAATATGTTTTGAGGTTACATTTCCTGTCGAACGAAATCAACCCAGACAGGCAGGCTAGTCATATCCTGTATTTCTTTTGCATAGGCTTCAGCATCTTTTGATTCCTGAAAGTTCCCCACACGAAGCCGATAATAGATTTCGTCCTTATCCTTAAAGAATGCCCTCTGGATGTAACTATCAATGCCATACTTCTGTTGAAGATCATGTGAAGCAGATTGAGCCTCATCCAAGGAGGGCCAGGATGAAACCTGGATTGTATATGTCCTTGCAGCAAGGGGAATAAGATTACCCCGACTGGTAACAGCTGGTTTTGATTTTTTTGGTTTTTTTCTTTTAGTAACACTTTTCCGTGGTTTCTTCGCTTCATCCGGAGATTTCATTTTTGAAAGATAACGTCGCTGAACACCTTCATCTGTTAAACTTACAGCGGGTGTATCTGCTACTGTTGTATCCACAGGTTTTGATGCTTCTATGATATGATCAGGAATTTCAGCATCTACTAGCGTATTATCTTCACCCATCAAAGCTTCAAAATAATAATTGGTCTGTTCTATTTCACCATCTATGGTTACTTCGAGGACCACATCATACTTACCCTCAAAATCTGGTTTAAATGAAACTAAATCAAGCGTATCAGCAGGCAGAAATCCGAGCAATTTGCTGCTATCTGGCAATTGGGTGAAGATCCAGTTTATTTTTTGTCCCTCGACAGGTTCTTCAACTTCCAGAGTGATATATTCACCCAGATTGACCTCTTCGCGTCCAAATCGGCTATTCCACATGTCGCAGTTGACAATAATGCTTACAACTATCAGTATTAATAAAGCGCGCTTAAGTAGAACATTATTAGTCATTTCTGCCTCCTGATACAGGCTAATAATTAGAGATTAGAGGCGATAATTTCAGCCTCACTAAAGAAAAATGCAATCTCTTTCTCAGCATTCTCATCTGAGTCAGAGCCATGAACAGCATTTCTACCCTTATTCTCTGCATACATTTTACGGATTGTACCTTCTGCAGCTTCAGCTGGATCCGTGGCACCAATCGTATCTCTCCAAGCCTGGACTGCATTATCTTTTTCCAAGGCCATAACGAATGTTGGTCCAGATGACATGAAGTCAACTAATTCACCATAAAATGGACGCTCACTATGGACGGCATAAAATGCTTCTGCCTGTGCGCGCGTAATCAGAGTCAGACGACCCCCTTTGATAGAAAAACCAGCCTGTAGCGTAGCATCGATGACTTTTCCAAGTTTGCCTGATGCAACTGCATCGGGTTTGATCATTGCGAATGTTTTATTACCCAAAATCCTTACTCCTATTTATTGCATGTGTCTTGCTGAGCAAGTCGAAGTATGACACATGATTCGTCTTGTTTGCATCCTTCGACAAGCTCAGGATGAATTACTCTATTTGTTTAAAATTTCTTCCATAAGTTCACCGATTCCTGCCGGGCTTTCTGAAACTGCGATCCCTGCAGCCTTGAGAGCTGCAATCTTATCTGATGCAGTCCCTTTGCCACCAGAAATGATCGCACCAGCATGACCCATCCGACGTCCTGGAGGAGCTGTAGTTCCAGCAATAAACGCCACAATTGGTTTGGTGAAATTCTTCTGGGCCCATTCTGCTGCTTCCTCTTCAGCAGTTCCACCAATTTCACCGATCATCACCACAGCGTCGGTTCCCTCATCTTCCTTGAACAGCTTGAGTAGATCAATAAAATTTGAACCGATAATTGGATCCCCACCAATACCTATGCAGGTTGATTGGCCAATATTGCGAGAGCTTAGCTGATGGACCGCCTCGTAAGTAAGCGTTCCACTTCTTGAGATTACACCCACTTTTCCTTCCTGATGTATAAATCCTGGCATGATACCAATTTTACCTGCACCAGGCGAAATCACACCAGGACAATTTGGACCAACCATTCGGGTTTTTTTCCCAGCCATATACGCATGAACCTTAACCATGTCAGCTGTGGGAATACCTTCAGTAATACAGATTACCAGATCTAACTCCGCATCTACAGCCTCCATAATGGCATCAGCAGCGAAAGGGGGTGGTACGAAAATCACTGAGGTGTTCGCTAGAACTTTGTCTTTTGCCTCCTGAACAGTATTGAAAATCGGAACTCCATTTTCGGTTGATTGTCCACCTTTTCCAGGTGTGACACCAGCTACCACTTGAGTCCCATACTCCAACATCTGAGCCGTGTGAAAGGATCCCTCACTACCCGTAATGCCCTGAACAACCAGCTTTGTATCATTGTTTACTAAAATCATGGGATTACTCCTTGATGGCTGCAGTTACTTTTTCCGCAGCTTCGGCCAAACTAGTGGCAACTATAAAATCAATATCAGAATTAGCCAGAAGTCGAGCACCCTCTTCTGCATTGGTACCTGCAAGTCGCACTACAATGGGGACATCTACTTTGACCTTTTCGAGAGCTAGAATAATGCCCATAGCCACTCGATCACATCGAACAATTCCACCAAAGATGTTGATCAACACCGCTTTTACATTGGAATCACTCATTATTATACGAAAACCATTAGATACAGTATCAGGGTTAGCAACACCTCCCACATCAAGGAAGTTTGCAGGTTCCCCACCATACAATTTGATGATATCCATGGTCCCCATGGCCAAACCAGCTCCATTAACCATACAACCGACATTTCCATCTAATTTGATGTAGTTGAGGTTGTAACTGGATGCTTCAACTTCTGAAGCTTCCTCTTCACTAAGATCACGAAACTCGAGTATTTCGCTCTGGCGATAGAGTGCATTGTCATCAAAATTCATTTTAGCATCTAATGCCATGACATGTCCGTTTCCTGTGACAACGAGTGGGTTGATTTCTACCAGCGATGCATCGGAAGCACTGAATGCATTCCACAGCGCAAACATAAACTTGACTGCTTCTCTGACCTGAACACCCTCAAGACCAAGGGCATAGGCCAATTTGCGGGCCTGAAAGGCCTGGAGACCCATGCCGGGTTCAATCCATTCCTTGATAATCTTTTCTGGAGTTTCAGAGGCAACTTTTTCGATTTCCATACCACCTTCCACAGAAACCATGAAAACGAACTGGCCTGTTTGCCGATCCAGAACGATTCCCATATAGAGCTCTCTGGCAATATCGATACCTTCCTCAACAAGCAGGCGTCCCACAACTTTACCACCAGGACCTGTCTGATGCGTTACCAGAGTTTTACCTAATATTTCGTTGGCAAACAGAGTGACTTCGTCATGGTTTTTAGCGATTTTTACACCGCCAGCCTTACCGCGCCCCCCTGCATGAATCTGGGCTTTTACTACAAAAATGTTTGAGTCGAGAGATTTGGCTACGTTTAGAGCCTCTTCAGCGGAATAGGCAACGCCACCATTAGGAACTGGGACATTGTACTTCCGAAAGATCTCTTTCGCCTGATACTCGTGAATATTCATGTATTACTTCCTTTTTTTGTCAGTTATCTCAAACATGAATGAGATATTAAATGCATATATCAAAGTGTTATAATAGTGCCATTTTGTCCGGATGAATTCTTTTGAATACCCTCTATGCTGGTGATAATGACCTGCTTTCCACCACCTTCGAGAAAGCTAATACTGGCTTCAATTTTAGGTCCCATATTCCCTGGAGGGAAATGACCATCAGCCAGGTATTGTTTTGCCTCAGCAAGAGTGAGTTTTCCTAGCAATTCCTCATCGCTTTTTCCAAAATTCAAGGAGACTCGTTCCACATTAGTGAAAATGTACAGCAGCTCAGCACCGATCTGAGTACCCAGCAATGCAGATGCCTTATCCTTGTCGATAACAGCATCAAGTCCTTCTAGGTTATGATCAATATCTCTAAAAGCGGGGACGCCTCCACCACCCACAGCAATCACGATATGACCCGCCTCGATGAGCTCGTTGATGACCTTGGAATTAATAATGTCAATCGGTTCAGGTGAGGGTACAACCCGTCTCCATTTACCGTTCCCCAGATCCTTGATACTCCATCCGAATTGGGCAGCTTTTTTATGAGCCTCTTCCTCTGGAAGTTCAGTCCCGATATATTTTGTAGGATTCTCTATAGAAGGGTCATGTTCATCTACTAAAACTTGGGAAATGAGAGTTACGACCTGACGTTGAATCCCGTCAGCTCTCAGACGGTTAATCAAGGATTGCTCGATCATGTAACCCATGCCACCTTCAGTATCTGCGACGTTTATTCCCAGAGGTAAATAGGGTATAGATTCCGCTAGCTCTTCTGTACGTAAAGCTGCGTTACCCACCTGTGGTCCGTTGCCATGGGTAATGACAGGAATGATGTCCTGTTTCAACAAATCTACGATAGATCCCAGACTGGCTCGCGTATGCTTAAACTGGTTCCGGATTGAATCGACTTCTCCAGGTGGGGAAATGGCATTTCCACCCAAGGCTACAACTGCTTTTCGCAATATTTTCTCCTCCAAGATTAAAAGCGAAGTAATGTATTTGCTGTGATATGAAACTCAACCCAAATCCAGAAACTCAGGGTTAAAAATTTGTACAACTTAATGGCAATTACGGAAGCGTGTTAGTCCTGGATAGCGTCTTCTGTTTCATCCTCAAACTTATAGTCTGGAATTCCTCGATTGACCTTATAATTACTAAATTTAATTGTAATAGATCCATCCAACCATTCGTCTGTCATGCTAGCATCGAATTCCCGCATGTCTGTTGGTTTCTTACCAAGTCGTTGAAGGTTTTTAAAGTCAGGAGGAAAGGTCATCTTAATTGAGGTTGATGCCGGCAAGTAGATACCATCTACCTGCTCATACTCTGATGAAAGTCGGAAGAATTCCTGCTCATCGTGAACCACCCATGCATCTGTGATATTCCCGGTCTCTTGCTCCACAAGAAAGTTTATGGTTCCGAGCTCGTTCATAAACGTGTCCTCAAGAGAAACTTCAAAAAATGACTCCCCATTTATCAGAGAGTCATTTAAGATCTTGAGGGAAACCGAATCCCTTAGAAACGTAAAGAAAGGTTGAATGCCCTGTTTTGGCACAATGGCGAATCCCTTCACCTCGACCTTGCTTTTATCAGGAAATTTATACATGTAGTGAATCTTGCGTGATGGCATTCGAAATCCAGGAATGTCCAGCGCTAAATTGATATCTACTTCATAATCTTCAATGCGTTCCCAGTTGCCCAGCATGAGATTATTCAACTCTTGCTGGCTAGGGTATTCCTGCCCAATGCTGCTCATGGAGATGCATATCATAGTTATTGTAAGAATTCTTTTATATGTCTGACTCATGAAAGGATGTCCTTTCTACGAAATATGATGAGTGCGATTCCAAGAAACATTATCACATTGGATAAAACAAGACCCAGCCCACGGAACAAATCATCCCATGGAATGGGATCATAAAATGCCTGCTCCCAATTAGAAAAATAGGTGGTGAATAAATAAGGTTGAATACCTTCAAACACTTCAAGTGGGAGAGAAGACACCATAAGAATGAATATAAACAGAGCCATGGTACCAATAACAGGACCGACAGCGTTTCTCACCATGGTTGAGAAGAAAATAGCGATGGAACTTACCAGGACCATATTCATAAATGAAAAGAAGTAGGCGATAAAAAATCTAGCCAGCGCATCGCTGGATTCCAGTATCAAGACACCATTGTGAAAAACCAACATATCTCCACCACCATGCCAGATCAGACCCAATCCAAGCGTTAGAAGACCAAAGTAAAAGACAAAGATGAAAGTATATATAAACGTAGCAAATACCTTCGAAGTAAAAATACTCAATCGGGAAATTGGTCTGGTTGCGTAAACTCGAAATGTCCCATTTGCATGTTCTCCAGCAAAGATATCACCACCTACCAGAGCCAGTAAAAACGGGATATGGATCCAGAAAAAATTCATAATGAAATATGCTGCCGTAAAACCATTGGTTGGTGAACCCTCTATAAAGAACATATCTGAAACGGAACTTTCGATTTGTCCTTCAATATGAGAGGTCCCCATGCCATAACCCCAGAGGATGAGGGGCACAATACCAGTGAATAAGATGAAGCCTATATACGACCGTATGAGTGAGAAGATTTTGTACAGCTCATTCTGAGTGAGTTTAAAAAGTATCATTTTCCCTCCATAAGTGAGAGAAAGTAATTTTCTAGACGATTCCTCTGAGAGACAGAAAAGATATTGATCTTTTCAGCAGTCATTCGTCGAATGAGCTCAGGAATCTGGTTATAATGAATCTCGATACTGATGGCATTTGCCAGGGGGATAATTTGAGAAACCAGATCTGTCTTCTCCAGAAAAGTCAACGTAGCCTTTGAATCCTCAACTTCTAGCTCAATGGTCACATTATCAATTTCACGAAATATGTTCTGCATCGATCCCTGGGCAGCAAGTTTTCCATTAAAAATGAGTGCAATATCAGAGCATATGAGTTCAACTTCGTGGAGAAGGTGTGACGAAAGAAAAATCGTTACATTTTGTTCAGTAGCGATTTTTAGAATGAAATCTCGAATCTCGTGCATCCCCTGTGGGTCAAGTCCAGTAGTAGGTTCATCTAAAACCAGGAGTTTTGGATCCGGAAGAAGTGATTGAGCCAGTCCAAGGCGTTGTTTCATTCCTTGAGAAAATGTTTTCACCTTATCCGTACGACGTTCATATAAACCTAGCAAATCCAGCAGCCTGTTGATGTGCTCATCACTATCATGTCCAGTGATTCTACCCAGGATTTTCATGTTCTGATAAGCGCTGAGGTTCTTATAGAAATCTGCTCGGTCAACTAAAGCACTCATATCCCTTCGAACCCTATGTCCTGAGAGGCTTGAAGTACCAAGAACATCAAAGTTACCCTCGTCCGCAGCGATGAGACCGGCAACCACTCTAATAAGTGTAGATTTCCCGGCACCATTGGGTCCAAGAAACCCGAATATGGATCCTCTCGGTACACTTAAACTCACATTATCCAGCGCCTGGATAGTTTTAAAACGCTTAGAAATACCATAACATGCCAGCGCTGGATTTCCCTGATTGCTCTCAATTTGAATTTGAGGCTGAGATGTAGCTGCTTCAGATTCAGTCATATCGTATCACTTGTTTTTGAGGAATTCTTGACATGTAAAAATCTATCTTTCGTGGGATGTATTGGTACAAAAAAAGCTCCGATTTCCGGAGCTTTTTAAATTTTTTCTAGATATTGGAAAAAATCAGGCAGCTTTAACAATTTTTCCTGACTTAATGCAGCTCGTGCAAACTTTTTTATGTGTGTTTTGTCCACCAATAGAAACACGTACACGCTGCAGATTAGGTAACCATCTGCGACGAGATTTTTTGTGTGAGTGACTCACATTGTTGCCCGTAACCGGACCTTTTCCGCATATATCACATCGTTTTGCCATTTTCATACTCCCATTCTAAAGCGCGCAAATATAGACGGACATGTCCCTGTGTCAAAGAATATTTCATCCAATCCCCCTAAGATTGCTGAAGGTATTGTTTTTAATGAATGGTGCGATCAAAATAGCGCTTCACCTCGTGATTCAATATTTTGATCAAAATCACATAAAACTTGATTGACCATAAGACCATCCTCGGATATTCATGAGCTTCAAGCTACATTAAATGATATCTATCAGGAGGCAGACGTACTTGCTAATAAAGAACACCCAGGATCTTGCCAGTTTTCTTCATACCATGGGGACACCACCATATGTAGCTCTGGATACAGAATTTCTTTCTGAAAAAACCTATTTCCCACAACTCTGTCTCATTCAATTAGCTCACGGAGAGGATGTCGCAGTTATTGATACACTAGCAGATATTGATCTCGAACCACTCATCCAGTTTCTTATGGACCCAAAAATGGTTAAAGTTTTTCATTCTGCGGAGCAGGATCTCGTCATATTGTGGAATGATTACAAACTTTCTCTTTCTCCAGTTTTCGACACCCAGATTGCAGCTATGGTTTGTGGGTTTGGAGATCAAGTATCATATGCCCAGTTAGTAAAAACTTTTACAAGAAATAGGATCGACAAAAGTTCACAGATAGTGGATTGGTCAAAACGCCCGCTGCTAGAACGCCATCTTGAATACGCCATTGCAGATGTAACCCATCTTTGTAAGGTTTACGAACGACTTACAAGTGAAATCGATAAACGAGACCGTGTCAGCTGGGTTGCAGAAGAAATGAAAGCACTTTCTGGCACCAAACGCTTTGAGTTCAATCCAGAAAGCCAGGCCAAGAAGCTCAAACTAAGGAATATGACACCCCGTCGTATGGCCATGCTCCATGGGTTGGTGACCTGGCGCGAAGACCGTGCGAAAATTCAAAATATTCCACGGGGTTGGGTCATAAAGGATCTCGCTTTACGTGATCTGGTTTCGAATCCCCCTGAACATATAAATGATTTGAAACGTGTGCGAGGGATTGGAGGCAATGCCCAGGGTAGGACCGGACAAGAAATTCTCAACAGTATCCACAAAGCCAAACAGTTACCCCTCTCTGAATGTCCGCAAGTCAAGGATTCCTCCAAGGATGAGGAAATCAATGGTAATGCTATTGTTTTATTGAGGGCACTTCTGACTCATGTCTGTGAAAAAAATAATGTTGCGCCTAAACTTGTGGCCTCAAAATCCGACCTGGAACAGATAACTCTGGGTTTGGAAACAAGGCTATCTGGAGGTTGGCGATATGATCTATTCGGGAAGCTGGCAGAGGAACTATTAGAGGGGGATATTTCTCTGACCCTATCACATGGAAAAATTGGGATAGTCAAGAGGACATAACTGCTGAGAAGTCATAATGAGTAACCCATCTCCTATAAATCGAGTATTAAGGTCGCGGGATGAGGCCAGATCCAGTTATGACAAAATGAGTGGTTCCTATGATTGGCTGGCAGGTTTCTCCGAAAAGAAGTATAAAGAGATGGGTTTACAGACCCTCGATTGCCAAGTGGAGGAATGGGTTCTTGAAGTTGGGTGTGGTACAGGACAGTGCCTCGTTGCTTTGGGGGAGGCTGTAGGGAGAAATGGTAGAGTTTTCGGTGTGGATCTATCTCCCGGAATGTTGGATGTGGCTCGATCCAGATTGCTAAAGGCAGGACTCGAAGATTTGGTCGACCTAACCCTGGGAGATGCAACTGAAATGTCCTATTCCGACAATTCATTCGATGCATTGTTTTCAAGTTTTACTTTAGAGCTATTCGACACACCTGAAATACCAGTCGTACTTACAGAATGTCATCGAGTTTTAAAACCTGGTGGGAAACTGTGCATTGTGTCTATGGCAAAAAAGTCCAGAAATAGTTATATGGTCAGACTATATGAATGGACACAGAAAAACTTCACTAAATATGTAGATTGTCGACCCATTTATGTTGAGCAGTCAATCAGCGAGGGTGGATTTAATATCAGAAGTGTGAATGAAATGTCCATGTTCGGATTGCCAGTGGATATCGTGCTGGCGTATAAAAAATAAGCTGAGATTCTAGGGGAGGGATGATGACTAATCCAAATAGTAATGTAACAGGAATGGGAGCAGTTAAGACATTCCTTAAAGCTGGTACATGATCAGAAACCTTGTTGAGAGTTCTCAACCAGGGCTTTGAAAACAGTAAGACTCCCGAAGAAAAGGCGACAGCCTCTCTTGCTGGGGGCATCATGCAGCATGGATATCAATGTGGCATGATTTGGGGAGCAGCTCTTGCTGCAGGGACTGAGGCGTTCAGACTAGATGGTTCAGGATCGAAAGCAGAAACCAAAGCAGTCTTAGCATCTCAACAATTAGTTGAATCCTTTCGAGCACAGAACAAACACATCAATTGCCTCGAGATCACTGATATCGATAAAAATTCTTCTACATTGAAAATGGTGACTTTCTTTTTGCTAAAAGGCGGAACAATCGGGTGTTTTCGAATGGCTGCAAAATTCGCACCTGAAGCCTACACCGAAATCGATAAGGTTCTAGCAAAAGAATTACCAACTGTTCCCTCACAACCCGTCAGTTGTGCTTCTCTTTTGGCTAAAAAAATGGGTCTCTCAGAGGAACACCAGGTTATGGCAGCTGGTCTTGCAGGAGGAATTGGTTTGAGTGGTGGCGCTTGTGGTGCGTTGGGTGCATCCATCTGGTTAAAAGGTTTGCAGAGTAGTTCAGACTCCGGTGATATGCTTAACTTTAACAATCAAGCAACTTTGGAGGCCATGGAGAGTTTTTTAAAGGTCAGTGATTACGAATTCGAGTGTTCAGATATCGTAGGTAGAAAATTTAGAGATGTGGAAGATCATGCCGATTACATTGCATGTGGAGGGTGTTCCAAAATTCTTGATCAATTGGCGAGTTAAAACTGTTCGGTAAGCAGTCTTCAGAAGCTTCAATATGAGAAGAAATGTCACTTTTTATTGAAACTCTAACCCTCGTATATATCCTCCTGGGACTTCTCGCAGTTTTAATTGTAGCAGTTGCGATTCTTTTAAGCTACAAGAAGAAGATAAAACCTCAAGAGAGTATACCAGGTGTGGAGGAAATGGCAAAAACTACCTTTTTCTGGGCAGATTATCATCGCGGGAAAATAGGGGAGGACGAACAAAAATGAGCATCTCCGTAGATCAGCAGAATCAGAGAGATAGACTCTATTGGATGGACAATCTAAGGTCCTTCACAATATTTTTAGTGGTGCTCTATCACATTGGTGGTGTATATGAAGCAGCAGGTATGTGGAGTAGCTTCTGGATAGTTGATGATCCCACAACTATCACATGGGTTGGAATAGTTGGTATCATGTTTGACATAATTGTCATGCCCCTCATGTTTTTTATAGCCGGGTATTTAGTGCCTGAATCAATCAAAAATCGGACGATAAAGCTTTTTTTGCTAAACAAGCTGAGAAGATTGCTGTTACCCTGGTTGATTGCGGTTGTCACTTTAATCCCGATGTACAAATTTTTCTTTCTCTACTCAAGAGGATTACCCCAGGAAACCTGGACTACCTACTTTCATATTGGGAGTGAAAATACTCAGAACTGGTTGTGGTTTTTGCCCGTGTTGTTTCTGTTTAATGTCATCTATGCTGTTCTCTTGAAATCTAGATTCAGATTACCCTCATTGTCCATCAAAGGCGGGGTTCTGCTTGCTGTAAGTTTTGGATTTATATATAGCTATATTATTGGTTCCTGGTTTGGTTTCCGAAGTTGGTCACACAGTGCGTTGTTAGACTTTGAGAACGAAAGACTCCTCATCTATTTCATGGTTTTTCTATTGGGAGCTTTAAGCTTTCAGGAAAAATTGTTTACACAAAATTCCCCCAGGAAGCTTCTGTACAATGTCCTGAATGGTATCGCCTGGATACCAGTTACCTCACACATTTTGTTACGTCTCTACCCTTTTATATTTCCGGAGGGATTCAGTGTCACACCACTTTATCGTTCTCTCTGGTGGATTAGCTTCAATCTTTCGCTGGTTGCGATGATGTTCACTATTTTGGGCACTTTCTGGAGATATTTTAATCGTTCTGGAAAATTCTGGCGTATGCTGAATCAGAATTCATATGGAGTATATATTGTCCATGTTATCGTCATCGGATTTTTTGGTACACTGCTTATGAAAACAGGATTACCCGCACTGGCAAAATATCCACTACTTATTTTAATAACCTATTCTTCCAGTAATCTCATCGTTTCTGGATATTATTATGCTCGTAGATTCTTATTGAAGACAACATAGGACATCAATGCCTCTGGTCATCTCAGGATTTTATTTCTGGTTCTACACGACATCTCGCTTAGAATTAAGACTAATACGAGGATTTACCAAAAAAATGAAATCGTCAAATGAAAGTATGATTAAATACGGGACCGGATAAATGAGTCTTGAAGACTATGGATGGGATGAATCCTGGGCTGA
Source organism: Fidelibacterota bacterium (assembly GCA_016845065.1). Lineage (GTDB taxonomy): Bacteria > Fidelibacterota > UBA8477 > UBA8477 > JABMPR01 > JABMPR01. The sequence goes on along the minus strand of JAERTG010000121.1, from coordinate 87,687 downwards.
TAAGTTAGCATTTGCAGAGGATGGCAGAGGAATTCCCGCACGCGTTATTTCCGAGCATCGAAGTGAATACAAGGTTCATACAGGAGCTCATGATATGTCTGCTAAGGCAGCTGGAAGACTATATCATGCACCCTTCAAGCAAACAGAATTGCCTGCTGTAGGGGACTGGGTGGTTGTGGATGATACAGATGCCAGAGGGAAAGCAACTATCCGTTGTGTCTTGCCGCGAAAATCTACGTTTTCCCGCAAGGTAGCCGGAAAGAATTCCAATGAACAAGTCATGGCGACCAACCTGGATACAGTATGGATAGTATCAACATTTGGGGCTGACCTAAATCCAGCTCGATTGGAAAGGTATGTTGCCCTCGTTGTCGAAAGTGGAGCAAAACCAGTGATTATCCTGGCTAAGTCTGATCTCGTAGATTCTACAGAACCTATCATAGATTCACTTCAGCAAAGGATTCAGAATGTGCCCATCTACTCCGTTAGTGCCAAAGCCGAGGTGGGTTTGAGTGATCTGAGAAAGTATATCTCTCCCGGCCAGACAATCGCCCTGTTAGGTTCCTCAGGGGTTGGCAAATCCACGCTTATTAATCACTTTGTAGGACATGAGCTCCTTCATACAGCCTCTGTGCGAGAAAAGGACGGTAAAGGTCGGCATACAACTACTCATCGTGAACTGATATTTCTACCAAATGGTGGTCTCTTGATCGACACTCCCGGGATGCGCGAGCTTCAGCTCTGGCGTCCGGACGACAACCTTGATAAAAGTTTCTCAGACATCGACGAGATTGCAGTGGAGTGCAAGTTTTCTGATTGTTCACATGATACTGAACCTGGTTGTGCTGTAAATGCTGCCGTGGAAAGTGGCGATCTATCCGAGGAAAGAATTAATAATTACAAAAAGTTGAAAAAGGAACTCTCCTATCTGGAACGGAAAGTGGATGCCGGAGCAGAACGGGCTGAAAAGGAGAGGTGGAGAGCCGTAAGCAAAGAACAAAGACGTTATGCCCGAGAGCACAAAGGCAAAAAAAGAAGATAGGTTGTCATCCGTAGTTTAAAATAACCCTATTTTCAATCAAGACTTGAATCCATGAACAGTATACAACCCAAAATAGCAATACTCGATCAGGATCAAATCCTGAAAATTCATCAGGATTCCCTTAAAGTACTGTCCCATACGGGGATACGGGTAGACTCCGGACGGGCTAGAGCCGTCTTCTCAAAAGCTTTAGGTGGAGCAATTGATGGGGATCTAATTCGAATTCCCGACGAATTGGTAGAGCAGGCTCTCCATTCCGCACCACCAAAAATCAATGTTTACAGAAGAGATAAAAGCCTGGCCTTCTCATTGGGAGGACAGCAGCAAACTGGAACAATATATGGGATCGGAGTAACCAACTCCTGGTACCAAAATGCTGAAAATGATGCGGCAACTCCATTTTTAAGGAATCATGTTGAGCTTGCCACAGCTCTGGGTAACACGCTTTCCCAGTTTGATCTTGTCTCAACTCCTGGCGTGATCCAGAACGACAACTCAAAAGTGGGAGAGGTGACAGCCGCTCTTGAGATGATGGCGAACACGAGCAAACCAATCATTATTCTCATATCCGAACCACGACAATTTGAACAAACCCTTCGGATGTTGGAGCATCTTCATGGTGATCTTGCTCAGGATCCATTTGTGCTCCCCTATTTCAATCCAATTACACCGCTGGTTTTGAATGAGGACACAACTGATAAAATATTCTCAACCATCGATCGGGATTTACCGTTTATTTTCTCCAGTTATGGGATGTCGGGAGCGACAGCACCCATCACTGCAGAGGGCACCCTTGTTATGCTCAATGCTGAATTGTTGGCGGGTCTTGTATTTTCTCAATTAGTTAAGCCGGGGACGCCAGTCATTTTGGGAAGTCTACCTTCTGTATTTGAAATGCAGAATATGATTTCCGCCTACACATCCCAAACCATGCTGGTAAACCTTGCTTGTGCTGAGATGATGGATTACTACAAACTCCCGCATGCCGGAACATCTGGCAGTGGGACTGGATGGGGACCCGATCTGTTGGCCAGCGGTACCCTATGGATAAACCATCTCACAAATTCCATTGGAAAGGTAGGATTGGCTCCTTTTGTAGGTGGTAATTTTGATTCACAGGCTTTTTCGCCCACCACAGTGGTTTACGCCGATGAAATCATTCGGCAGGTAAGGCAATTTGCCAATGGGTTTGAAATGGATGACAATAATGACCCATTGAAGGATATACATTCCGTGGGACCCGGTGGAAGTTTCCTGTTGTCTGAAGCTACCCTGGCCCACTACCGAAGCGTCCATGAACAACATAGTCAGATTTGGCCGGGCTACTCATTAAATAAATGGCAAACTGAGTTCTCACCTGATGCATTGAGCAGGTTAAGAGAGTATACCATGAATGTAATGAATAAGCTCTCAGTACCAGATGACCACGATTCAATCTTAAGCAAGGGTGAAGCGTTTATTAAGAAACTTTCTCACTGATTCGTCCCTCATATTTTCCAAGACATCATCCAAATTTATTTGTTGTCAGCAAGCCTGCTGAATAACATGTTCTGAGATGTTTAAGATTGGACCCATACAATTGAAATCCAAAGCCCTGCTCGCTCCCATGGCAGGAGTGACGGGTCATCCATTTCGAGTGCTATGCAAAGAACAGGGAGCGGGTCTGGTCTATACAGAATTTGTTTCTGCTAATGGCATTATCCGAGAGAATCAGAAAACCTTGGATATGATGAAGTTCACTGAATCTGAACGACCTCTCGGGGTCCAGATTTTTGGTGAAACACCAGAAGTTCTAGCTCAGAGTGCCAGATATATAGAAGATGTGGTTAAACCCGACATCATTGATCTGAACTTTGGATGTCCTGTTCCAAAAGTCACCAAAAGGGGAGCTGGATCGGCTATTCTTAAGGATCTACCTCTCATGGATGATGTGGCCAGAGCCGTTGTGGAAGCTGTTTCCATACCAGTGACGGCCAAAATACGATCAGGATGGAACCAAGGGTGTATTGTGGCACCAGTAGCAGCGGCAGCACTCGAGGAAGCTGGTATAAAGGCACTCACCCTGCACCCCAGAACTACCAAGCAATTGTACACAGGTGAGGCGGATTGGAGCTTAATCGCTGAAACACGCAAAGCTATCAGTATTCCTCTTATTGGTAACGGGGACATAAAGAGCGCAGCGGATGCAAAGCGCATGATTGATGAAACCGGGTGTGACGGTGTGATGATTGGTCGTAGAGCATTAGGGAATCCCTGGATATTTCGTGAGATCAATGAATATTTAGAGACTGGAACCCTTCCTGAGGCAGTACGATTGATTGATCGTGTGAAATTATGTCATCGCCATCTATATCTTGAGGCATTAGCCATGGGCGACAACCGGGCAACCAATTACATCAAGAAACATCTGAGCTGGTATCTCAAGGGATTCCCAGGTGCTTCAGAATACAGAAAGCGACTCTATCGACATATGGAATTTGCCTATATGGAAGGTGAGATTTCAAAAATAATCGAAGAGTTGGAAAAGGATCCTGAGTTAGCAAACTTCGCCTATCGAGAGGAAGGTGCTCTTTTCCCAAATGTCCCCGGTAGTAAAGACAATTACTAGATACTTGTTTTCTGAATGGATGGCTTGATCAATGCCTAACATTCTCTATACATATTAATAAATAGGATTATAATATTTGCATTACAAACTTGCCAACATTGGCGAGAATTTTGCATTGATCCGTGATGTAACTTTTAGTTGAAATTAGAAATTATTACATAAAGGAGATACAATGAGCGATCGAGTTAAAGTATTGATCATGGGCGCTGCCGGGCGCGATTTTCATAATTTTAATGTTTTCTTCCGAGAAAATGAAGATTACGAAGTGGTGGCATTCACAGCTACGCAGATTCCAGATATTGACGGCAGGAAATATCCTGCTGAATTAGCTGGTAGTCTTTACCCAGAGGGAATCTCCATTCATGATGAAGAGGAGTTAGAAGATCTGATTTATGATCTTGATGTTGACGAAGTTGTATTTTCCTATAGTGATCTACCATACGACTATGTCATGTCGAAGGCAGCTATTGTGAACTATGCAGGTGCAGATTTTCGATTAATGGGCGCAAAGTCAACCATGATTCCAAGCACCAAACCTGTGGTTGCTATATGTGCAGCCAGAACAGGCTGTGGTAAAAGTCAGACTACCCGCGCTGTTTGTGACCACCTCACGGCCCAGGGTAAAAAGGTTGTTGCCATCCGTCACCCCATGCCATATGGAGATCTCGTAAAACAAAAAGTGCAACGCTTTGCTGAATTGACTGATCTTAAGAACCATGATTGTACAATAGAAGAAATGGAAGAATATGAACCACACATCATGAACAATACGGTTGTTTATGCTGGTGTTGATTATGAAGCCATTCTGAGGGAAGCAGAAAAAGAAGCTGATATTATTGTCTGGGATGGCGGGAACAATGATATGCCGTTTTACATGCCTGACATTATGATTACAGTTGTAGACCCACATCGAGCAGGTCATGAATTAACCTATTATCCTGGTGAAACTAACCTCCTCATGGCAGATGTTATCGTTATCAATAAAATTGATACTGCTGATATTGATGATATTGCTACAGTCCGAGAAAATATCCGGATTGTGAATCCAGAAGCCATCGTGGTGGATGCCGCATCACCAGTATCGGTAGATGACGAGGATGTTATTTATGGTAAAAAAGTACTGGTCGTCGAAGATGGTCCAACCTTGACCCATGGAGAGATGCAATATGGCGCAGGTGTTGTAGCGGCTGAGAAATACGGTGCAGAGAGTCTGGTTGATCCAAGAGCCTGGACTGTTGGCAAACTTTCAGAAACCTTCGAGAAATACCCCGATATTGGTCAAATATTGCCAGCCATGGGCTATGGTGATGAGCAAATGAAAGATCTTGAAACCACCATTAATCAGGTTGAATGTGAAGCCGTGATTATTGGTACACCCATTGATCTGAGACGCATCATCAATATCGAAAAACCTTCCGTGCGGGTAACCTATAAACTGCAGGAAATTGGGAAACCTACACTGGCTTCAATTCTTAATCCAGAAGTTCTCAAGGAAATGGAAGCGGCTGTAAAAAAGAACCAGGCATAAATCTCTGGTTTAGAGGGATGAAAGTTTAACACTTTCATGCCTCAGACAATTAAAGTCCCGTCTGGAAACAGATGGGACTTTTTGTTTCAATCCGAACACCGAGGAATAGATTATTGAGGTATGGCAAGGAAGAAATCCAAAAGAATCAGTGTAGGTGAAGGCTGGAGCTTCAATGCAGCCGACGATCATTCATCAAGTAAACAGATGAGTGGTAGTAGGATTGTGCGTTTACGCATGGAAAAACGTAGAGGCAAACCAATCACTATCTTGTATGACATGGAAGGTGTTCCAGATATGAAGGCACTGGCAAAACAGTTAAAAAACCTAGTAAGTGCCGGTGGGACGACAAAAAACGAGAAAATTGAAATCCAGGGTGAACATCGGGACCGTTTTCGTGTATACTTGAGCGATGAAGGTTACGAAGTAAAAGGTTGACGATGTTATTATTGCTCACAATTGGAATAATTGGTGGAGCCATGCTCATCATGAGTATTGCACTCATTATGACCGGGGAGAATAAAGTCCATAGTTCTTGTGCTGCCACTCATGACTTGGATGAAGATGAAGATGCCCACTGCGCTTTCTGCCCCAATGACGATGATGAGGATCAACTGACTACCCTCTCCAAGGCAGGGTATCCCGGACGGAAGGATATTGTTTCACAGGAAGCCTATAAGGGGAAATCTGACCGAAACATAGTTGTAGAACGCCTAAAATATAATAGTGGTCGCGACTAGAACCTCCTGACCAACCCTTCTATAAGGGTTAGTTTCCACTACTTTTTACCTCCCAGAAAAAACAATATCAGTCGACATACGATTGCGTATTACTATCTTCTAGCCTGAAGCCAATCCAGTATAGTATAGGAAATACCCCATGCCTGATAAGATCACTTTGAAAGAAAGCTACATAGGAATCCCTACAAGAAGCTGGCAAGTAATTTTAGGGTTCACATTCTTTCGCTTATTTCTGGCTCTTTTTTTACCCCTGACTCCACAGGAAGCCTATTATTGGAGTTGGAGTCGAGATCTTGCACTATCCTACTTTGATCATCCTCCTTTAGCAAGTTACAGCATATGGATCACAACCCTTATTTTTGGTCAAACCATATTCGGAATCAAGTTTGCAGCTGTTCTCTGGTATCTCGGTATGAATGTCATTTGGGCGCGATTGATTCAAGAAATGTTCAGCAATTCACGACAAACTTTCTGGACTTTGCTTGCCCTCAATGCTTCAATCGTATTCGAACTATATGGATTTGTCATCACGCCAGACACGCCCCTACTCTTTTGCTGGACAGCAACAATTTATGCATTGTGGAAACTGATTCAGACAGAAAACCCGAATTGGTGGTATGTAGCGGGTTTGTTCATGGGCCTGGCCTGGTTAGGAAAATATTCAGGAGTTATGTTAGTGCCTTCAGTGTTTCTTTTTACCATAGTTTCAACCCATCAAAGAAAGTGGCTCCTCACTCCACATCCTTACCTGGGGGTTCTTTTGGCAATACTGGTTTTCTCACCTGTACTGATCTGGAATGTACAACATGACTGGATTTCCTTCGCTTTTCAAGGTTCTCAACGTGCCTCTGGGATGGGACACTGGAAGGTTAAACACTTTGGAGAGTTGATAGGATCACAGCTTTTCATTCTATCCCCATATTTGTTTGTGGTTGTAATAGCTACCCTGTTTAGATATGGCCGCAAACTCATCAGAGGGATGGAAGACAAATTATTACTATTGCTTAGCAGTGGCTTAGTCACCTCAGTATTTTTTACTGCAGTGAGTTTCCGTAGTTTGGTAAAAATGAATTGGCTGGCGCCAGCATATTGGTCACTCATAATCCTGGGGATTTATCATCTCTTCCAAACTCCCAATAGGTTTAATCGTATGCGAAACGGTGTTTTCTCCTCGCTCATATTTCTCCTCGTTGGTATCTCTGTTGTGGCTATTCCCGATGTTCCCCTGGGAGAAGGGAATACCTGGAGTGGTTGGAAAATAGCAGCGCATGATGTCAACAGTGTGCAGGATTCTTTAAGAAATGAAGGGGAATCACCCTTTATCTTTAGCACCAATTACAAGGCCGCATCCCTATTGAAATTCTATATGCCAGGTCAACCCAGAACATACGCCCAGGATATTATCGGAAAGCATGCGCTTCAATTTGATATCTGGCTGAAAGACGAGAATCTCAAGGGGAGAACTGGTTTGCTTGTGGTAGATGACAGACGCGAATATCGTTTTAAATCAAAAAAAATCACACCCTATTTCAGCGAAGTGAAGAAGCTGAGGAGCATTAGAATTGAAAATTTTGGTCAAATGGTTCGAAAAATTGATATATATCAGTGTACAGACTATAAGGGAGTTGAATAATGATACAGAGTCCATATGGATCCTGGAAATCACCCATATCAGGTAAGTCGCTGGTACAGAACAGTTTACGGTTGGGGCAAATTCAAATTGATAGCGAATCAGTCTTTTGGACCGAGGGACGACCGGCTGAGAAGGGTCGAACCGCTCTTATGACCTGGACCGATAGTAAGACTAGTGAAATCACATCCGCTTCTAGCGATGCTCGAAACCGAACCCATGAATATGGTGGGGGTGCCTTTCTCTGCGCTGCTGGCCGTCGCTTCTATATTAACAATTCTGATCAACAGCTATATGAAGTCATCGAAAATGGTGACTCTAGACAGATAAGTCACGAATCTGCATTTCGTTTCGCAGACATGATATTAGACTCGACCAGGGGATTACTGTATGCAGTAGGTGAAGATCATTCTGAACCTGAAAAAATTGAGAATACCATCGTGAGTATCTCCCTCGAGAATGGCAAAATGAAGGACATTGCAGCCGGGCATGATTTCTACTCCAACCCACAACTCAGTCCAGATGGGAACCAACTCCTGTTCCTGACATGGGATCATCCAAACATGCCCTGGGATGGCACTCAACTCATGCTCGCCGATTTGAACGTGGACGGAAGTATCGCCAGCACTAAAAAGATTGCTGGTGGTCGGGACGAGTCTGTCTTTCAGCCACTTTGGGACCCTGATGGCAGGATTTACTTTGTTTCCGATCGGACTGGATGGTGGAATATCTATCAGTATTCTGACACCTATATCAAATGTGTCCTCGAGAAAGAGGTAGAATTTGGACTACCCCAGTGGGTTTTTGGCATGAGTAAATACACAGTGCTCAATTCTGGCGATATAGTCGCTTCTTATTCAGATATGAAGGGCTCGCACCTGATTAGGATAGATGTAGATTCTGGTTCTTATAAAGAAGTTAGATCTCCCTACAGTACGATTGATCAGATCAGAGGATCAAAACAGACCATAGCCTTTATCGGTCACACTCATTCCCAACCGGGTGAAGTGGTTGTCATGAATCTGAAGACAGAAGAATCACACATTGTCCAGAGAGCAGCAGAGACCGATATAGAAGAGACCAATGTTTCAATAGCCCAGCACATAAGTTTTGAAACAGCTCGAGATGAATTGACACATGCCTGGTATTATCCACCAAAAAATGCAGAATATTCTGCACCGGCAGACACCTTGCCCCCGCTCATTGTCTTGAGTCATGGGGGACCAACAGGTAATAGCTCTGGTGCATTTGGTCTGGCTATTCAATATTGGACAACTCGAGGTTTTGCCATTGTGGATGTGAATTACAGCGGATCAACTGGATATGGCAGGGAATACCGTGAACGTCTTAAAGGGAATTGGGGCATTAGGGATATCCATGATTGTGCGGCTGCTGCAAATTACCTAGCAGATGAAGGTCTGGTGGACAGAGAACGATTGATAATTAAGGGTGGATCTGCAGGAGGCTACACCACATTGGCTGCGCTCACCTATTTGGATGTGTTTAAAGCAGGAGCTAGTTATTACGGTGTAGGCGATCTGACACTGCTAGCTCAGGATACTCACAAATTCGAAAGTCGTTATCTGGATAGCATGGTGGGAGCTTATCCTGAGGAGAAACAACTCTATCTGGACCGATCCCCGATAAATTTTGTGGACCAGCTAAATTGTCCCGTCATATTTATGCAGGGCTTGGATGATCCTGTTGTCCCTCCAAATCAAGCCGAATCCATGGTAGCAGCTTTAATACGGAATGGAATTCCAGTGGCCTATCTACCTTTTGAAGGAGAATCACACGGGTTCAGACAGTCCACGACAGTGATCAAAGCCATCGAAAGTGAATACTATTTTTATACACGTGTATTTGGCATAGAGCCCTCAGGATCTGTGGAGCCAGTAGAAATCTCAAATTTGGATGAGTTAGAATAGAAAATATCTGTTTTCTCAAATAAAAAACTGCAACAATGTGACGTTTTTGAACCGTGTTTATTCACGGTGGGCACCGCCCTTAAAGATCAGACTTCCTTGATCCCTGGGGGGAGGGAAAGGCCTGCCTTAGCAGCAAGGAGTTGGGTTCCCGTTGGTAAGTTCTCGTTCAAAAAATGCCGAGCATCGTTGCAGTAAAATTTAAAAAAGCGCCCAAAATTTCCCCCAATGCGCCAAATTTAATTCTCAGGTCTGTCAAGTCCTAGAGCTATCGGATTTGATATGATTAAAGGAGGTCTAGACCCTTCAAAGAGTCTGAAAGACCGTGATCACTGAGCAGATTTTAAACTTCAGTCAGAACTTCTTCACCCTCAGATTTTGCTATTATCACAGCACCCATCGTATCACTTGTTACATTGACCACGGTACGAAACATATCCAGGGGACGATCAACAGCAAGCATGGTTCCGACGATAATAGCAGCCTGGGGGTGATCTCCCAGCCCAACTGCATCCAAAACAATAAATATCATAACCAGACCCGCGGAAGGAATGGCGGCAGCTCCTACAGATGCCAAGAAGGCTGTAATTACAATAAGTAATTGTTGGGTGAAGCTAAGGTCGAAACCCAGTGCCTGAGAAATAAATAGAACTCCTGCACATTCGTATAGAGCGGTACCATCCATATTGATAGTTGCTCCCAGGGGTAATACAAAACTGGTCACCTTGTTTGAGACACCTGCCCGATTCTCAATGCAGTCCATGGTAATAGGCAGAGTGGCGCCTGATGAACTGGTGGAGAAGGCGGCTGCCATAGCTGAAGCAATTGCCTTAAAATGTTTCAAGGGATTAATCTTCGTGAATAGGAAAAAAACAATTGGTAGCACAATAAAAATATGAATCGTTAATCCTGAAGCTATAGTCACCATATACCAGCCCACAGCTTTAAATAGAGTAAAACCTGTGCTTGCAACAGCCTTGGCAATTAAGCCAAACACACCAATGGGTAGAAAGAGGATCACACCCTGGGTCATTTTCATCATGACTTTGAAAAAGGTATCGAACAACTCATGCACAATTTTATACTGTTTCTCAGGCAAAACGGTGATGGCCATCCCCAGGACAATGGAGAAAAAGATGACAGAAAGCACATCACCTTGCGCTGCCGCAGCAATGGGATTCGTTGGAATCATGCGGATGAGGATGTTGCCAAGGCTTCCCGGTTGACTCAGACTGGAAGGGTCGAAATCCTTCCCTCCAGCATTTATATCAACACCAATCCCTGGTTGTATGACATTGGTTAGTGTTAAGCCAATCAGGATGGCCAGTATGGAGGTTAGGAAGTAGTATCCGAAGGTCTTTGCTCCGAGCCGTCCCAAACTTTTGTTTTCACCAATTCCGGCTACCCCTGAAGTTATGGAAAAGAAAATTAAGGGAACGATGACCATTTTCAGTAATCGCATAAACATATCACCCAGGGGGGCGACGTTCATTGCTTTCTCACCCAATAAAAGGGCATAAATAATTCCTGCACCCATTCCAATAAACACTTTCCAGTATAATTCTAAATTCCAGAACTTCATGAATGCTTGACGTAGCAATGACATAGAAACGACCTCGAGATTTAATTATTGTTGCAGTGAACGTGGCACAATATAGAATTGCTAAGCTTGAAAGCACCCCGCAATTTGAACCAGAAAGGGATTGACTCATTGCTGGTTTTTATTTAGTTCATTCTGGGGAAGAAAGGGAATCGTTTTGTTTTTCATTGTAGTTGTATTTGTCTTGACTCTGCTTTATGGGTACGTGGGTGCCAGAGTGGTTGCTCCTTTTGACCTTTCAGGTCTGGGTCTAATAATATATTGGGCAATTATTGTCCTTCTGGCCATCACACCCATAGCTGGTATGATCTTTCGATCCAGAGGGATGGAGAATCTTCTCATCGATATATTTTTATGGCTTGGATTTATCGGTATGGGGTTGTTCTCCCTGGCCTTTATTGCATTTATAATCAGGGACTTGGGATGGGTAACAGGCACACTTTCGTTCAAAATCCTGAGATCAATTACCAACAGTAATCCTAGCAGTATCCAAATGGATCCCGGGCGTCGGCAATTTCTGTTGATGTCAATGAATTTGGGAATTGTCGGTGTTACATCAGTATTGGGTGGTATTGGATTGTTTCAAGCCAGAAGGAAGGCAACCATATTCTCACAAAACATCAATATCCAGAATCTGCCACCAGAATTCCAGGGATTGAAGATTGCTCAAATCTCAGATCTGCATGTTGGTCCTACCATTAAAGCTGACTACGCAAGAACGGTGGTTGACCAAGTCAATGCCCTTGAACCGGATCTCATATTTTTCACAGGAGATATGGTGGATGGCTCAGTTGATCGTTTAGCAGATGACGTAGAACCGCTACGCGGATTAAAAGCAAAATACGGTACCTACTTTGTCACTGGAAATCATGAGTATTACTCAGGAGCCCAACAATGGGTGGATAAGGTGGGTGAACTGGGGATGATTCATCTTGAAAATGAACATCGCATTTTGAAGCTAAATGGAGCTTCAATGGCCATTGTAGGGGTAACTGACCTGATGGCACACCACACTATCAAATCTCACAAAAGCAACCCACAAAAGGCTATGAGCGGTGTTCCTGATGGTATCCCCAGCATTATGCTTGCTCATCAACCAGGAACTGCTGATTTTATTGGGGATCTGTCCATTGACCTCATGGTATGCGGGCATACTCATGGTGGACAATTTATGCCTTTTAATCTGGCAGTAGCTAAAGCTCACAGATACTATGCAGGTCTCTATCAACAAGGCAAAACGCAGATCTATGTAAATCGAGGCACAGGTTATTGGGGGCCGCCACTTCGCCTGGGAATACCTTCTGAAATCACACTTTTCAAGCTTCAAGGAGTTTCAGGTGGCGTCAGCTAGCAAAAGGGGTTAAAACTGACTCATAATAAAAAGCACCCCAGGATTCGGGGTGCTTTTTTTTCTAGGGAGGAAGAATTATTTACGATAGGGTCTGCGACCTTCACCCTCATCATCTGAGAATCCACCTTTTCGCTTCCCTCTATGATGGGACTTAGCTTTCATTTTTTTCTGAAACATTTTGAACTGATCCTCTGTGAGCACTTTGCGAACCTCTAGATGATGATTTGCCCGTGCCTTGTCAATGGCAATACGATGTTTTCCAACTTTTTCTATCTGGGCATGAATCTTTTTCTTATTGGGCTCATCGGCTCGTTTTAATTTCTTTAAATCCAGTTGAGCGGTTTTCAAATCTGCTTTTAGTTCAATAAGTATTTTTTCATGGTCATAGCGCAGACTTTCCATCTGATCTTCCTGCTCATCAGTCAGCTGCAATTTCTGGAATTTGTCTTCTTTTCCTGGACCTGAACCATCCTTTAAGGATCTCTTCTGAGCAAAAGTAGGTAGAGCCAGGACCATGATGAGTAAGGGGATGATGAAACGTCTTGTGATTTTGTACATAATTTGGTTCCTCTCAATTTTCTGTGCTTTTAGACAACTATAAATTGAGAAGGTTAAGTTCATTAGATTTATCTAAGGGAGTTCGCGTTCAAAGGTTATTTTCAAATGTTCATTCACCTTAGACAGAAAGAAGTGAACCATGTTACTAGCCAATGGAAACATTTACCTCGACTACAATTCCACCACACCCATAGATCCAATGGTTTATGAAGCCATGGAGCCATATTACCATTCCCATTTTGGGAATGCTTCATCCAACCATAGCCTCGGGAAGTATAATCGAGAGGCTATAGATTTTGCCAGAGAACAAGTAGCTGGTCTGGTAGGGTGTAAACCGGAGGAGATCATATTTACCTCAGGTGGGTCAGAGTCAAACAATATGGCACTGAAGGGAATCGCAGCCAAACAAGGGGGGCAAGGCCAGCATATCATCGTGTCTAAAATAGAACACCCCGCCATTCTAAATGTTGTCCAATATTTACAGCATCAAGGTTTTAGAATCAGCTATTTGCCAGTAGATACCCAGGGAGTTGTCCAGGCTGACGACCTGGAAGAGATTATTACTTCAAAAACTATCCTGGTATCAGTAATGCACGCCAACAATGAGATTGGTAGTATTCAACCCATTAATGAGTTGTCTGAATATGCACATGAAGCTGGTGCATTGTTTCACACAGATGCTGCCCAATCTGTTGGTAAGATTCCGGTAGATGTCAGTGACTTAGGTTGCGACCTGTTGACTCTTGCTGGTCATAAACTCTATGCACCCAAAGGAGTTGGGGCAATCTATATTAAAGAAGGCGTCGACATGGAACCCCTTATACATGGGGCAAATCATGAAAACGGACTGCGAGCGGGTACTGAAAATGTTGCTCAGATAGTAGGATTGGGGATGGCAGCGGAAATTGCTGCCCAGAAATTGGAGAGCGAGATGCTCCGGCAGCAGAATCTCCGTGATCGATTGCAAGCCAGTCTCAAGCAAGCGTTCCCGGAGATTCGAGTAAATGCAGGTAATACTCCCAGACTTCCTAATACACTGAGTGTAAGTTTTGCCCAATTAAATGCTCTGGAGATTTTAGCAAATCTGGATGAAGTCCTGGTTTCAGCAGGGGCTGCCTGCCATAGTGCAGATGGTAAGGGATCGGGGGTCCTTGAGGCTATGCAAATTCCATTAAACTATCAACTAGGGACGATCAGAATAACTTTAGGGAGATTTTGCGATGAAGCCTTGGTGCAGCAAGCTTCAGCAATTTTGATAAAAAGAATTTCTCTGTTACTTTAACAATTATCCTCCATCTTAACTTTTCAGCTATATCCATGTCAAAGTTGTGAACTGGATTTATTTACATGGAAGGAATTAGAATGCACAGAAACTGGAATATAGTATTGGTAGCTGTCCTGGGACTTCTCTTGAGTGCCTGTAGTAGTACCACATATCTCAGTCAGATGGCTACAGAAGAGTTTTTAATAGATGGCCAACGATCAGAATGGACAGGGAGATTTCAGATCCCTGAGGGTGAGAGTTTTGCTATTGGGTTTAGTCACAATAAAAACTACCTATATGTAGCTATCAGCAGTATTGACAAGGATTTCAAGAGAAACCTGACCATGGGAGGGCTTACTATATGGCTAGACGTGGAGGGGGGCAAAAGAGAAAATCTTGGAATCAAATTTGAGGGCGCGATGCCTTTTGAGAAACGCCCTCGTTCATCCAGGAGAAATCAGCAGAACATTCCCCTGGATCGAGAGAAGAACTTTGATCATCCAGAAATTTTTGACGGGGATTTAACGCTTATTGTTACAGATACAAAAGCTGGAAAAAGCTTAGGTCCAGCAGATCTTCTGGCATCCGCCAATTCGATTGATGAAACCATATTTATTGAGTATCAAATTCCTTTGGCAATGCTCGGGGAGAACTTCGATCAAGAAAAATTAGGACTTGGTCTGAAATCCACGATTGAAAGACCCGCCAAGCTGAGTAGCCCTTCCAGAGGTCGATCTGGTGGCATGGGCGAAGGTATGAACGGTGGCAGAAACGGTGGGATGGGCGGTGGAGGTCGACCTGGTGGAAACCAGGGATCAAGGATGAACAATAGTGACCTAGAGATATGGACAATAGTTAATTTTCCTCGATAAAATTATCCCACTGAGTACTAAAACTCCGTTGAAATGACGGAGTTTTTTTTAAAACATTTATTTGCATGTTGAAACCGCATGTTTATTCTAGCGTGATAATTTTTATCATAAACTTTGGGGATGTAATGAAACGTCAATTACGCGATGAAATGAAAAACTCTCAATATGCTGGAACCTTAGCTAGCGATCATGGATTGGAAAATCACGGCCTAAAACATTTAAAAGATGTCTATTGGAATCTATCAACTTCCGAGCTGTACGAAGAGATCCTGGATAGGGAGGAAGGAAAAATTGCACACAATGGCCCCCTTCTAGTCTATACAGGTGAACACACTGCTCGGGCGGCAAATGATAAATTTGTGGTGCGTGAATCTTCGACAAAGAAGGATATTTGGTGGGGTAAACATAACAAACCATATACAAAAAAGAAATTTGCCAATCTGTCCAATAGACTAAAGGGCTACCTGCAGGGCAAGGATGTATTTGTCCAGGACTGCTATGTGGGTGCTGATGAAAACTATGGTATGCCCATCCGCGTAATCACGCAGTATGCCTGGCATAGTTTGTTTGCTCGTAATATGTTTGTTGTTGAACGGGATGATGATAAGCTCAAGGAGCATGTCCCAGAGTTTACACTGATATCAGCACCAGATTTCAAAGCAGATCCAGAATATGATGATCTTCACAGCGAAACATTTATCATTCTCAATTTTGAAGAGAGACTAGCAATTATTGGAGGTTCAAAATACGGTGGAGAAATAAAAAAATCATTCTTCACAATCATGAATTACCTCCTGCCAAAGAGAGATGTCCTCACCATGCATTGCTCAGCCAATGTAGGTCAAAAAGGGGATGTTGCTATTTTCTTTGGTTTGTCTGGGACAGGTAAAACTACCCTTTCTGCTGATGTAAATCGAGGACTAATCGGTGATGATGAGCACGGTTGGAGCGATGATGGTGTCTTCAATTTTGAAGGAGGTTGCTACGCGAAGGTTATTAACCTGAATCCAGAAGCTGAACCGCAAATCTATGCTGTGACCCAAATGTTTGGGACCATACTCGAAAATGTGGTCTTTGGTGGTCGTTCTCGGCATCTTGATCTGGATGATGATATGTATACAGAAAATACACGTGCATCATATCCTTTGGATTTTATTAGCAACGCAGTCCCAGATGCGCGAGGTGGCAACCCTAAGAACATATTCATGCTCACCTGCGATGTTTCTGGTGTTTTGCCTCCCATTTCAAGACTAAGTGCTGATCAGGCCATGTATCATTTTATCTCTGGATACACCTCAAAGGTCGGTGGGACTGAAATTGGTCTTGGAGCAGATCCAATTAGTACCTTTAGTGCCTGTTTTGGCGCTCCTTTTATGGTGCATCATCCCTATGTTTATGCGCAATTGTTGAAGGACCGGATGTTGAAGCACAATGTTAATTGTTGGCTTATTAACACGGGTTGGACCGGTGGACCATTTGGAGTGGGAAACCGCATCAGTATTCAGCATACTCGAGCTTTGCTTAATGCAGCTCTGGAAGGTGGATTGGACTCCGTTAAATTTAGACAGGATCCTGTGTTTGGATTCGAAATCCCCGAGAGTTGTCCAGATGTTCCTTCGAAAATTCTTGATCCCATTTCAACGTGGGCTGATAAAGAGGATTACATGAGACGATACCAGAACCTGGCAGTTAAATTTGTGGAGAATTTTAAGCAGTTTGAGGATGGTGTCACCCCGGAAGTGATTGCAGCTGGTCCCAAAGTATAGAATTTCATACTCTGAGAAAAATGCACTATCGATTCAGATCAAGCCATGGATGTGAATGGAAAAACTGGTGTTGATACGGGGAACGACTTCTTTACGAAGGTGTTATTCCCTGTATTGATTTCTGTCTGGACACCTCTAATCCCAAGTTTGTCAGTGTGAAAGTAAAAATTTATTCTACTATCCCTCTTTGATGACAAATAGGGATATATCTCCTCGAAAGGGGGGATGCATTCAGATACAATATCATACACGTTTACTATGTCCCCTTTTCTAGCAAAAAATACGAGACTTTCCAGCGCTGGAATCTCATACAAGTTGCTCCTCATCGTGTAAAGGGCATGAAACATGAGCAATTTTGCACTAGAAACACTGAATTTATCAGAGATAGGTGTCTTATTTTTTGCATATGTGTAAATCTTATCCAAATCTTTCTGATCTGAGGGATCAAGAGAGACAATGTCCTGCTTTTTTGGGACAGGATCAGCATGAGTAAATTCAAGCCCATCCTTGATGGATAAAAATCCGCATTTATGATAAAAAGGGATAGCTTCCTCATCGGCAAACAGGAACACACCTTGATGGCGACCCTCAGCCCATTGCAATCCCAACTCGGTTAACTTTCGACTTAAACCTTTTCTGCGCCAATTCTTGTGAGTACCAACACCAGATATTTGAGCCAACTTGGTTTGCCTCCCGGCGACTATTGCATCAAGCAGGTAGATGCAGACACTGGAAATAACCCGACCATCTTTAAAATAAGAGAAGGGGGCATAGGCGTCGTCCCAATATCCACGTGCTTCCCACTCAGAAAAATCGAGTCCATGAATATCCTGAATGAACGCTTTGAAAGCCTCCCTGGCTTCAGGATTATCCCAATACTGCGTTATTAATTGAATATCCATTGATCTTATCGTGCAAAAAGCCAAATGAGGCGATCATACGAAATGGCGTAGTGTAGGAAGACGGCTACTCCTAGAATCCACCATAAATTCTGATATCCTAGCTGAAAAAGTGCCAGACTGGCCAAAGTAAAAAATACGAGCTCCAATAAAAGTCGGACTACTCCTGAGACGACAATGGGTGCATTCCCTGATCGACTCGGGTCGCCAGGCACATTAAATACACCCCAGGCGATGGCAAACATGAGGGGGACAAGGAACACAAGGAGATAGCGCCAGCCTGATTCTGAAAATTTCCACCCCCACAATCCAAATGATATTAAGGCGGAAATTTCCAGTAAAAATCTAATAGCTAAGTTGAGTGGATGAGATCCCATCTATCCTCTGGGTTATGGATTATTTTGCGTCAAGAAACTTTAACACTGCAGCCATGACTTCATCTCGACTGGTTTCGGTGAGGATGCTTTCAAATGGGAACCCAAAGACCACAATATTCGACTCCCCGGAAGCAGCAATAGCAGCGCTGGTATTATTTTCGGCATAGCGCAGAATTGTGATAGCATCCGATGTGGAGGGCTCTATGGCATCAGGTGATTCAACCTTGTATTGTGAGGGGTGGTAACGGGTGTTGAATACTAAGTTTTGTGTGGTTTCCATTTGGAGCAAATCTTGAGAAACAATGCTTAGTTTACCCGTTTTCACTGCATGATCCGTCCTGAATCTATACTTCAGCACATCTTCTCCAAACTGCATATCCAGGGAGTCATTCCCATTGTCAAAAAGATCAAATCCTACATAGGCACCACTAAGGAACAGATTTCCACCAGACTGGGTGTAGGACCTTATTTTTTCTTGAAATCTTTTTGGGAACCCACGAAAATCCTTTGGACTGAAATCCTTCGGTCCTGGTACTTCCTTTTCCTCACCAAAAATCAGATCCAGCAAAGTAAAATTATTAATATCCAATTGGTCATCCCGGACAGCCTCGTCACTTGATGAAACAAATGAATAACCTGCTTCACGTAGGGACTTCCCATGGAGCTTTGGAAAATCAAAGCTGTTGCCAGGAATAATAGTGGTTTCCATATTCCCAAAACTGGCACCATGTCCTGGTTCATCATCATCTAGCCAGGGTGAATCAGCCAGAATATCATATTGGGAGCCGATATAGTTCATATCATATCCATCAGAAACACCTTCATCCCAGAGATCAACGAATCCAAGATACTTATCTGTTTCTATGGTGGCAGCTGCTGAAATTCGATCAAATGCATTTACTATGAGGACAGGTGCTTTGTCTCCACCCATATTGCATGCTGAAAGAATCTCCGAAGGGAAACTTTCACCTCCAGCGTTGAGGGCAGTCACCTTAAAGCTGTATATTAGACCCTCTTCCAGAGCGGGGATATCGAAGAAGGGCTCATCAACAACAATTCCATTGTCGAACCCTTCGTCCTCGATTTGTGTATAAACCATATACTTATCTGGGGAGGCAGTACTCTCAAGGGGGTCAAGTACGGCCTGCCATTGGAGTCTCAGGACACCAGATTCAGCAAATGTTGCCTGAAAATGCGATACCGGTAGAGGCTGGATAACATATTCGAGATTCCATTGAGTCGAGATATATCGGACCATTGCTTTGTAAATGGATCTACTTGCATCGAATTTGAAGCGTGGATCGTTAGCAAATTTCATATCCAGAAAATTGTGATGAGAGAGCAGCTCTAATAATACCGATGGTACATTTGGACGATAAGCTTCGCTATACCCACGGTCCCACAGCATACGTCGTGTCCAATTTGGATCATATTTGGCACGGATATCATTGACAATCTGTGTTTGGAGAATATCTGCCAGATCTCGATTCGTCATGCGTGACATAGAATCTGGAAATACTTCACTCTCTTCTGAGTCTTTCGTACTATAAATAGAGAGAGTGCCGATCACCGTATCATTACGCGTAAAACCAGCATCAGTATGAAAGGCAAAGGAAAGATCGATGGGGATTTTTAGACCAGGAGTTTGGCGATCTAGATTGGGTCCGTAAGGGGCTCCACGTAAATAGTTGACCCATTCTGCCCGACACTGATAATCGTCCTTATAATCGCTTTCATCTTCGTTCAAATTGTAAACCAAGGTATCGGGCATTCCGGCATATTGGAGGTAGTACCGGGCTGCTTCTGTAAATCTTGGGCGGCCACTCACCTGTCCTTCACGCGACACATTACCCATACCTCCACCAAACCGTATCGCATCTGCATTCACATATAGACCAGATTCCCGACTTTGGTTGGTAAGTTCAACCCGATGGATGTTCTCATTCAGATCCTGATTGAAATCAAAGGTACCCAGGTAAATCCAGGTGTTGCCACCAATTTGCTGATTCACTAAAAATTCCGTCTGACCCCCAGTATGAAAAACAGTATAATGAGCATCGGTTACGTTGCTATCAGCTGCGCTATATGCTATGTAAACGGCGTATTTCCCTGCTTCAGGAAGACTGGGGATCCAACGAATTTTGGCGCTCCCACTTGTATCTGCCCTGATGATACGAGATGTTCCCATAAAAAAGGGATTATCTCCAGAGACATAGGGAGGGGTTCCAATCGCAAAGCCTGGTTGTTCCAACATTTTCCATTTTTCTAATTTGGAGTCGTACTCCTGGTAGGCTGATTTTACACCAGGTGTGTCATTGTCAATTATGACTTCGTTTGTCTGAAGATCACGCTCTCTCGGCATGAAAACCAGAGCCCCGGCATTTTCGAGCATGGGTACTAGATATTTCAATGTGAAAGACATGGGTAGTAGGTCTTCCACAGTCTGAAACACTCGAGCTCGTTGCCATTCCCAACGCTTTAGCGTTTGCTCATAATACCAACCGTGACTATGCCAGAGGGCAATGTTGCGATTGTATAGACCAGATGAAGGGGTCCAATTGTGGCTGATATTCCGAACCAATGGAACCGACCTTGTTTCAGCTGCTGGCATTCTTGATCGATCATAACTGCGTTTGCTACCTCGGAAGTAATTTGGGATCAGATCTTCAATCGGGTGATTAACAGAAAAAATTTTCAACCGATAGTCTCTAAATTTTCTGCCAAGAAATTCACTTACACTTGCGTGAACATCCTTGACCACATCTTCTCGCATGGGAATGTCAGCAAAGTTTCTGTTGAAGTGAATCTCAAGTTGCTTTGAATCAGCATCAACGATGATAGTATCAATTTTTGTATATTTGTTTAGTTGAAGTGGTGAATTAGCATTAGTGCTGGAGGCTAGAAATCGCTCTACACCCAGGTAGGCTTTTTTCGTGGGTCTATCCATATTTGAATAATCATAATCGGTACTCACAGGTTTGTTGGATATACAGGAAATTAGAAATGCCACAAGAACAATTGTGAGAACATAATGATATCGATTCATACGCTGAAGCTCCAAATAATTGGTCAATAACATAAGAAATCTGTAGGAGTATTCAATTAGTCAAAATGTAGAAATTGGTACGAAGAGATGAAAAGATAGACTGTAAACTACTCCAGGTTGGTGAGGAGTGCACAGATTTAACGAATGCTAATCAACCTGAAGTGTATGGTTTGCCAAAAGGATTTCAAGGCTGCTAAGAATAGACGGAATTTCTTGATGGACACTTTCCCGGTTTGTCTTTGCTGATGTGGAACCAATACTTCAAAGTAGGTCAATTTAGTTAAATTGACTACCCCAGAAATGATCAGATTCGGAGCGAAGGTATTCATTGGGATGTTTGAGATGGTAGAGTGTAGAGCTGAAGCTCTCATCAATCGAAAGGGTGAATTTACATCCCATACACCTCGACCATAAAAAAGCTGAACAACAATACGTGAAACAAGGCTAATTAGTTTCCGTGAGAGTGGCTGAGACCTTTGAGATCGTCGTCCAATCAAAAAATCATAATCCATTCGGTGTTCCCACAATTCATTGAATGAGTCAGGTGATAGCTCATTATCAGCATCCGTTTGGAAGATCCATGTCTGTGAGAGTGAACGAGTATACCCTTCTAGGAGAGTTTGACCATGACCCCGATTTTTAGAGGTATGGATGCAAAGGGCCTCAATTTCCTGATCCAACTCATGCAAAATCTCGAGAGATTTATCCGTTGAACCATCATTATAAGCATGGATGGTATACTCAACTCCCAGCTGGTCTAAACACTTGTCCCATGACTGTATTACATCTGCAATGACTTCAGCTTCATTGTAGATAGGGAGAACAAGTGAGAGGGTTTCACCTTGGCTTTGGTTCATTTTGTGTTCTATCGCGAATTTGTTTATAGGTTCGTAATGCGACGGCAATTGTTTGATCCATATCATAGTATTTGTAGTCCCCCAAGCGACCGCCTACAAAGAGATTATTATTTCGCGACACATCAATCAGATACTTCTCGAGAATGGCTCTATTCCTGTCACCACCAACTGGATAGTAAGGATCATCACTACTGCCTTGACGGGAATACTCCTTAATTGTCAAGGTTTGAGATTCTGTATAATCCTTTTCTGGGTGTAGATGCCTTGGTTCGTGAATTCTTGTATATGGTACGTTCTCATCGGCGTAGTTCATTACAGAGGTCCCTTGATAATCCTGAACATCCAGAACTTCTTCTTCAAATGAGAGGCTGCGCCACTCGAGGTGGCCATGACGATAATCAAATAATTTATCGAGTGGTCCTGTGTACACAACACATGCATCCCCAGCAAGTTCATGTTGAATCGAAAAGAAATCTGTATTCAATTCCACACGTATCTTTGGGTTGTTCAAGAGTTTATCAAATATGCTAGAATAACCTAGAAGTGGTATACCCTGCCATGGATCAAAGAAGTAATTCTCATCATAACTCGTCCGAAAGGGTAGCCGTTGAAGTAATGTTGCTGGCAACTGATCTGGTGGACAACCCCATTGTTTGGTTGTATATCCTTTTATAAAAGCTTCATAGAGGGGTCGGCCAACCATGCTCACGGCTTTTTCTTCAAAATTGCGAGGGTTGGTGATTCCAGTTTTGCCTACCTCTTCAGCAATGAAGGTTGAAACTTCAAATGGTCTCAAATTCAATCCATAATAACTGTTGATGGTTTCAAGGTTTATGGGCATCTGGTATACTTTATCCCTGTGTGTTGTAAGTACCTGATGATGGTATCCATTAAAATCTGTAAATTTGTTAATGTATTCCCACACTTCCCGGTCACTGGTATGGAAGATGTGAGTACCATATATGTGGTAGTGGATGCCAGTCTCAGCATGATCAACAGAATGGCAGTTACCCCCAACATGATTCCTTTTCTCAAGTACCAGTACAGGCTTACCGAAATCATAGGCGAGACGTTCAGCTACTACGGCTCCAAAAAATCCGCTACCTACGACAACATATTTATAATTCTCAAAACTCATATTTCCCCGGATCGCTTACGTAGATTTGGAAATTTGACCTGTTACCCAGCAGGTAATAGCTCTCAGACACAAAATCGTGGAGATGACTATTCTCAATGGCACCCTCTTTACTGTTCCAAATAAAAACATCTGGTGGAGTTGCCATCAAATCTGCCAGGAGTCGTGCATTCAAAGCTTCCTTCTGGCTATTCCTTTTTTCCTTCAGGGGAAGATTGTAAAATATCCCCGAGGCGGATTTTCTCTGGCTGTAATAGTACACTCCTGACTCAGATCCCCAATAATAGATGAGATCATCAGGAGCAGTAATTGCTTTGATCTCTTGACCAATTTCCCGGGCGTCCAGGAATTGTCGCTTATATTTTTCAAGTGAGATTTCAATGGGGTCAAGTTTAAAAAAATCAATCTGCAGGTTTATCATCGTTCCCAGCGTGCAAGAAACCAGGAGAGTACTCAGCAGAATGCGGAATCTTGATCTGACTTTCATTTCAGAAAAAACATAATAGGACAGCAGGCTTGAGTTCATCACCACCACTGGCACAAGAACCTGAAAATAATGAGCGAAGCTTTTCCCGAGGCTGCCTATTTCAAAAAGAACCCCAAGAGTGATTAGCAACATGAAATAATGTGGTACCCTTGCATGCGTTCGCCGAGAACCAACAAACAGCCAAGCAAACCCCTGTAAAACCAACAACCAAACACCGGTGAGCGCTTGTGGGAATAGATAATTAGGGTGGGTTAAAAATGCCCAGATATTTCTTAGAGAGTTGCCTGCATATTGATTGTTATATACAATAAGCACATCCCAGAAATCGTCAAATCTGCCTAGGAGCAGGGCATATCCAAACATTATTCCCCACAGGAGGGGTAGAGGATATAATACAGTAAAAGATGATTGTAGAAATTGGTGGTAGGTAAGACGCTTATCTACAGAATATCTCCGTAGCAAAATGTAAACGACTATGGGAATCAATACAAAAAAAGCTACGGGTTTAAACATGGTAGCCACTCCCATTGCCCAACCCGTTATATGGAGATTACTATTCTGAGGTACAGGTACTTGTACCAGAGCCCAGATCGAGATCAAAGTGAAGTAGTTGATAAATATTTCAGTGTTTGGCTGATTTGCCTCTAGATGGATGGAGTTTACTGATAGTGTATAGTAAACCACTCCAAGAAGAGCGGCTTGCCAACCGGATAGTTTATCCAAAATGAGATATACTTGGAATATTGATAAAATGGAAATCAATACCCAAATAAAAGAAATGGAATGCTGTCCGTAACCCCATATAAGTTCCGCTAGTGCGTAAGCCAGGTGGATCCCTGGGGGTTTATGGTCCCATAGATCAGTGTATAACTGCTCACCTGACAGGAGGGCGTGACCAATGTATCCATAGGTTGTCAGGTCCCGTTCCAGGGGTTCCTCAAGCGAATGGATTGCAGCAGCGAATATGAAGCTGATTGCTGAAGCAAAAACAACTGCAGTTAATATGTTTCTGAATCGACCCACTTAAAGAGCTCCTGTAATAATGAAAGTTACTGATAGGAGATTATTCAGCCCAAACCTGTAATTGGTTCAGCTTCAACTGAACAACATAGAAAGATAAGAGCTCGATTGCCATCTTCCTAATGAGGTGGAGAGTATTTTTTAATTCTCTGTAATCGGGAGGGTTTCGGGATACAAAAAAGCCCCTGATCTCTCAGGAGCTTAATGCGGGACCGACCGGGATCGAACCGGCGACCTCCGGCTTGACAGGCCGGCGTTCTAACCAAGCTGAACTACGATCCCAAAAATTTCAAATGACTTAGTCTTTTTTCCTGTACATGATGGACACTGGAATTATTACCAGGTACCCAATGAGTAATACGATAGGTGAAACCGATAGAGCTTGCACACTGTTAAGCTCGCCTGTTCCCATCAATACATATCCAAGAATTATGACAATAAGCCCTGCTATGAAAAGAAAATAATTTATTCTCGTAAAAGGTAACTCAGAGAGCCAGTGTTTGGTGTCGTTGTTGCCTTTACTTATCATAGCGCGGCGAATATAGATGGTGACAAATAGGTGCGCAAATAAAAACCATTTATTTGTTTAAATATTTACACTCGTTGACATGCCAAATGACCCCTTCTATATTGATAGACTTTAGAAAGGAAATTGTGCTTGAATAGGATTCTGCGCTATGCGCTCACCGCTCTAATCATTCTATGTTTGACTGCTATTACAAGTCTGTATCTTGTTTTTGATTCGAGACCACGCAGTAATGATGATGATCTTGCTCAGATAGTTATTCGTGATGGGAGTTCCTTAAGTGCCATTGCCCAGCAACTTTATGACGAGGGAATTATATCCTCCACAGAATCATTCAAGCTTGCCGCGAAATTACTTAATAGAACTCGATCTATTTATCCAGGTGCTTATTCAATTCCGAGGGGTCTAACTAATACTGAAGCCATAGAGGCCCTGGCTCACGCCAAGGCCATTGAAATTACTGTAACAATACCAGAGGGCCTTCGCTCAGATGAAATCATTGGGCTGCTGAGTAATCAATTGAATTTGGATTCGCTCGAGATGATTAGTCTTCTCACGGATTCAGTGCTCCTGGATATTGCTGGTGAGGGATTTACACATCTTGAGGGTACTCTTTTTCCTGAGACCTATCGTTTTCTGGAAAATAGTGACGAATTTATGGTTATGGCAAAGATGATCAGACACTTTAGAGAAAGTGTGGGACCAGAAATGCTAAAGAAAGCTGCTGTTATGGGTTTTGATCTTCAGCGTCTCATAACTTTTGCCTCACTGGTTGAGAAAGAGACAGCTAGAGAGGATGAACGAAGATTAGTGTCATCAGTCTACCACAATCGAATTCAGAAAAATATGCTGCTTGGTTGCGATCCAACGGTGATATACATGCTGGTGAGACGAGGAGAATGGAATGGCAACCTGCAACGTAAACATTTTGCAATTAATGATCCTTATAATAGCTATTTAAAACGGGGGCTGCCACCTGGTCCAATTGCCAACCCTGGTCTGGCCAGTATCCAGGCTGCACTCAACCCGGAAGAAACAGATTTCCTATATTTTGTCGGAAAAAATGATGGCACTGGTGCTCACGATTTTTCTAAAACCCTTCGCGAGCACAATAACAAAGTGAATCGCTATCAACGCCGGAGATCCAATAGATGAACAATGTCCTGGCTGGACTAAACCCTCAACAGCAAGCTGCAGTTGAAGCCTTGGAGGGTCCGGTTCTAATTTTTGCCGGAGCCGGTAGTGGAAAAACCAGAGTACTCACCCATCGCATTGCAAATATGATTTATAGTGGAACAGCCCAAGCCCATGAAATTCTTTCAGTTACCTTTACTAATAAAGCAGCTGGAGAAATGCGGGAACGAATCGAGCAAATGCTGGGTGCTGACCGATCTCATGTAATTATGGGGACCTTCCACTCAATTTGTGCACGAATTCTCAGACGGGAAGCCCTTTATATCGGATACGAACAGAGTTTCAGTATCTATGATGATGAAGATGGTCAAAAGGTAATCAAAAAGATTATGAAGGACCTTCAGATATCAACAGATGTCATTAAACCCAATTCAGTATTCTATAACATAAAACAATTCAAGTCTCAAATGATTTTCCCTGCTGAAGCTTCTGATCTGGCGCTGTCCACCTTTGATGATACTGTGGCAAAAATCTATGGGATGTATCAAAGCGAACTTAAAAATAGCAGTGCCATGGATTTTGATGATCTCCTGTTGAAACCTCTAGAATTGTTTGAAAAAAATCCGCATATCCTCAAAAAATACCAGGATCAATTCAAGTTTATTATGGTTGATGAGTATCAGGATACCAATAAGGCTCAATTCCAGTTTGTGGAATCACTTAGCCGCGAGCATAAGAACATATGTGTTGTTGGAGATGATGATCAATCTATTTATGGGTGGAGGGGAGCTGATATTGGAAATATCCTTGATTTTCAACAACACTTTCCCGGTGCGAAGATATTTAAGCTAGAGCAGAATTACCGATCCACTAAAACTATTTTGTCGGCAGCTTCAGCAGTAGTCAAACTCAATGAAAAACGAGCTGCGAAAGAACTCTTCACGGATAGTGAAGATGGTGAGATCATTAAGGTTCTCGAAGGACGAAATGAATTAGATGAAGGTCGTCTTATCGTGGATGAGATCCAGTCTGTATGCCGTCGGAATCGCCATGGTTTCCAGGATGTGGCATTGCTTTATCGCACCAATGCCCAATCACGACCCCTTGAAGATGTTTTGCGTCGTAACGGAGTTCCTTACCAGATAATTGGTGGGACAAAATTTTATGATCGTATGGAAGTAAAAGATGTTTTGGGATATTTCAGGCTCATAGTGAATCCCTTAGACAACATCAGTTTTATGCGGATTATCAATAAACCAACGCGAGGGATAGGCAAGACCAGTCAAGATGCTATCAATGCTTTCGCCATAGATCAAGGTATATCCCTCTTTAGCGCTGCAACCCGCGCCCAGGAATACGGTCTGACCTCACGGGCATTTAACAGGGTGATAGAGTTTGTACAGTTGATTGGAAAGTATTCAAGCCTACTGAATGAATTGAATTTGGAGGAGTGGGCTCGCGTTTTTGTCGATGAGCTCGGATTTGTTAACCAATACAAAGAAGAAGCAACTGCAGAAAGTGAAGTTCGGGTTGATAATATTTACGAGCTACTCTCAGCAGTGTCTGAATACGCCCAAAGAGCTGAAGAGCCGAATCTGACAGGCTATATGGAAGAAGTCGCTCTTCTCACAGACATTGACAAGTTCAATCAGGATAAACAGCAGGTCACGCTGATGACACTCCACAGTGCAAAAGGGCTTGAATTTCCGGTTGTATTTTTAACTGGAATGGAGGATGGACTGTTCCCATTGCAGCGCTCAATTGAGGATAATGAAGCTCTTGAAGAAGAACGAAGACTTTTTTATGTAGGCTTGACACGAGCCATGGAACGTGCATATTTAAGTGGTGCTCAAATGAGGCAACGATATGGAGAGACAATGTATAGTCGTCCCTCTCGATTCCTCGAAGAAATACCAGCTCATTTATTAGACTATTCAACAAGAAGTATTAGCGATTTTTCCCGAGAGGATTATCGTAAGAAACCTGGAGTAAAAGTGACTCGAACCAAACCCACAAAGCCTGCGCCAAAACAGACAACTGGTATGCGCCGAGCAATGGGAACTCTCAATCAACATGAGCCTGGGGTTTATGTCGCTGGGATGCAGGTTGGTCACAAGATCTTCGGAAAAGGCAAAATACTCACCGTTGAGGGTGCTGGTCCTGAGGCTAAGGTCACGGTCATGTTCCAGGGTAACGTCAAGAAAAAGTTGATTGCCAAGTTCGCCAATCTTGATGTTACTGATTGATTCCTATACACACTAATTACCTAAACTAAATCCCATCTTAACCACTTCTGATTCGCCGAAGAACGGTCTTTATGAGTATGTAAAAAAATCTTAATCTAAATGAGACTTATTTGCACTTGTGTAAATGAGATTCATTCTTATTTTGGGATTGAGAGGAGAATTGATTATGTCAGCAACAGAAAACCAACAACTCAAGCAAGTGCTCAGAGAGCATGAGTTAAAGGCGACGACGCAACGTATTGCCTTACTCAAACTTCTGGATGCAACCCACGAGCATTTTGATGCTGAAGAGATTTACCTCGAATTACTCAAGAAGGAAAAAAATGTGAGTCGGGCAACGGTATATCGTTCCCTTGAAGCCCTGGCAGAACAGGATCTAGTTACTCGTCTGGATTTTGGAGACGGTCGGATGCGATTTGAGCGGAGTAAGGGTGAAGATGAACACCACGATCACCTCATCTGTGAGAAATGTGGCAAGGTTATCGAATTCTTTAACCTGGAAATGGAAGCTCAACAACTGTCTGTTTGTGAAGAGAATGATTTCACTCCATCAACACACACTATGCACATTTTTGGAACCTGTTCTGATTGTAGAACATCCCAGTAGATGAGTAGCTCTCTGAAAAAAGTAAAAGTCAACACCATGGAAACGATCAATGTTTAATTTTAAAAGACCACGTCATAAACTTCATGTATCTGATGAAAATGATTTGCGACTCAGCGATTTGAAGCCTGGAGAAAAAGGCTGTATTGTCGAAATTGGTGGTAGTGAGAATTTTCGATTAAGACTTATAGAGATGGGGATCACTCGAGGGTCTGAAATACGTGTTGATAAATTTGCCCCCTTACGGGATCCAATTGAACTCATTGTCAAAGGGTATCATCTCTCACTTCGCGCCATGGATGCTCAGAAAATAGCGGTAAAACGTATTGCCTGAGACAACCTATAATATCGCATTTGCAGGTAATCCTAACTGCGGTAAGACCACCATCTTTAATATCCTAACAGGAGCCAAACAAAGGGTTGGCAACTGGCCTGGTGTAACTGTTGAAAAGAAATCAGGTCATTCCACTTACTCGAACAATCGGTTTGATGTTATTGATTTACCTGGCACTTACTCATTATCTGCATTCTCGGCAGAGGAGACGGTGGTGAGGCAATATCTGGAAAGCGATGAACCAGACGTCGTCGTAAATATCATAGATGCTTCAAACCTGGAGCGAAATCTCTTTTTTACAACCCAGCTGATCGAATTGGGTAAACCTCTGGTCATCGCACTTAACATGATGGATATGGCAGAGGAAAAGGGTCTGCAGATAGATGCAGATACTTTGGCAACACTCCTAGGAGCACCTGTTGTTCCCGTCGTTGGCCGTACAGGAGAAGGGGTTGATCTTCTCAAGGAAAAAATCCTCCGGGTTTCTACTGATATTTCCCTAAAAGCTCGATCTATTGATATCAGTTATCCAAGAGATATTGAGCAGGAAATTGATAAAATCAGTGAGCTGTTTAGAGATAATGACTTAACTGATAAACATAGCCGCTGGACCAGTATTAAACTTTTGGAAGCTGATAAGCAGACCAGAGATGAAGTAAGATATCACCAAAACGGTACTGATATTCTTAATCAGGTCAAAATTTCTACTGAGCGGATTGAGGGATTATTTAAGGATACAGGTAGAGCAGTTATTTCTCATGCCCGCTATGGATTCATCCAGGGAGCCCTTCGAGAGTGTGTTGTCGAAAATTTGGCTGAATCAGCTGATCAAAGCCGACAAATAGACAGGGTTTTAACCAATCGATGGTTGGGTCTCCCGATATTTGGACTATTCATGTGGCTCATGTTCAAAATTACTTACGATGTGGGATCTATTCCCATGGATTGGATAGATGCTGGTCTCGTGATGCTTATGGATTTTATTTCCAGCCTATTACCCAATAGCATGTTTGCATCTCTGCTTGTAGATGGTGTCCTTGGCGGAGTGGGTGCCATCGCCGTATTTCTCCCAAATATATTTATTCTCTTTTTCATAATCGCAGTTTTGGAAGATTCAGGATACATGGCCAGAGTGGCCTTCATCATGGATCGGATCATGCACAATATTGGTCTTCACGGAAAAGCATTTATCCCTATGATAATGGGTTTTGGTTGCAATGTTCCAGCCATTATGGGGACTCGCATTTTGGAATCCAGAAGAGATAGAATTCTCACTGTACTCATTAATCCGTTCATGAGCTGTTCTGCTCGATTACCAGTATATGTCCTTGTAGCCGGTGCTTTTTTCCCAGAGAATGCAGCGACAGTGATTTTTTCAATGTATATACTGGGCATTCTGGCGGCCATTGGAAGTGGGAAGCTCTTTAGCAGAACTATACTCAAGGGGATGTCAAAACCATTTGTTCTTGAGCTGCCCCCATATCAAAAACCAACCCTTCGCTCACTCGTCCTGCATACCTGGGAGCGTGGTTACCTATTTATTCAGAAAATGGGGACTGTAATCCTGGTGGGTTCTGTCATTATCTGGGTCCTCGGGTACTTTCCAACCGAGGTTGAGTTAGATCGGGATTATGTAGATGAGAAATCGACGTTGATTCGGCATTTCGACGAGGAACTAACTGATCTTGAATCAAAATTTAAAATATCCGTTGACAAGGATCGATTGGCCTACCACTCCGAGATGATCGAGTATGAATCCAGCTCAAGCTATCTGGAACTTCATGAGCAATACAAATTATTGCAGGATGAAATATCTACAGAGAAAAACAAGCAACTCTACAACCTTCGTCAGCAGGAGATCGGAGATATCACAGAGCAAAAATGGATTGGACGGGTGGGAAAGATATTTGAACCTATAGTGAGACCTCTAGGATTTTCCTGGCGTGAAAGTGTGGCTCTTATTACAGGATTTGTGGCCAAAGAAATTGTTGTATCAACTTATGGTGTTCTATTTGGTGTCGGTGAAGATGTTGATGAGGGAAGTCAAGGTGTCATAAGTGGTTTAAGATCTTCAGGGATGACACCACTTGTTGCCCTAAGTTTTTTGGTGTTCACTCTGCTTTACACACCCTGTTTAGCTACTGTTGCAGCCATCAAACGAGAAACCGGGACCTGGGCGTATACCATTTTCTCAATTGCTTACTCATTAGGTCTGGCATACACATTAGCCTATGCTGTAAACTATTTTGGGAGGATGTTTAATTGGCTCAGTTAATTGATATTCTGCTGGTGACGCTGGCAGTAGCAATTGCATTCTGGTACACACTGAAATATTTCTACAATCTTGGAAGGGTTCCAGAAAGTGAGTCCATTAGTTGCGGCGGTTGTGCTTCTTCTTGTCACACCGATATACCAACTAATCCATCGCTGGGATTGCTTACAAAGCTAAAATAAATCCGGGCAGATCAGTATTTGTGAGCTCCCATGCCCAGATAGTCATCAATCTGATGAGCCACTTCCTTGATTAACTTTGTGCGTTCTCTATGTTCTAAAAATGCGCTTTTAAACCCGCTGATGATAAAATCCTTAAAATCAAGCATGTTGAAATTGAAGGTTTTATGAGCCAACATGTATTCATCCACCAGGGTTACACCGCTAATAAGTCTATTGTCCGTATTCAGGCTTAATCTCAGTCCATAATCATGGTAAAACTTCAGAGGATGATTGCTTACTTTTCCAGTTGTCCCCGTTTGAGAATTTGAAGTTAGACAAACTTCAAGACAGATACGGTGATCATTGATATAATTCATGAGATCACCATCTTCCCTGAGACGGGTACCGTGTCCAATGCGATTTGCACCACAGTAATGAATAGCCTGATGAATGGACTGTGGTCCATAGGCTTCTCCAGCATGTAGTGTCACATTGACATTATTGTTCCGAATCAGATAGAAAGCCTCTAAATGATCCTTGGCTGGGAAATTTTCCTCTGCTCCTGCCAGGTCATACCCAACCACTCCTCGATACTTATATGCTATGGCCAGTTCTGCCAGCTCAATGGACGATTCAATGGAAAAATTTCGAATCCCACAAATAATAACTCCGGTACTTATATTGAACTCATGCTCAGCTTCCCGAAGACCTTTGATCACGGCATCTAGCGATTCCATGGGAGTCATGCCTTGATCCTTATGCAGAATGGGGGAGTATCGGACTTCCAGGTGACGAACATTTTCAGATGCCGCATCTTGAGCAAGTTCAAAAGCAGCACGCTGCAAAGCGTCAGGAGTTTGGAGAACTGCCAGTGTAAATTGAAATTTTTCAATATACTCTTCCAGGTTCTTGACAGGTTTCTGAACGACAACAGCTTTCTTCAAACCATCAACATCCTTAGCAGGTAATTCAACCTTATTTTTTTGTGCTAAATCCAACATGGTCTCTAAACGAAGAGAACCATCGAGGTGGCAGTGAAGTTCAGGTTTAGGAAGTTCTAGTAGGAAATCTCTTCGAACCGGTTTCATCAATTCTCTCCAACCTGAGTTCTATCAGTTTTTAGGGTTGTGATAAACCAAATGGCAATCGCAATAACCAGGATAGGTCCTAGCCAACCGAACCCGCTATAACTTGGCCACCAATCTTTATCTGCGGTGAGGAAAATAGGAAGGGCAACCAGGATCCCCATGATGGCCTCTCCAGTAATCATTCCGGCTGCTAATAACAAACCCTTCTTCCGTGTCGTTTCTGTGGCTCCCATTTTATCACCAAAATGAGCCAACATGCCACCAATAAAAATGGGAGTAGTTAAGGAGATGGGTAAATATATACCTACAGCAACTGCCAGGATTGGTATTCTAAAATCTGAACCAATTCTTTCCTGACGAATATCGAGAGCGATGATAATGACCCCAATAATCGCACCCATGATTACCATGTCCCAGGGTAGGTTCCCCTGGAAAACACCTTCTGCCACTGCCTTCATTAATGTTGCCTGGGGAGCTGACAGAGTTGGGGAGCCAATAGTGTATGCTGTGTGTAAAATGTCTAGAACAACTCCTAGCACAATTGCCGCGCTTAAGACACCAATCACTTGCATGACCTGTTGCTTCCAGGGAGTTGCGCCAACAATATGCCCGGTTTTTAAATCCTGTAGGTTGTCACCTCCAATTGCGGCTGCATTGCATACCACTGCACCAACCATGATTGCTGCTGCAGCACCCTGTAATGAGCCAGATCCGAGAATGGCCAGAAGTAAGAGTGAGGCAAACAATACGGTAGCAACTGTGACACCAGATATGGGGTTATTCGATGAGCCGACAACACCAGCCATATATGCAGCTACAGCAGAGAAAAAGAAGCCAAAGACCATCATAATAATCGTCATCAGAAGAGCTAATTGTGCTCCGGGTAGGATATCATTATAAATAATAAAAACAGGTATCATGAGCACCAGAAGAGCAATCGCCACATATTTAATGGGAATGTCATTTTCCTCACGCTTTAGAGCCTCGCCATTTTGAACAGAGCTATAAGCCTTCAGACTTGCCTGAATTCCCAACATGAGTGGTTTGAAAAGTTTTATCAATGACCAAATACCACCCACCACCATGGCACCTACACCAAGATACCTGATTTTTGTATCCCAGATTGTGTTGGCTGCATCAAGTGCATCTCCTTCGTATCCATAAATCGCTGTATAAATGGGGATGGCAAAAAACCATGAAATTAATCCACCCGTAAATACCAGGATGCTGATATTTCTTCCTACTATATACCCAACGGAGACCAAAGCAGGCGACAAATCCATACCAAAACCGAAAACGGAACGGCCCATTTGAGTGGCCCCTTCCAGAGCAGAGTGCCACAAAGCAAATCCTTGTTGACCTAGTTTCATCAAAGCTGCGGTTACGCTAGCCATGGTTAGCAATCGCAATCCACCCTGAACCTCATCCTCGGCTCCACTACTCCCAGCATTTCCAGCCTCTAGCACTGCTGCAGTAGCGATTCCTTCAGGGTAGGTCAGCTTGGCTTCGATAATTAGCGCTCGTCGCAATGGGATTGTGAATAGAACACCAATTAATCCACCAACACTAGCGATTTTAGCAATTTCCAGATAATTAAAGGTTTCCCAATAACCCATGAGGAGGAGGGCTGGGATAGTAAAAATTACGCCTGCAGAGAGTGACTCTCCAGCAGAGGCGGCAGTTTGAACGATATTATCTTCGAGAATATTATGCTTCTTGAATAAACTTAGAACACCCATGCTGATAACTGCAGCTGGTATAGAAGCTGAGGCTGTCATACCGGCGAATAGACCTAGATAGGCATTAGCACCAGCAAGGACCATAGATAGTATAATGCCGAGGAAAACTGCTTTAATTGTAATTTCAGGTAATGGCTTACTCACGATATCCCTTTCTTGTGTTGATGTGACCGCAAAGATAAGGGAGATTAAAAAGGGGGAAAGTGCTAATTATTTCAATTATTGGGGTCGTTCTTGGCAGATTCGATATCAATAGTTTCGAATTCAGCCTTGAGTGTGTCAAAATATGTTTGCCATTTAAGGGTTATTTCATCTGGGGGAAGTTTAAAGGTATGCCGGACTCCACCAACACCGATAGAAACAGCATTAAAGTAATCCATGGTAAAAATTGTGATATTTGCCAGAGACCAGGATTGGAGCAGGGCTTGATCTTTGGATAATACCATTCGCTGGTTAGAAAGCGTTAATCTCAGACCACCTCCTATAACTTCGGTTTCCTCGCTATGGTAACGCAAAATTGAGGTATGTACATGTGCTTCCTCCTCCTTCTCCAGAGTAAATGGTAGAGCAATATCTAGTGGGTGCTCAAGAATATCATTTTCGATCATTTTAATCCACTGAATACTGGTAAGGGGGTCGCCTTCCTCACCAGTTTTTAAAGAATAATCATCTCCAACCTGCCACTCCTCTCCACAGTTTTTGCATCTTATGCTGTGGCCGGAGGTGACTTCTATGGAATTTCGGGTAAAGCAGCTGTAGCATGCCCATAACATATGTTCCATACCCCTGGTAATGAATCTGCTCTTAACTGGTCGGAAGACCTTCTCTCGGGCAAAAATTTTAGTTTTGATTTGGTGCTCTAAATTTTTCAGATCCGACTGGTCTTCAAGAGAAATCAAGGGATTGAATGAAACATTTACCTTGCCACGCCGCCTATTGGGTGCCCATCT
Source organism: Fidelibacterota bacterium (assembly GCA_016845065.1). Classification (GTDB taxonomy): domain Bacteria; phylum Fidelibacterota; class UBA8477; order UBA8477; family JABMPR01; genus JABMPR01. Next base: position 51,931 of record JAERTG010000121.1, on the reverse strand, counting down.
CGGCCATATCTCATACGCTCCATCAAGATGAACCGGTAAGATCGGGACTTTACAATGTTGGATTAATTTTAAAGTTTCGTTCAGAATTGGCAGGGGGGAGCCATCTGTTGAACGGCCTCCCTCTGGGAAAATGCATACAACCTGTCCCTTATTAATCATCCGGATCATGGTGCGGATTGATTTTAAATCCTGTCTATGCCTGCGCATGGGAAAACTACCCGATCCCTGGAGCAAAAATCGCATTAAAGGTGTAGCGAAGACATCGGCAGTTGTCACAAACTTTATTTGATAGGGTACAAAAATTGCAAACAGAAATGGATCGAAGTAACATTCGTGATTTGATACAATTAGAAAGGGTTTGCTATCCGGAATATTCTCCAACCCTTCAACTTTAACCCGAAACCAATAACGAATAATTAGCATACCAATGAGCCACCCTGCTTGTGAGCGAAAACCAATTTTGAGATTATCAGTTAGCTTGATTTTCCAATACCAGAAAGGGACTTCCTTCTTATAATTAGTATAGGGCTTACCTAATTTCCGTAAGAGGAAGGGTTCCTGAATCAGAAGGAGGATGAGGAGATAAAAAACAAATATGCTGAGAGAAATTATCAGAATCCACCAGCTGAAGCCAATAATAACCAGGAGAAACCCTAACTGGTAGACAGAAAAAAACCAAAAAAACGGGTGTCGATTGTGGGCAAATAACCCGACATTTACCAACTTGGTGACTCTCCTTGAGAAGTAAAGTTTTCCATCTCCGAACCTGAGAATCAATAGATCGGCACTCATCATTCCATATAAACCGAGAAGAATGAATATCCCGCCAGTAATAGAGCTGAAGGTACTTGGAGTGGTGTGTTGTGTCAGTTCTGGTGAAGCATAAAGAATAGCAGGAATAAAGGATAGCTTGATAAAACTACTTAATATATTGCGTATTATTCTCAGTCCATTTACCATGCTAACATTTTAATAGAATTTTGAGAACGTTGATATAGAATTAAACTTAGAATATTATTTCATGTTTAGACTGATATGACCTTGCCCTCTTAAAGCACTCCGAATATATTCAGGCTTGCGGTTATTGAACTCGGAACTAGTCTTGTAGATTTTAAGACGTCTAATAGAGTGAAAAGCACTAAATATATTTGTGCAATTGGGAATCCCATCAAATGAAATTTGAGACAGAGTTTAAAAAAGATACACTCATCGTGAGAGTTCAGAATACTACTTTCGACATCCGTGGAGTGAAGGCCTTTAAGCGTGATATTTTTATGGCGATTGCTGAATCAGACTTTAAGAATATCATCATCAACATGGAAAATGTCAGAATGGTTGATAGCACTGGCCTGGGAGGATTACTATTTGCCAAAAGACAGGCAACGATCAAAGGTGGTGAATGTTATCTAGTGAAACCACAGGCAAAAATTGCCTCACTCATCAAGATATCAAAGCTGGATGATGTCTTCACTATTGTTGATGATGAAGAGACAGCCTTAAAAAAATAATTGCGTTATTCTGAGTAATAAAAAAAGCGACCTAGGTCGCTTTTTTTGTTTCTTTTAGAAAAAGAAACAGGGACAACTAAAATCCGGAAGCGGGGGAATACGACCAGACCGATGTCCCTGTAAAATACATGATAAAAATAGTAGTCAATAGGCCTGATGTCAATGATTTATATTTGATTAATTAAAGGAAAATTATCATAAGTGCATATATATCTGAGGTGTCTCATTTATATTGTTAAACTATAATGATTCGTATGGCAGATATGACAGAGTTAGGAGATAAGCTATGAAAGTAGGGCGGGGTTTAAATATTTTCGGGATTTTGGTACTCGTGATAAGTGTATTTTCCTGTACATATTTTAGTGAACATGCGAAGCTGGAAAGAAGTGCTCGAGAATCATATAGCCGAGCAGATTATGATGCGGCTGTATTTATGTTGGCACGCAGTCTTCAAATAAATCAGGATTATGAGAAGAGCCAAACACTTATGGCAGATGCGTTTCTTATGGCAAATCGCGTACACAAGAATAATATTTCTGAATTGGAATCAAGCTCCAATGACTTTCGATTTGATGGTATATCCAGAGAGTATCAGAGCTTGGTGAGTTTACATGATGCAGTTAAAAATCTACCCCCGGTTCGCCATCCCAAAACTGGAGGGCTTCTCGAATTGGAAATAATCGATTATTCAGATAAACTTGCTAGCGCTAAACAAAAGGCTGCTGAATCCCACTATGCTGCAGGTGCAGCCCTTGCTGTTTCTCTTGATCTCTCGCAGCAAAAGGCTGCTGCCAAACAATTCAAAAAAGCGCTCAGTTTTGTCCCAGGTTACAAAGACTCTGAATCACGATATGAATCAACCAGGAAGGCAGGGGTTAAGCGGATAGCAGTATTTCCTTTTGAAGATTTAAGTGGTGAGAATAAAAAGTATGGAGCCATTGAGGAATTGGTCGTGGATCAAATGGTATCCTCGGTTATGAAAGATCCATCTGCCACGGAATTTCTGGAGCTTATCAGTCGCGATCAATTAGATCGGGTAATAGCTGAACAAAAGTTGGGTCTCTCTGGAATGGTCAATGATGAAACCGCTATGGAAGTGGGAGCACTCCTAGGAGTTCATGAAATATTGACTGGCAAAATAACTCAGATCATTTATACCCGAGTTCAAACTATCAATAAAGAGTATAAAGAAGAAAAACGAGTTGTGGTAAAAACTGAAAAGTACAAAGATAAAGAGGGAAAGACCAAAACCCGGAATGTCTATGCAGATGTAGAGGCGAAGGTGAAACACTATACACGTACCACCAAGGCTGTGATCAAGGGATCCTACAAAATCGTGGATGTGCGAACATCAAAACTGATTAAGAGTGAAACATTTGAAGGGAAATCAGATTTTTCTGCTGAGTGGGCAGTTATTCGGGGCGACTCGCGGGCCTTAAAATCAAGAACTGCAAGACTGGCTCGAAAGGGAGAAGTTCTGGCTCCAGTTGGTGGTGAAATGGTGAGCCGGGCTGCCACAGACCTTGCAAACTCGCTTAGCAATTCACTGAAAATTTATGCCCGCTAAAAGCTAAACCGGATATTACGCTTTGGAATTATCCGGTTTGAGAAGAGAAAAAAGATAAACGGCGATAGCAGCAATAATAAATGCTGAAAATCGAACGCTTACCCAGTCACCAAAAAGATCAATAACAGTAAATAATGTCCCTGTTACCATGCCGGCAATTACGCCAACCCGACTAATTCGTTTCCACCAGAGGGTTAGTAACAGGGCTGGCCCAAAAGATGCGCCAAGTCCACCCCAGGCGTAGCTTACTGTCTCAAATACAAGATCAGTGGATTGCCAGGCTAGATAAAAAGCTAAAATGCCAATGATTATTGTGAGTATTCTACCGACAGAGAGTAAATCGAAACGATTCTTAAGATTCTGAAAATAATTACCAATAAGGTCTTCGGTTAGAACCGTAGTTGATACCAGTAGCTGGCTATCTGCTGTTGACATCATGGCGGCAATAGCACCAGAGATAAAAACTCCTGCTATCCAGGGATGCAATAGATTTTGAGCCATTATCGGCATGAGTTTTTCTGGATCACTCAATGAAGTTACCGCTGCCAACTGTTGACCCTCAAAACTCAAACTACCTGCCTGGAGAAGGAAATATCCAGTAAGACCAATAAACATACTGCCAAAAAAAGCGGGCACCGCCCATGAGATGGCGATGCGGCGGCTGATCATGATATTTTCAGTTTTATTGATAGCCATAAACCGTGTGAGGAGATGAGGTTGTCCCATGTATCCCAGGCCCCAACTCAGCCCGCCAATGGCGGCGGCCAACGCCGCCATGCCCGCTTTGCCTGCGAACAGACTATCTCCATCAAAATGGAAATCAATTGAAGGTAGGGCATTGATTTCAATAAAAGCCACCACTGGTAAAATGACCAGGGTTCCTATCATGATGATACCCTGAACCATATCAGTCCAGGCTACTGCCAAAAATCCGCCCATTAAGGTGTAAAACACGATGATGACAGCACCAATCAGCATGCCTTGCATATGCGTGATACCAAAGGTGACATTCAATACTTTGCCTGCACCAGAGAATTGAGCAGCCACATAAAAAGTAAAAAAGAATGTTATAATGAGGGATGCCAATATCCTGAGAGTTCCACGTTCATCACCAAATCGTTTAGCGAATAGCTCCGGTAAGGTGAGAGCCTCATGTTCTTCAGTCGCTTCTCTCAGACGTTTAGCAATAAAAAACCAGGAAAAAATTATGCCTGAGACACAACCTACAACTGTCCACAATTCCAATAATCCAGCAACTAGAGCTGCACCTGGTAATCCCAATATCAACCAGGCTGACTCTCCTGAAGCCCTTTCTGAGAAGGCAATTACCCAGGGGCCAAGCCGTTGGCCACCAAGTGCAAAGTCCTTCATGGATTTTGTCAAATGTGCAGTATAAAAACCGACTCCTAAAATGAGCATGAGATATAGTATAAATCCTAGAGTTACCGGGTCCATGAAGGTGATCCTTATGATTTACCAATTTTGTTGAGCCACGTGGTTCAAGGTAAAACAAACTGAGACATCGAGTAACCAATTTTCTGCATCCCCAAAAGTTGAGAAAGTCAATTTTGGGTTGATCATAAAAGCATTATTAGCCCCGTGAAAAATGTCTAAATTCAGCCCGAAATGAACACGATCACTTCTATTAAATTACCTCTTAAGTACTTGATACTTTTTATTGTCTCAATGACATTGGGGTTTGCACAGGTTGATAGTCTAAGCGCTTATCCTGAATTCGATAGCCAGTTGTTGAAACTGAAAGTACCAGATGCTTTTCAGCGCAGCAGTTTGAAACTTGAAGTATTTTCCGATTCTACCTGGCAGCTGTATCGAGGAAATGAAGCTTTAAGTTTTTCAGAGTCACTACATCTCCTAGGGCAGGAAAGTGTCCTGACCGAATATGAAGCTCACTTGGCTAAAGAGGCCGAATTTATGACTGACTACCGTTCAAGAAGGGTGTTTTCAATGGTCAGCTCGCTTGGAGGAGTTGTTTATCTATCATTTATCTGGAGCAAAGGGTGGGTATACCAAATACCTGGTTTCGCAGCCATCATGATTGGTGGCGTTCGCTATTTTGAGAGTAGACAGTTTGAAATTAAAGCCCTCCGAGAACAATATTATTTGCAGACATTAATTAGCTCAGCTAAGATCGAGAAACTGGTGGATGATTATAACTTCAGACTTTATCAATACTTATCCACTGCGGGAATACAATTCAGTGATAGTTAGTCGCTTCCTATCAATAACATTCCTTCTTAGTGCTTTTTCGTGGGGATTCTCATTCGAGATTTATCATAACCCACCTGAACATTTTCTGCAGGGAGTTCCAGGACAACTTGAAGTCATTTTACCTCATTATCTTGATGAGCCAGACTTTGTCAAACTTTTTATACGCGAACAGAGTAAAATGGTCTATCAGGAGCTCACTTTTTATGAGGAAGCTGGTGCCTGGTATTGCGATATCCCCGCGGCATACATGAATGGTGAGAATCTGAGTTATTATATTGGGGCTTCCTTTGGTCCAGCGGGTCTGGCAGCCTTTCCTGCTGAGAATCCAGATGAGCATCCAGTGCAGGTCCCCCTGCTTAAATTTGTCACGAAGAATCGCAAATTTGAACCAAAATTAATTCAGGATGTTATCGTCGATTACAAGGTTACTCCCTGGAAGCAAAAGCCCCCACGGAGATCAAATAATTTCCCTGTCCTATACATACCAAAAGCCAATAAGGCCTTCATAGAGAGTGGCTATATCAAAATTGTTGGAAATGAACATGCCACCCTGGAAGATCTTCTTCGCTCTATGTTGTATTTATGCCTTCAGGAAAATGCGGATGCCATCACCAGTGTCCAATATTCACTCCTGTCTACCAAGGAAGGTATGGAGACTGTTGAGGGACATATTGAATTAGAAGGTGTATACCTTAGGAGACCACCTCGAAATTGAATATATCCCAAGATGAACTATTTGCCTGAAGCGGGGATTCAGTATAGTTTAAGAGCCTACTTCAATAACTGAAATTTGTCGTAGTATTTCATAAAGAATAATATCACAGGAGTGCAGAATGCCGGGAAAAGACGAAAAACCTCAAGAAGCAAAAACTGTAGAGGAACCTGTTGATTTTGATAATTCAGAAAGTCGTATGACTTTTTTGAAGGGCCAACTCAATGATATGCTGGATGGGATTAATAACGTCTATGGGCAAGATCTAATGGACGAACTCCTTAAGCGTCTTGAGAAAACCGTTGAAGACTTTAACGGCGAAGTGAGCGGGCTAATAGGAAAACTCACTTCAGGTAAAATATTTGAAGAAGATGAGCCAGAAAAAAGCCCAGAAAAGTCCGAAAAGTCTGATGATGACGCACCAGAAGGTGATGAAACACCTGAAAAGTCTTTCGAAGAACAAGAGGAAGAAGACCAGGATATTATTGCCCGCATGCGAAAACGAATCACACACGACTAAGCCTAAACGCTCCTAAGGTGCCAAACAGGAAATCAACACCACCATCCCCTCAGGAAATTGGGGATAGAATTGTGCGCAATCTTGATAGAGTGCGAGGTTTTCTCAATATTCTTCAGCATGAAATTAGTGATCCTGGGAAATCCGGTCATAGTGGGGACAGAAGTCAGTGGAAGGATCATACAGAAAAGCTGGATGGTCACCTGTCAGATTTAAGGAAAATATTAACGAGAAATGATCAGGGCATTGATTCATGACAGAATCCATGAGTGATATTGCCAAACTTATTAAGACATTCGATGCCGATCTTCGTAAAGAGCTAAACAACTCACGATCAGGTCTTTTTCGAAACAGCAGAGATGAATTGTATATCCGATCCAACGTACCACTGGGGCAGAGTTATACAGATGAAGTGATTGGTATATTTGCCGATCAAGCTGATCTGGATTTTTTTTACAAGATTTACCTATCTGAAGATGACTGATCTCATTTTCCAATGATTGGATTAGAATTTGCTTTGCGGAATGCAGGTCACAAAATGCGAGCATATTGTGGTAAAAATATAAATGTTCATGTAATGAGGAGTAGAAGATGGCTGATAAAATAGTTCGAGTCCCAAAGGCAGTCAACGAGCCAATATTAGATTACAAACCCGGTTCTCAGGAGAAAACAGAATTACTAAGTATACTTAATAAGATGAAATCAGAGGTCGTGGAAATCCCCGTCATCATTGGGGGTAAAGAGATATTCACGGGTGAAACTTCTACCAATGTGATGCCCCACAATCACAAGCATGTCCTGGCAAAGTATCACATGGCAGGTAGTAAAGAGATTGCACAGGCTATTGCCGCATCACAGGAAGCCTGGAAAACCTGGTCAGTAATGCCCTGGGAATCCAGAGTTGCAATCTTCAAGAAAATGGCTGTATTACTCGCAGGACCCTATCGACATATCCTCAATGCAGCTACCATGCTTGGGCAGAGCAAAAACGCTTTTCAGGCTGAAATTGATTCAGCATGTGAACTGATTGACTTCTTTAATTTTAATGCAGAGTATTTGCAGGAAATCTATGCCCAGCAGCCTGGTTATTCTCCAGAAGGAATGTGGAATCAGGTAGAACATCGTTCCCTGGAAGGGTTTATCTTCGCTGTGACCCCTTTTAATTTTACATCTATCGCAGGTAACTTGCCTACTGCTCCTGCCTTGATGGGGAATGTAGCACTCTGGAAACCAGCCTCATCTGCTGTGTATTCCGGGTATTTTCTGATGAAAATGTTTGAAGAAGCTGGTTTGCCAGACGGCGTCATAAACTTCATACCTGGAAAAGGCTCGGTTGTAGGACCCCAAGTCATTGAGAGCGAACATCTCGCAGGAATTCATTTTACTGGTTCTACAGCTGTTTTTCAGAATATGTGGAAAACCATCGGCAATAACATTGCCAAGTACAAAACCTATCCTCGTATTGTGGGGGAGACTGGTGGGAAGGATTTCATCGTTGCACACGAATCTACAGAGATGGAGGTATTGAGAACTGCCGTGATAAGAGGAGCCTTCGAGTATCAGGGACAAAAATGTTCAGCCGCATCACGAGTTTATATCCCTAAATCCATGTGGTCTGAGTTCAAAGAAAGCTATGTTTCTGAAGTTGCCAGGATAAAAGTTGGAGATGTAGAGGACTTTGAAAACTTTATGAATGCAGTTATTGATAAGGGAGCTTTCTCTGATATCACCGGATACATTGACTATGCTAAATCCCATAAGGATGCAGAGATAATAACTGGTGGTAATTATGATGATTCCGTGGGTTTCTTTATCGAGCCAACTACTATCGTTACGACTGATCCTCATTTCAAAACCATGGAAGAGGAAATTTTTGGTCCGGTAGTTACAATATATGTCTATGATGAAAGTTGGGAAGATATCCTGGATGTTGTTGATGGTACCAGTCCTTACGCCTTAACTGGAGCCGTTCTGGCGAAAGACAGAGAAGCAGTAGAACTTGCTCTTGAAAAACTTCGTCATAGCGCAGGAAATTTCTACATCAATGATAAACCTACCGGTGCAGTGGTCGGCCAACAACCATTTGGTGGAAGTCGTGCATCTGGAACCAATGATAAGGCTGGATCCATATTTAATTTGATTCGCTGGATCTCACAGCGAACTATTAAGGAAAACTTTCTACCACCAACTGATTTTCCATATCCTTTTATGGATAAGGAATAGATAACCAATTTCCAGGCGGGATGTCACAAACCCGCCTGGAGTAAAAAACCACCTCTAAAAATGTAACCCCATTATGAGTAATATTATTCAACTAGAGATTAGTGGCAGGAGTGTCCTTCAAAGGCCAGCTCAGGATGTGAAGCAGGTTCGTGCGACACTCGTATTATTGCATGGATATGGGGCAGATGAGTATGATCTCATGGGGCTGGCATCATATTTCGATCCTGATATACAGGTATTGAGTATCAGGGGAGGGGGTCTCACTCCATATGGAGGTGCCTCCTGGTTTGATATTGATATGCTATCGGATGGTAGTCTAAAGTTTAACATTGAGCAGGCAAAAATAAGCACCATTGAGGTGATAGAAATTCTTTCGAAAATGCAGCAGGATGGGGTTATCCCTACTCATCAGGTAATTCTAGCAGGCTTTAGCCAGGGTGCAACCATTTCAAATTTGATCTGCATGCAACAGCCAGAACTTCTCCAAGCTTTGCTTATCATGAGTGGCCGAATGCCAGAAGACATGGATGAGCTCTCAGGTGATACTACAAGATTTAAGGATTTACCGGTTTTCGCTGGTCACGGTACATTCGACAATGTCATTCCCATAGAATTTGGTCGACAAATTGTGTCGTTCTGGGATCCTATTGCTAATCTGGAACATCACGAATACCCCATGGGTCATGAAATTTCCCAGCCCGAACTGGAACACATCCAGACTTGGCTAAATCAGGTACTAACCAAAACGCAATAACAATAGTAAATCACACCTCTAGTATCCATGAACCACCCAATTCAGTTGCTGTGAAGTGAGTGTAAAAAACCAACGATTCCCAGTCTTTAGTCCAAATAGTACCAAATCGAAACATAAATAGTATTTATATTGTCACCTTTACATATAAACGGTATCATACCATCAGGAGGAAAGATGAATTTTAATTTTTTTAGTGCATTATTGATGAGTGGGGTATTGATGTTTTCATGTGATAGTAATTCAGGTAGCAACAGCGGTACACCTGTAAAAGTATCGGGTAAAGTTCAAGGTGGTTATCGCCATCTTCCAATAAGTGTGAGAAACGATTCAACCAAGTTGATTGTCTATCGAGGTGACTATATCAAATTCTACATTGATGATCAAGGTCATCCACAAGTAGACTATCCTCTGGATATTGCTGAATTAGGTGTGAGTGCCGTTCTGAAGGACAACACGCTGGAACAACCTTATTTCAAAATGAAAAAAACAGGAACTTATCAATTTACAATTGGTGATAAGGCTGGAGAAATTGATGTAGTTGAGTTACGTCAATCCAATTATCGTGAATTAGGAGCTGAGGAAGCCTGGAAAATGGTCATAAAGAATCCACCACTTTTGCTTGATGTTAGAACAGCCAATGAATACAGCAGGGGATATATCAAGGGCGCGGTATTAATCCCCTTACAAGAGCTGCAAGCTAGAGCCGGAGAATTAGAACAGTATCAGAATCAACCCATCCTGATATATTGTGCAACAGGCAACCGCAGCACCACAGCCTCCAAGATTCTATTAGATAAGGGCTATAAGGATGTGATGAATTTGCGCATGGGAATTATGGGCTGGGCCAGCAAAGGCTACAATATCCAATTTCAATAAAAGATCCTCAAGTAAAAAAAGGAGAGCATTGCTCTCCTTTTTTTGTTTCAATTTCTATATCTATGAATCAAGACAACTTTTACAGGTCAATTCGAGCTCGAGATTAATAATTCAATCCAAAAACCGTATTTTTCAGCAAATGATTTGAAGATGGATTTATCAATTAACTCAACACCATTCCATTTGCCACGAGACGAGCACCTGAAGTGATCGTGTTGGCCTGTATTTCCATCAAGCGAACTATGGGCTCATCCTTATATTTATGAATCTGACCACTCTCAACAAGGTGATTCAGGTTTGGGTACAGCGTACCCAGGTTGATATTTGGAAATAACTTCCTGGTCTCTTTATAGACCCAATCTGCATTTGGGCGTACGTGTGTGCTTTTTTACAGCATGAAGTATGGTTTCTTTCTGACGAATATATCATTGTTTTATTGGTTCCATAGTGCCACAAAAGAAAGCTTAATACCACAAAATTCAGGCAAATAGTTACTATTATGTTTAAGTTTTCGGATGACGCTGCAGAATGCGCCAGGCGGCAGGGTACTTATTCCGAACTTGTCCTGTTTTCAAAATATGAAGCCAACCCAAACCGTAACCCTCATGAACAATTAGGTTGTAGCCAGAGGGATAATTCACTCCTTGTACTCTATTTATATGAGATAAATAATCTAGTGCTTCATCAGTTGACAGATCTATGCGTTGTATCTCCTGAGAAAGTGATTGATTAAGAGCAAGTTCGGGAGAGGGTTTGAGTAGTCCATCGTATACTTTTCCCATATATAGCCCTGAACTAGTTATTCGGAGAGCTCGACTAATGGTGAGATAATCTTCGTAAATTGATTTCGGAATGGCATGTCGGTGTTCCCCGCGCATCAGGTAGGTATATCGGTCTGGTGATTGCAACCATTTTTGATCCTCAAGTGAAGCTGATTCAGGATACCTGATTGGTTTGCGTCTTGATTTGCCAGGTGAAGATTTCAAATCAGGTTTCTTGAATGCTGCGATAAAAAAACCTTCACCCCTTGTGAGGTGTGGGTAAAACCGAAAACTCGCATTATTAGATCCATTGCTTACGATACCCCAGGTTTCAGGGATATCCAATGGGATGGGAATTAAACCCGAATTCTCTTCCAACCATTCCATGTTGGATTCATTCTCTGCTTCGGAATATGTGCAGGTACTATAAATCAGGACACCCCCATCTGCCAGGGAAGGTATTACATCAGCCAGAATGCGCTTTTGTCTTCTAGAACATAGGGACACCTTGTTTTCGGACCATTCTTGAATGGCTCCAGGATCCTTTCGAAATAATCCTTCGCCGGAGCAGGGTGCGTCCACCAGTATTAGATCAAAGAACTTCGGGAGTTTCTTGAAGTATTTTGGATCGCTTTGTGTAACAATGTGATTATCGCCACCCCAGCGGGTCAGATTTTGACGGAGTATTTTATTCCTGGATGCAATAATCTCATTGGCTACCAGGAGAGAGTCCCGAAGGATAAGAGACTGTAAATGGGTGCTTTTTCCTCCTGGTGCAGCACTGAGATCCAGAACACGATAGTTTTGCTTGAGCTCGATCACCTCTTTGACAACATACTCCAGGAACATGGATGATGCTTCCTGAACATAGTACGTGCCTGCATGGAAGAGGGGATCACTGGTGAACCTGGGTCGTGATTTTAAATACTTTCCCTGCTCAGCCCAAGCGATGGGTGCGGCATCGGCAAATTGGTTTGTAGGTTTTCCCGGGTTCAATCGAATAGATATGGGTGGTGATTCCTGCAATGCAGCAAGAAAAATCTCGAACTTTGAACCAAGTTGTTTTTGAAGTCTATTTTCCAGCTCGGTAGGGAGTTCGATCCAATGATTAGTCATAGCAGAAACTAAGAACATAATAATGAAAAGAAATCACTAAGGGATTTACTTAGTATGATTTGACCTCTTGAACGCAGTAAATAATTACCCTTATCCCTGACTACAGGCACTATATTTGCAGAAGTATTAGCTTTGAGTAATTATTGCTAAACAGCATTAATATTTTAGTGAATTAATTACTTTAAGCATTCTTGTTTTTAGGTTGAGAATTTTTGAGGAGTTTTGAATATGTCGTTGTTAAAAAACAAGTTAGAGGAGATCATCCCTAAATTTCGTGAAGAAGTGGGGGAGATTAGAAAGAATCATGGGGATAAAAAATTATGTGACGTGACTGTTGCCCAGGCATACGGTGGGATGCGGGGTGTCAGAGTCATGATTACTGAAACTTCTGCCTTGGACCCAGATGAAGGCATCCGCTTTCGAGGTTTCACTATTCCAGAACTCCAGGAGAAACTCCCGCACGCTGCTGAAGGTGAAGAACCATTACCTGAAGGACTATTCTATCTTCTCATGACTGGGGAGCTGCCAACAGAAGAAAACATTGCAGAAATTACGAAAGAGTGGCAGGAACGGGGTACACTTCCAGACCATGTTTATAAAGCTATCGATGCGCTTCCAAAAGATACCCATCCCATGACACAGTTTTCCGTAGGTATTGTGTCTCAACAGACAGAGTCACTTTTTGCTGCAGAATATCGTAAGGGCATCAACAAAATTGATTATTGGAAGCCTGTTTATGAAGATACCATGAACCTTCTGGCCCGTCTCCCTGCGCTCGCATCCTATATCTATTTGCGCTCGTACAAGGATGGTAATGTCATTCCTGCGGATCCTACTCTTGATTGGGGTGGTAACTTCGCCCATATGATGGGATTCGACACAAAGATGTTTAGAGAACTCATGAGAATATATCTAACCATCCACGCCGATCATGAAGGTGGAAACGTATCTGCACACACAACTCATTTGGTGGGATCTACTCTATCTGATGTCTATTATGCTTTGTCTGCAGGTATGAATGGCTTGGCAGGTCCACTCCACGGCCTGGCAAATCAAGAAGTATTACGTTGGATCATGGATGTAAAAGAACAGCTCGGTGGGGGTGTTCCAACTATGGATGACCTAAAGAAATTTGTTTGGGATACACTCGCATCAGGTAATGTGGTTCCAGGCTATGGTCATGCGGTATTGCGCAAGACTGATCCACGCTATTCAGCGCAACGGGAATTTGCCCTTAAACATATGCCGGATGATGAACTCTTCCAGGTGGTAAGTATGCTGTATGAGGTTGTTCCACCTATTTTACTCGAACAAGGAAAAGCCAAGAATCCATGGCCCAATGTAGATGCTCATTCTGGTGTGTTACTCGTGCATAATGGAATGAAGGAGTATGATTTTTATACTGTACTATTTGGTGTGTCCCGAGCAATGGGAGTACTGGCATCTACTGTCTGGGATCGGGCAATAGGACTACCTCTCGAAAGACCCAAATCTCTTACTACTGAATATATCAAGTCCATATTATAAAAGCGGGGATCAGGCCGATACAAAGCCCTGGGTAATACCAGGGCTTTTACATTTGTTGCAAAACCTCAAAATATAAAGACAAAAATTATTAGGTTGATCACTGGTCAATAATAAATTTCATGACTGGGGTCGACAAATATTGTTCAAAGAGGTCCAATTGTGATCAACCTAAAAGAATATCACGGATGCAGCTAATAGATACACGAGTTCTCATTGTTGAAGATGAGGTAGTTGTGGCCAGTGAAATCAAACTGAGACTTGAAGCAATGGGTTTTCAGGTGATTGGGATTGTAAATAATGGTCGGGATGCTATCACTCAAGCCAATGAACAATATCCTGATGTTATTCTTATGGACATCACGCTGAAAGGCAAAATGAACGGTCTCGAAGCTACCCGTGAGATAAGCCGTGAGACTAATATCCCAGTTATCTTTATTACAGCACATACAGATACACCTACACTGGATTCGGCGCGAAAAGCTAGTTCGCATGGGATTTTTACGAAACCTTTCAGCGATGATGAGTTGAAGGCAGCTATTCAACAAGCTACCATCTCAAAGCTGATGACACATTATCTTGAAGCTGAGGATAGGAAAAAAGACGAAGCAGATAATGAAGAGGGTGAGAAAGAGGATTAAATTCTGTCTCTACCTCAGGGACTTATAAGTATTTGACCAGGCCTCCCTGGTCTTTTTCAATTTTAAAACCAAATTTATAGAAGTAGCCAGGATGGAGAAAACCAGTAGAGATCATCTTTTTCTTGGCATTTCTCATTCGATTTTCAAATTCGTTGAGAAGCCCCCTGCTGACACCACCTCCACGATGATTATCTGAAACCACTACCTTATCCATGTACACTACATCTTCTCCCTGATCCAGGTAGAAAAGACCACCGATGACGGTGCCTTTTTTGTTTAAAGCTACCAGAAATTTATGCTCATGAGTGAAATTGACATCCATGCGGGCCTTTACAAAGTGCTGCTGCAATTGAATGATCTCTTTTGGATGCATTGCTCGTCGAATTCGAAAGGTGGTTCCCTTGCTATCATGTCGTGAGATCATGATTTCTATCTCATCCATTGCGGTGGAGCGAGTGGCAATGAGCTCAATGTCCTCGCTAGGTGGCAACTCAGGAAAGGCCAGTCTTTTTAGAAAAAATGAGCAGTATTCATCCAAGTCGTTTGATCCAATATATTGACTGATCTCACTTTGGAGACTCCCCCCATCCATGGAACGTTGGCGGAGATTCCCACCGAGAAGGGCCAGATAATTTTTCAATTTTGAATCAGACTCAGAAAAGACTGTATCCATAAATAATTTGACGCGAGCATCAGGATATTCAGGTTCACTATCCTGGATGTTATAATCTTTGTAGAGATCCTTCAGAAAATGAGCTTTTGCATTCAAAGTCGCATCCTGATTGATGAAGAGCCATCTATGATATCTGCGTACCGCAAAATATACGGTTTTGGTCTGGAAACCTTCATCTTCAACGCCTGAGAGGAATGAGCGAAGATCCTTCTTTCTTGATGGGCTAATGTTTTTGTCAGCAAGAATTGCATCGAAAAACTGAGGGTAGTGTTTTTGACCCAAGGCTTCCCGTATTGCATGATAGACAATATCCGTTCCTACATTGAGTTTGAATTTGGGAAACTCCTTTTCAGTAGCTCGTACAAATAAATTTTCAAGATTCTCAATGAATTCGAGTTCAGATGATACTTCAGTTATACCCGAGATTGAAACCAATCTACCTCCAACATGATAGTCATGAATTGGCACGACAATCTTACCAGGGCTGGGAACAGAGATGATCTTTTTAAAGCGTGTCCGTTTCCAAAAGCTCGTATAGGTAAGCACTGCTGTCCACACGAAATGGGGCCAGATATGCTCAGGAGAGGGCATCTCATCTGAGGAACCAGCCCATTCTGCCTGCTTCAAATATTGTCTCACGGTTAAACCAGAAATAAATTCCTCAGTCCATAAGTCCTGTTCCGGTTTATAGGATCCCAATGTTTCAACCAGCTGATTGAATTGATTGTCACGGGCACAGGCAATTAACCAGTATAATTCAGTATTAACTTGATCTGTTGTTAGCTCATCGTTCAGATTAAAGACAAACTTAAAGCTACCTTCTGTACTCTGAATGGTCACGCGATAGACGGTTTTCCCATGAGCACTTCCTAATAAATTGATCCAGATGCCCTGGGGTGGGATTTTATCAAGGGATAGCTGCTTCCCATCATAGAAAAGGTAGATTGATTCATTCAGTATCGAAGTGTTTACAAAGGCTGATTTGATACGTTTGCGATGTTTCTGCGTGACAGGTTTGTCGAACAAAATGACATCCTCCCAATCCAAGGTTTGCTCATGCTGGATTGTGGTAGTCTGAGGATCCATATCGTGCATTGAATTAGCAAAATTTTTATTCAGCGCATCATAGATTTTGAGGATCTCTGCAGCAATGCTGCTTCCAACCGGCAGGTTAACACTAGAACTAATTATGGCTGTTCTGATTGTTGCATAGTATTGGGGGAATTGGAATGACCAGGAGTAAAGAATTCCCAGCATATTTCCGAGCAAGATGGAAGGCTTTTCTGCCTCTGCTTCTTGATTTGATAAATATTTGATGTAATTGGCAGCCAGCTTAACCTTATGAATATTGATATTGGACCACGATGAGTTCCCGGTATTCACAGTGAATAGCACCTTCCTACCTAGAGCGTAGGTAACTATTCTCTCAAGATCATTGGCTGGAAAAAGAGCAACAACCTGTTCTACCGCAAATTGGGCCTGCACCAGATCATCAGATCGAATGAGGCGGAGAAAAGCATATCTGACGATATGCCTAATATTTTCACTTGAGTTGGAGTAAATCCGATTCAGTAAACGATAAGCAGGTTGAGAAGGTTGGAGTGTCTGGGAGTAAACCATTTTTATCACTGGTCTTAGTGCCTCCAACGTATAGACTGAATGCTTCAGGGACTTCTCTATCTCTGCCTCAGACTGAAATTTTGCTTTGTCAGAGAAATCAAGATCTGTCCAGGTACCAGGAAGTAGTGCAGGCTTCGAGTTTATTGGTTTGATCCTTAAGTGGGAATAATCCAGAAATGCCTCTAACTCCTGATTGCCAAGGCAGTATGCTGGCTGTCTTATGAAATCCTCAAATTGAAGTACCTTATCATTAAATTGATAGAAAAAGTCACCAATTCTGATCTCAGTTTGCCCAGCTTCGATTCTCAATGAATGTCGATTATTCCTATGCTTGAGAACCTGACCCTCAACAACTAGATCATTTTGGGTCCAACCTCTCTGCAAAAAGACCCAATTAGGGATTTGGATCTCGAGATCATCCATAAAAAAGGATTTAAAGGGTCTCTCGTAAAGTGACTCTACTGTATCTTTGAAGTGTTCCAGAATTGAGACACGTTTAAAGGTGCCCTTCTCAGTAAGTTCACCTAAATCTTTGCTGAAATCCCGGTCGACTAGCTGAAAATCAACAATTCTCTCAAATGGGGCTAAAAACGAGTTTACGGAGTGAATGACATTTGCTACATAATCCCTGACTTTCTGGCTGTCTGACCAAATTCCCTCAAGATCTTTATGCTTTCTGTTCAATCTCACGAGTGCTGTGTTATAGGGCATGTGATCACCAACAATAAAGAGTTGATGAATACTGTCAAACTCTCTAAACATGTTCTCAATTTTTTGAGGGGCTACAGTCTGACCCTTGGCGTTTTTGTAGATTTCCTTTTTTCGATCAATAATTTCGATTTGCCCATTGTCTAAAGCCTGGAAAATATCACCAGTTGTGAACCAGCCATCTGGGCGAACATCTGGTTCTACAGGATTCCAGTAACTGCCTGATACATAGGCACCTCGAATCAAAAGTTCGCCATCCTCCTGCAGTTTTATCTCCATGCCAGGAAGGGGGACGCCTACAGAATTTTCGATGTACCCGTCTGTTGGTGTCATGGTGATTCCGCCAGTTGCTTCTGTCATCCCATAACCACTATGCAAATGCAGATCATGAGCTTGAAAAAATTTGAAAACTTCTGGAGGTAAATAGCCAGCAGCCGAAAGACCCCATCGCAGCGATCCGCCAGTTACCTCCTTCACAAATGGTGCAATCTTGGAGAATTCATCATTTGTCAGGTCAACCTTAGACCCTATGGTATCATATATGTCCTGCCAACGTTTTGGTATACTGATGAGAACAGTCGGTTTGATTGCTTTGAGGTCACCGAGAAGAGATTGAGCCCCCTTCCCACTCGAGAAGGTGTATTCAGCTCCCCAGAATATTGACCCCCACATCTCTAAAAACCGACCAAATGTATGGAAGAGGGGCAGAAAGCAGAGAAAACGATCCTCTGTACCTAGATTTAATGCAAGACTTCTAGCAAACCGCTTAGAGATAATATTCTCATAGGTGAAAACTATTCCTTTGGGATATCCCGTTGTCCCAGAAGTATACATTATGCTTGCGACATTTGAGAGTGTTACGGAGAGTCGTATACCCTCCAGCCAGTCCAGTGCATCCGCTGACCCACCTTCATCGAGGAGTCGTTTATAAGATTTCACCATGGGATTGGTGGTTGCAATACTGTTGTAGGTAATGATATGCTTAATTGCTGGAAGATTGGGGAGAATGCTCTCGAGGGAGCGCAAATGCGCTGAATCAGAAATAAAAATTCCCTCAATTTCAGCATGGGCGAGTATATACTCGATTTGTGCCGGGGGAGCCGCTGGCTGGATTGGTACATTGACAAATCCATGTGAGATACAGGCAATATCTGTAACAGCAACTTCCAGACGATTTTCGGAAAGGATGGCAACACGCGGGCTGGTACTTCCCATGAGATCTATGAGAGCTGCCGCCAGATGGTTAACGGACTGCTGAACCGCTGACCACGACTGCTGCTGCCATTGTCTACCCCTTTTAAACTTAAACAGAGTTTTATTGCCCAGCTGTTCAGCTTTCCGATAAAAAAGGTAACCGGGTGTATAGTTTAGCTTCCGCGTTATCTCCATTTCTACTTTAAACCAATCATCTTGAATATCGGATGCTTTTATGAGTGAAGTGAAGGATGGATTCCAGCCCTGTTCCAACAGTAGGGTTAGACTTTCACGACTGCCTTTGGCCAGGATGTTGTTACCATATTTAATAAGGTCGCGGGACCACGCGGTCAGATCATCCGGGGGATGAGCATCCAAATCAGTAAAGTATTGGATCAGGGCAGATTCTTGATCAAGTATTTCACTATCTACATTATCCAACAGGTCATGAAGTGAATATTTCACCAGTATATCCTTATAGTTATAGCCCTCAACATAGGAAGGTTGATCTTGACATCCAAATTAATTGCTAGGCGTCATCTGCTGAAGAAAGCAATAATTTAAAAACCTTAGAATTATTCTGCAAATAGCGTAGAATACATAATAAAAGTGATGAAATTTATCTGAATGAGATTATTATCCGCGCGTTGTCAATTTTTGAAAATAATTACATAAATGGCACAAGATTTGTCTCACTAACAAGACAATGATAATTATGGCACAAACATCGGATTATTCAGTAACTGGCGTCTCGCTCGCATTTATTGACATGCGGCATCAGGAGAGCAGTAGGAGAACTGAAATCCAACTTTTAGGAGGTATGCATGTCTAATCATGTTGCAGAATTTATGGCCGGTGTCCAAGCAAAGAACCCGGCACAGCCAGAGTTTATACAGGCTGTAGAGGAAGTAGTAACATCGCTGATGCCGGTTTTAGATCGTCATCCGCATTACAAGGAAGCAAAAGTCCTTGAACGAATTGTGGAACCAGAGCGCGTAATTATGTTTCGTGTTCCTTGGGTTGACGATTCAGGAACAGTGCAGGTCAATCGTGGATTTCGGGTAGAATTTAACAGTGCCATCGGACCTTATAAAGGTGGTCTACGTTTTCATCCAAGTGTGAATCTCGGGATCTTAAAGTTTCTTGGTTTTGAACAAGTATTTAAAAATGCACTTACAACCCTACCCATGGGTGGCGGAAAGGGTGGATCAGATTTTGATCCTAAAGGCAAGTCAGATATTGAAGTGATGCGTTTTACACAATCTTTCATGTCAGAACTATATCGTCATATCGGACCAAATACTGATGTCCCAGCTGGAGATATTGGTGTGGGTGGTCGTGAGATCGGGTTCATGTTTGGTCAGTACAAAAAACTCAGAAATGCTTTTGAAGGTGTTTTAACTGGTAAATCTCTTAATTGGGGTGGCAGCTTAATCCGTCCTGAAGCAACTGGCTATGGAACGGTTTATTTTGCCCAGGAAATGTTGAAAAACAGAGGTGAAAGCCTTGAAGGAAAAGTAGTCACGATTTCTGGTAGTGGAAACGTTGCTCAGTATGCTGCTGAAAAAGTCTTAGACTTTGGTGGAAAACCCGTCACGTTCTCAGATTCTGCTGGAACTATTTATGATCCAGCTGGAATTGACAGAGAAAAACTAGCGTGGGTTATGGACCTTAAAAATAATCGTCGCGGACGCATCAAAGAGTATACTGATGAATTTGGTGGTGAGTATTATGAAGGCCAACGCCCATGGCATGTTAAGTGTGATGTTGCTCTACCTTGTGCAACTCAGAATGAAGTAAACAAAGAAGAAGCTGAGACTTTGGTCAAGAATGGTTGCTATGTAATATCTGAGGGTGCAAATATGCCTTCAATTCCTGAAGCAATCGAAGTGTATCAGGCTGCAAAGATTCTTTATGGCCCGGGTAAAGCTGCCAATGCTGGTGGTGTAGCTGTTTCTGGTCTAGAGATGTCACAGAATAGTCTACGTTTGTCATGGACACGCGAAGAAGTGGATGAACGTCTTCATAATATCATGAAGAATATTCACACCAACGCACTGGAAACAGCCCAACGTTATGGGTTTGACGGTGACTATGTCGCTGGTGCCAATATTGCTGGCTTCTTGAAAGTAGCAGATTCAATGATGGACCAGGGTGTTGTCTAAGCACTTTAGTTCTTAAAAGTTCAACAAAAAAGCGCAGGGTCCTCCTGCGCTTTTTTTAATTCAAATTGTCTCTTGTATTATTTCTGCTGTAAAGGTAGAGAACATGATTATATCAAAAAACGCAGGGCTTTCCTGCGTTTTTTATTTATGGCTGTATAAGAATCGGACGAGTGATTTAGGCTGGTGTTTCCACTCTCAACTTTGATTTGAAAGTTTGGTAGAACTTCTCCAAACGATTACCATGCGTTTCAACGGCTTCTGAAATTGAAGGAAGGTTTTCACCCTTATACGAAACTTCTTGAGCTATCTCTCTACAATAGTCCAGACCTGCCTGCATATTATCATAGAAAGTCTGCAGGAATTTGGGTGTTTGCAGACCCTCCAAAGCCTCATCCAATAGGGACCTGAAATGATCTACATATAATTGGATTTCTTTGGCGAACATGTGGGGCCGATCATCTGAGAGTAATTCAACCCCTCGACCATAAATCTGGTCTACCATCTCTTCCAGAGAGTAGTTGCGATTAAACCAGGATAAATTGGGTCCTGGACAAATAGCCTGAGGAGAGCGTTTGGCAGGGGAAATTCCTAAACTGATGAGAGCTCCGTTACCCAGATGCTCGCAAAGGCATTCTTTTGCCAATACCTTATCGATGGCAAGGTCCTTCTCGGCTCCAGGAGCAATCGTGTCATCTATCTGTTTTAATTTGTGGGTCATGTATTGAGTAGAGGCTGTACAAATCATCTCTTCTGTGAACTCAGTATTAGATTTTAGGAATCCCTTTGGACAGGGTGAACCCGGTTTACCCTGAGCATACCGTTTAGCTCCCCACTTGGCTGAACCTGATTCTTTGATATTATTGAAAGGCACACCCAGAGGAGAGGCACCACTTAAATAAAGACTATCATCAGTGGAGTTCATGAGTTGCATTCTAGTAACTGTGTCAATTGGTGTAGCCTCGGGTACCAGCAAAAAAGGGCTGGCCCAACCTGTACGATCAATCCCAAAATTCTTTTCCAGGCGTTGAACTTCACCATTGTTGCCTATACCGCCCTGTACAGTTATCTCAGGATGATGATTTAGATTTTCTGGATATTCCCACTCCATTTTATCATAAAAC
The DNA here is from genome assembly GCA_016845065.1 of Fidelibacterota bacterium. Lineage (GTDB taxonomy): Bacteria > Fidelibacterota > UBA8477 > UBA8477 > JABMPR01 > JABMPR01. Next base: position 30,022 of record JAERTG010000121.1, on the reverse strand, counting down.
TTCTTAATGATTGGTTGAAACTGCGAACCCAATTCCTGTCTTTTCTCACGAAATTCTTTCAGTAAAATTGGCAGGAGGTGCCCAGGCGATGCAAAAGCATGCCCTCCACAATTCAAACCCGATTCGATTCGAAATTCAGATATCTCAATCCCTTTTTTAGCCATATAGCGACCCTGAATCATAGCTGAACGGAAATCGCTCACTTTGAGAATGATCTTCTTCTTAATCTCACCCTGATGATCTCGGTAAAAATCTTTGTACTTGGTCATGTAGCCGTAAAGACTCTGGTTGATTCCAGCAGAAAAGATCATGGCGGATTCAACCTTGCTTTTGGCAAATCCACGCAAAGCAGCCTTGGCATCAGAGAACTCTTCTCCCAGGGGGGCTCCATGCTTGTTGGTATTGATGTTATCAACTTTTACCATGATGTTGACATCAATATTTCCAGGTTTCATTCTTTTGGTAAGTTCCTGTGAAAGCTTATCTCTAAGTTGACCGGGTTTAGTCTGGAGTAGATCGTGATAGGTTTTCTTGAGGGTACTGGTATCGGGTAATAACTCGAAGTAGCGTGTTTTTTCATTTTGCTCAAAGAAAGGCAAGGCTCGAATATTGGCCATCTTCATTTCAACAATATCCTGAACCATATCCAGGTAAGCAGTAATCCGTTTGGCGCGACCATCAGGTTCACGATTCGAAATCGGATGATATGGTAGTTCGTACTTCGCCGTATAAAATTTTCTCAAACGTTCCATGAGGATGTCATCGATGATTGATATCACCGATGTGATTCCTAAATGGGCCAGACGAATAGGGGTGTCAATCGAATGGCCTGTTCCCATTACGGGTATATGAAAATTATGTGTTGTATCTGTCACTCAAGGACCTCACAAATAAGATTGCTAACTATCTCAGTACCAATTCGTTATGATACCTATCATAACGTTCAACTGGTATGCTCAATACTAACCTGGTCAAACAGGAATTCAATAAAAGAATACAGAAGAAGTTTTAACATTACAGCGACTTCCTGCCCGTTTTGCGATATATAATAATAAAAAGCCCCATTCGATGAATAGGGCTTCACAATGAGTATGGATCGCGATTTAGAAAAAGTACCGTAAACCCAGATTTCCGCCAAAACCTAATCCACCACCACCTAGGAGTTTAAAACTTGGGGTGCTTTCAATAAAAATATCCACTGGATAACCTGAGAGATAATATCCCACACCAATTACCCCTCTAACTCTTATATCAAATTCTGTGGTTTTCTCAAGATCATCGTTAACTCCCTTGTGTGTGCCCAGGATAATGCCAGCTCCATAATAAATAGGGGTCGTGTTGTCAGTAAGCTTTAGCATATCTGCTTTGTCAAACAGGTAGTCTGCAGCAATTGCTGTTCCCAAATTCCAAGTCACTGCAACGGCATTGCTACCGCCCATCCAATACTTTGCTGAGAGTCCATCCGTCGATAAACCAACTCCAATTCCAGAGTTTTGTCCAAATGCAGCTGTGGTGATCAGTACAACAGCCAATAATGAAAAAACACTTCTACGCATTTCTCCTCCTTTTTAAACGATTAGATCTTGTCTAAAACATAAAATATTTTCCAGTATACTCAATGAAGAAAGTCTAGGGATTTTCCTTCATTGAGGCACAGCACCCCGGTCGCAAGATATGACCTTGCCCCTTAACCCCATCAACCTGAATAATGAATGGATCATCAAAATGAAAATGCTTGAGAAACTTGGTCTCATTGGTAGGCTTTTGCTGCTTAAACCAATCCAAATTCATTTTTTGGGACAATAGCTGTGGGGGAATGGTGAAATAACTGATCCCGAGAGATGTAATGTTCTGGAAGAAATGGCTTCCAAATGAAGGATCAACATATAAATCAGGTAATCCCACTTCAATGATGGATCTGGCGTTAGATATATAATTCCAGGTCACTGGAATGCCCAGCAGAGGATCTGCTGTTCCCCAACGACCAGGACCTACAAGCATGTATGATTTCTCGGGGTTAAATTCCCGATTCATGACTCGTATTTCCTCAGCGATTTCCCGACTTTTCAGGATGTCGAATTTGTCAATATCGATGTAAATCAAATCATGTATCTCAACATTATCGCCATTCCCAAGACAAATTTCGCTATGAAAAAGTTCATCCTCTTTTTCAGCCAGAGTTATATCAACAACGTGAGGTCGTTCGAAGGTGACCATGGGTCTTATTTGCAGAATGGATAACTCCGCAGGTTCACCTGATTTTTCAGGTAAATTTACAGCAAACTCCATTTCCACTTCACAACCCATACCCAATTTGCCGAAATCCATTAAATCGCTAAGCATATCTGCCAGGGGAATGGACTTCCACTTCAAAATTTGAGCAAAGGTAATGATACGAGGTCCTTCCTCGAATAGACTATCACGGAAACGACCATCCTGAAATGAGTACACGCTGGCAATCCGGTCAAGAGTTCCATGCTCCTCGGCAGTTTTCAAGTCAAGTTGCCTCAGATTCGAACTTTCACCGCTCTCAAGTGGGAGTTCGCAATGGGTCGTATCCAGGGCATAAAAGTTGTTCTGACTATTTTTTAAAATGGATTTTTCATCGTAAAACTGAGGCTGAATATTAGGCCTTTTGGGACTGAATTTTAAAGCCTTCTCACCATTAACCACTGTGCGGCCCAAACCGAGAGCCATGGTTGCCATTCCTTCCTCGCGTTGCATGGCACCCTGAGGGTAATAATTAAGCGTTTGTAAGACCCCTGAAAAACTGGGGTAATAATAATCGCCATGTTTGCGACCAGAAAGATGCTGGATGACCACAGCCATTTTTTCGTCCTCAGGTCGGTTCCCAGTTGATTTGAGATAGGCGATGGCTTCCCTGTGGAATCCAGAAGCATAGACAAGTTTAATCGCCTCCAATAATTGAAAGACCCGTGTGTCAAGAGCTGGCGCACAGTTGGGGAGCATATATGTGCTATATATCCCGGCAAATGGTTGGAAGAGAGAGTCTTCCAGGAGACTGGAAGATCTTACAGCCAGGGGACCAGCATGATGTCCCAGATAGCTGTGTAGTTGATCTGCAAAATTGCCAGGGAATACTGCCTTCCTGAAAAGATCGTCAATTTCCTCATTGGTCTCGGCTTCCAATGCCTTGAGTCGCAACTTGTTAATGTCCAGAAACCGGTCATATATATCGGTTGCAATGACTGCGAACTGGGGGACACCAACCTGAATTTCAGGGTATTTTTGTGAGAAATCAAAGCGGCGCTTGTGTGCTGTGAGAAATGCCAGACCACGGGCCTTACCACCAATAGATCCGCTGCCTATCCTAACAGCAGTAATTTTAGGGTCATAAGTATCAACATCAAAATACCCAATATTGTCAAAATGCTGTAAAACACGTTGTCGATCGATAGCGTCCAGTAATACTTGACGAAAATCTTCAGGGTCTTCAAAATCCTCGATGTTTACTGGCTTAAGAAAATCAGCAAGATCAAAGTAGCCTCTGACAGCAAGCCAGTTGGAGAAATGGTCTCGTCGGGCATGGTATTCTATGCTCTGAATAGGAACAGACTCCAAGGCAGCATTTAGGGCATTTAAATGTCTGATTTTCGTTATGGTTTTACCCTCACGAGTACTAAAAGCCAAGTCGCCAAACCCACAATGCTTGATTACAAAGTCCTGAAGACTTTTTATCAACTGAGGGGAGTATTTTGCAATGAAATAGGCACCTAACTCTTTTGCTGTTTTCTCGTTGCTACCTTCCATGGATTGCATGATGATCGGCATGCTGGTATTTTTCTTTTGAACAATTTTGATAAACCGAGCACCAGCTTTCGGGTCTAGCACTCCATTACGAGGGTATCGCACATCCGAAATGACGGCGAGTAGATTGTTTTTATAGAGGCGGTATAATTCTGTGGCTTCTTCAAAGGTTGATGCCAACAGAATCTTTGGCCTGGATCGCATTCTGAATAAACGCAATTCATCCGTATATTCATGTTTCATCAATTTTTGTGTAGTATTGATGATTACACTATAAAGCATAGGTAAAAAGATGGAATAGTACTTGGGAGAGTCCTCCACTACGATAATGGCTCTTGCTCCACCTTTAAGAATGTCCCGAGGCGCATTCATCCGATCTTCGATATATTTCACAATGGTGGTGAATATGTTTGAATCTCCATGCCAGATAAAAGTCTTGTCAATACCCTCAAGACTATCAACTCGTTGTGTGGCCCATCTGTACTCGCGCCGATTTGAGGCCAACAGAATAACTGGGATGGACTCATGCTTCTTTTTGATTTTTCCACCCAGCTCAAAGGGGTTCATATCTGAGATACGGGTCATTGTGATTACTAGATCGTAATGACGCGCTCTTAATTTTCTCAAGGCGTGATCACCTGTAGACACTCTAGTGATTCTAGGTGCGCTACTCAGGTTCATATCTTGGTATTCAGTGAATATCATTTCGCCTAGCCGCCCATCCTCCTCAAGTTTGAAGGCATCATATAAACTGGAAATCAATAAGATTTCATGAACACGATGCTGCATCATATCTCTAAATCCGGGACGCTGCTTGAGTGTGAGAACCTGATTAAACATGCTTTAAAATAGTTGAGATCTTCTTATTAAAAATGCTCATTTAATGATTGTTGCATCGTTCATTTATCTCATGGGCATTTGCATCTTAACAAAATCGCCCAGTTTATTTAGGAAACCTTGTGTGTGCATAGTATCCTCACCCATCAGGATTTTTTCAGTTTTAAACCTATGGGCACAATCGGGGGATTCGTAATTTCTTATTTACGAACATTGGACTCTTGGCACACTGTTTGTCTTTATTTTTTGTATCTATAACAAGGGGGATGAGATTGGGAGAGGGCTATGAATTTCGGGATTCTGCATGAAAGTCGCTTAAACGAGAGGCGTGTGTGTTTAACACCCCGAGGGGCAACTTCTTTAATTAAGCGGGGTCACAACGTTTTTGTTGAATCAGGAGCCGGTGTTTCAAGCGGTTTTGCGGATCAGGATTACACCAACAAAGGTGCTCAGGTCCTTTTCAGCTCAGAAGAAATTTATGGTCGCTCTGATGTGCTCCTAAAGCTTCTGCCTGTCAATGAAGAATCTCTTGACCTTATGCTTGATGGTCAGACCGTATTGACATTTCAGCACTTATCTGTCAGTTCACCAGAAGTGTTTAAAGGATTAACCGATAAAAATATCACGCTAATTGGCATGGAGATCATGGAAGAGGAGGATGGCTCAAGACCCATCCTGAATATCATGAGTGAGCTTGCAGGTCAAATGGCTCCAATTATTGCTGGAAATTATCTGGGACGTGATCCTATGGGACGGGGTGTTCTGTTAGGCAGTGTTCCTGGTGTTGCTCCTGCCTCTGTTGTCATTGTTGGTGGAGGGATGGTAGGAACAAGTGCTGCCAAGGCTTTTGTTGGATTAGGAGCTCAGGTTCATGTTCTGGATAAAAATATAGATCAATTACGATTAATAAAAAATATGCTCGGTGAAAGGGTTACGACGATTTATGCTAATCAAACAGCTATTGAGAGATGTATTGCCTTTGCCGATGTGGTTGTAACCTCAATACTGGAGAGAGGTGCTCAAACACCTCAGATCATCACCCGAGACATGGTTAAAAAGATGAAAAATCTTTCCGTTCTCATCGATTATTCTGTTGATGAGGGAGGTGCAAGTGAGACATCCAGACCCACACTGCTCTCAGATCCAGTTTATATCGATGAAGGTGTGATCCACTATTGTGTTCCCAATGTCACTTCAGGGGTAAACCGAACGACTTCCATTGCACTTTCCAATGTCTTATCAAAGTATCTTATCCAAATCGCTGAAATGGGCATTGAAAAAGCGATGAAAGATTCCCACGTGCTGAAAAAGGGGTTATACACACTTGAGGGGCGGAATATGCAACCCGTCCTGAATCGCTTATTTGGAATTAAAATATAATGGGCTGGTCAGAAAATTATCGAGCACGAATTGGGTCGCCAGAAGAGGCTATGAATCTCATTAAATCCCGGGATTCTGTATACCTGCATGCTGGGGCCGCTACACCCCAGTTATTTGTAGATGCCTTCGCCAAACGTGCTATGGAACTGGAAGATGTTACAGTTACCCATATTCTGTCTCTCGGAGATCCTAAATATGTAACACCTGAAATGGAGGGTCATGTACGTCTTAATTCTCTATTCACTGGAACAAATGTAAGAGAATCTGTGAATGCAGGTCGAGCGGATTGGACACCAATTTTTCTTTCAGAAATTCCGGGGTTATTTAAGAATGGTCACATCCCTGTTGATGTGGCACTCATTCACGTCAGCCCACCAGACTCACACGGGTTCTGTAGCTTTGGTGTAAGCACCGATACGACCATTGCCGCCTGTAAAGCAGCCAAAAAAATTGTAGCCATGGTGAATCGACAAATGCCTCGAGTCCATGGGGATAATTTTATCCATGCATCAAAGTTGGATTTTATCGTTGAAGCCAACGAACCACTATTTCAAGCTGCTAAAGTAGATTTATCCGAACGGCACATGCTTATAGGAAAATACATCGCCAGCTTGATCGAAGATGGATCAACTCTCCAAATGGGGATTGGGGCTATACCGGACGCTACTCTGTTTTATCTCAAGGAGAAACGAAATCTGGGGATACATACTGAAATGTTCAGCGATGGTGTGGTAGAACTGGTTGAATCAGGAGTTATCAATGGGGAAGAAAAAACTCTGCACCCTGGTAAGGTGGTCTCAAGTATTGTCATGGGTTCTCAACATGTCTATGATTTTATCCATGAGAATCCTTTTATGGAGTTTCATCCCACCGACTATGTGAACGATCCTTACATCATTGCCCAGAACGAGAAAATGGTAGCCATAAATTCATCGATCGAGATTGATTTGACTGGTCAAGTCTGTTCAGATTCAATGGGACGGACCAATTTTTCTGGCATTGGTGGGCAAGTTGATTTTATGCGAGGGGCTTCCCGGAGTATTGGCGGTAAACCCATCATAGCCATGCCTTCAACGGCCAAAAAGGGCACCCAATCAAGAATTGTACTAGATCTTAAACCTGGAGCTGCTGTCACGACCAGTAGGGGAGATGTGCATTATATTGTAACTGAGTTCGGTATAGCCCACCTCCATGGAAAAACATTAAGAGATAGAGCCAAGGCTCTAATTGAAATAGCTCATCCAGATTTTCGTGAAGACCTGTTGCGACAATCATTTGAGAGCAAACTTTTACATTGAGAAAACATGAATCTTAGGAGGTTCTGAATATGGCTAAAGCTCGTGGACTAGTTGCAGTCAACGTGGAGGAGTGCAAGGGATGCAACCTTTGTGTTGTTGCTTGTCCTGTAGATGTGCTTCACTTAGCAAACAGTTTTAATACGCATGGTTATAGCCCTGCTGAATATGACGGTGAAGGCTGCACTGGTTGTGGTATTTGTTTCTATGCTTGTCCGGAACCAGGAGCAATTACTGTATATAAGAATTGGACTGAGGCTCAGGAGGCTTATATCTGCCAGACAAAAAAAGTGGCTAGCAGATTGAATGTTACTGATGCGGTAAAAGGACTTGCAGAATGTGAAGCCTGCGGTCAACAAGTTATCCTAAGCAATTTTAGAAATTTAAGTTTCGCGGAGTAGAGCATGGCAAAACAATTTGTAAAAGGAAATGAAGCGATTGTAAAGGGGGCTATTTTGGCCGGTTGCCGTGCCTACTATGGATATCCCATTACACCGGCAAGCGAGATTGCCCATGCTGCAGCACAGTATATGCCACTGGTGGGTGGGACCTTTCTTCAGGCTGAAAGTGAAATAGCTGCAATCAATATGGTTTACGGGGCTGCTGGGACTGGCACTCGTGCTATGACAGCCAGTTCTAGTCCTGGTTTTAGTTTAAAGCAGGAAGGAATGTCGTATCTGGCAGGTGCCGAACTTCCCTGTGTGGTTGTAGATATTACACGAGGTGGTCCTGGCTTGGGAAATATTGCGCCTGAACAAAGTGATTATCATCAGGTAGTGAAGGGTGGGGGACACGGTAATTACAAAAATATCGTTGTGGCACCTAATTCAGCACAGGAAATGTGTGATCTCACAATGTTAGCATTTGATTTAGCTGACAAATATAGAAACCCCGCCGTGGTCTTGGCAGATGGATTTATAGGCCAAATGATGGAACCAGTTGATTTTCCTGAACCTGTTGAAGAGTTCGCTGAAAAGAAATGGGCCATACGTGGTGTTGATGGCGATAGAATGAATCTCATCAGTTCAATTGAACTTGACCCTGATGATCTGGAAAGACACAATCAAAAATTGCAGCGCAAATACGAGATAATGGAAAATAGTGAAACTCGGTTTGAAGAATATCGACTTGATGATGCCGACTTCATCGTTGTTGGCTACGGTATTGTTTCCCGGATGGTGCATACTGCTGTAGATCAATTGAGAATTGAAGGTGTGAAGGTTGGAATGTTAAGGCCGATTACGCTTATGCCTTTTCCCACCAAACGTATCTCTGAGCTGGCTGCCATGGATCATGTTAAAGCTTTTAGTGTGATTGAATTGAGCAATGGTCAGATGGTTGATGATGTTCGACTGGCTGTCAATGGTGCAAAACCAGTTGAGTTTTATGGCAGAATGGGTGGAAACGTCCCATCAATAAAAGAATTAGTTCGCGAGATCAAACGCATGATGAGGGTATTATGAGCGTTAAAATATTAGGAAAGTCTAAGGGTTTCTACGACACCTATGAGCGACGGCCTGGGAACAATAAAGAACAGACCCATTATTGCCCGGGATGTGGTCATGGAATCCTGCATAAAATGATTGCTGAAGCGCTTACGGATTACGAGGTGGCCGAAAATTGCATATTTGTGAGTCCAGTCGGTTGTAGTGTCTTCGCATATTACTATTTCAATGCTGGAAACATCCAGTCAGCCCATGGCCGCGCACCCGCGGTAGCAACTGGTGTGAAGCGAGCCCTGCCTGAATCTGTAGTTATCTCATACCAGGGAGACGGTGACCTGGCTGCCATAGGAGGCAATGAGATTCTGCACGCGGCCAACCGTGGTGAGGCTATGACAGTGTTCTTCGTGAACAATGCCATTTATGGAATGACTGGTGGACAGATGGCACCAACAACGCTTATCGGTCAAAAGACAACTACCACTCCTTATGGTCGTACCCTTCAAAATGAGGGATATCCTATCCGCATGGCGGAGATCATTGCCAGTCTTGAATCTCCAGTATACGTAGAACGAGTCATGATGGCAGATGTACGCTCAAAAAATGCTGCAAGAAAAGCTGTTCGACGTGGCATTAAAAATCAAATTGAGAAAAAGGGTTTTTCATTTATTGAAGTCTTATCTACCTGTCCTACAGGCTGGAAGATGACGGCACCCCAATCAGAAGAGTGGATTAAATCAACTCTGGTACAGAACTTTCCACTTGGAGTTTATAAGGATATTGCACAGCAGGTTGAACCACTGGATATGAGTCAAAATCTTGCCACTCCCGCCCGAGTGCCAAAACTTATCGGGCTGGAACAGGACAAGGTGATGATTGATGCAGCCTCCATAAAGCTCAGCGAGACCATTGACCAGGAAATTAAAATTGCTGGTTTTGGTGGTCAGGGTGTGCTTTCTCTGGGTGTCTGGCTTAGTGAGATAGGTATGCGAGAAGATCTGGAGGTGAGTTGGATTCCTTCTTATGGCCCGGAAATGAGAGGGGGGACAGCCAACTGTCATGTCAAATTATCTCGGGAAGCTATTGGTTCACCCCTGGTTACTCATCCCACAGTCCTGGTTGCCATGAATCGACCATCTCTTGAGAAATTCGAGGACGATGTCATTGAAGGTGGGGCTATTGTATGGGATAGCTCACTGATAGATATTGAACCAAAGCGTGATGATATCATCAGAATACCAATTCCCGCAACTGAGATTGCCAAAGAATTAGGGAATACAAAAACCTCAAATGTCGTCATTCTTGGTGTTCTTGCAGGGTATTCAGATTTTCTAGATCCTATAGTGGTTCAGCAGGTTCTACCGCTTATCTTTAAGAAGAGACATCTCTTAGAGATTAATCTGAAAGCTTTTCAGAAAGGTCTGGAACTGGGGAGGCAACTCTCAGCCTGATTTCCTCCTCAATAATTTGGAGGTCACAAAATGAAGTATTCCAAAATATTAGTACCGACTGATTTTTCAGAGTCTGCGAAATATGCGTTGCCATTTGCCATCGATCTGGCGCAAAAGTACAGGGCAAGTCTGCATGTTTTGCATGTCGTGGAACCCATTGTTGCCCCTGTTGATTTCGCCTGGGGAACCTACAGCTATCCAGATATCGAGAAACAACTCAGCGGATATGTAGAAGAGTCTCTGGCAAAGATCATGGAAGAACAAATTCCAGCTGAAATTGAGAGTGATTCCACCAACTTGCATGGGAAACCCTGGCGTGAGATTGTCGCCTTTGCCAAGGAAGAGGGGATGGATCTTATTGTAATGGCAACCCATGGTTTAAGTGGATTCAGTCATGCCCTATACGGATCAACTGCTGAAAAGATTGTTCGAAAATCCCATTGTCCGGTGCTTATCATCCGTCACCCCGATGTAAAATTCGAAATGCCTTAGATCAATCTGCCAGGGCAATATAAATCGCTCAAAACCAGGACACCTCAACAGTCACTTTAAGCGTGAAACATTAGCGTGTTCGTGAATATACGCTTTATATGGAAACTGTAATCTACTGATGCATAGTAAGTTAACGTATCTCAATTGATAATATTACCCCCTCATCAGCCAAGCAAGATTCCAGGTTAAAAAACTCAGATACCACTACATAAAAAGTAATTCGTTTTAGTATTCACACCCCTTTATTCTATCTTCTTTGCTTATGAATGACACGGCAATAGACGTCAAAACAAGTCATCTGATATCAAGTCTTGAGCATATCTATCAGCTGAAAACCATGCCCAGATCTGGATGGCTACAATCTGGTATTGATGAAGTCGGTGTTGAATCTATTGCTGCCCATAGCTATGGGATGTCAATACTCATATTGTCTCTGCGCTCAGCTGCTCAAGCTGCAGGAGTGAACGTTGAGAGAGCATTAAATATGGCACTCGTGCATGACATCGCAGAATCAATAGTGGGTGATATGACCCCCCATGACAATGTCTCAGAAGGTGATAAATATGTAGCTGAAGCAGCGGCGTTGGAAGAGATTGTCAAAAATGTGCAGCAGGGTGATTATTTTCGAGATCTTTGGGAAGATTTTGAGTCCATCAAATCACCAGAGGCAAAATTTGTAAAACGAATTGACAAATTGGATATGTTAATACAGGCATATCTCTATGAAAAAAAATATGAGATTAGACTCGATTCATTCTGGAAAAACATGGATGAATTGTTCAACGGGAGTGAATCAGAGTTGATTTACACGTTTATCCGTGATAATCGATTTGAATTTAAAGGATGAGAGGCATGAGGACGGTTGTATTTGGTAAACTGATATTATTGGCATTATTGATTGTCAGTCCAGTCATCGCAGAAGAGCAAGGCAGCATAAGCGAGAAAGCTGCTGCAGAACAAATAGTGGGTCATGAAGTTGGAGTTCACGAGGTAGCTGAATCTGGGCATCACAGCAGTTTGCCACCAATCTGGCTCGTCGCACCATTTATCATTTTACTGATCATGATTGCCACTGGACCCCTTTTCTATCCCCATCTATGGGAACATCATTATCCCAAATTTTCCATGGCCCTGGGCTCTATTGTTGCTGTTTACTATGGATTCCTCATGGATCATGGTGTGCTCAGTCTCATGCATACACTGGAGGAGTACGTATCATTCATCGCATTACTTACGGCGCTTTTTGTGGCTTCTGGTGGAATCCTTGTAAAGTTTAACACTGCTGGAAAACCATTGATAAATGGACTCATACTCCTTGGGGGTGCCATTCTCTCCAATTTTATCGGCACTACGGGGGCATCCATGTTGCTCATTAGGCCCTTCATGCGATTAAATGAAGGTCGGTTGAAACCCTTCCATGTAATTTTCTTCATATTTATCGTGAGTAACATTGGGGGTGGTCTTACACCCATTGGTGACCCACCATTGTTTCTTGGCTTTCTAAAGGGTGTACCCTTCTTTTGGGTGATCGGTCATGTCTGGCATATATGGCTTGTGACAACATTGGTTGTGATTGGAGTTTTCCTGGCTTTTGACATGAGGATCCCAGCTAGCAGCATTGTACCCAAAGAGGGCAAAACAGTAGAAATTCATGGTGGTAAGAATTTTATATATCTGGCCATAGTCATTGTTTCCGTATTTATGGATCCTGCTGTGATAAAGGGATTCCCAAGTTTACAGAAAATGTTCCATGTCCCCTTCGGAATCAGGGAAATCATTATGTTCAGTGTAGCCTTCATTGCTTATAGGACAGGTGATAAGGAGGCTCTAAAAGGTAATGAGTTCAATTTTGAGCCAATAAAAGAAGTGGCATACTTGTTTATTGGCATTTTTGCAACCATGATCCCAGCCCTGCAGTTGATTGGAGCTTATGCCAGGGATCATGCAACTGAATTTACAGTCTCTCGCTTTTACTGGTTTACCGGATCGCTGTCCGGTGTGTTGGACAATGCACCGACTTATCTGAATTTTTTAGCAGGGTCTCTTGGTAAATTTGGCTTGGATATTGGCTCAATCGAAAATGTCCAGCAATTTGCCGGAGGAGTTGAATCCCCTGTGGCAGGGGATTCGAATTCCATCATTTACCTGATGGCTATTTCCGTGGCAGCTGTGTTTTTCGGTGCCATGACCTATATTGGAAACGCCCCAAATTTTATGGTAAAAAACATTGCAGAGCAGGCTGGGGTAGATGTACCAAGTTTTCTAGGGTACGTCTTTAAATATTCAATTCCAATTCTACTTCCCATCTTTTTTATCGTTTGGTGGGTCTTTTTTAATTTATAGAATTCTATAGCAGGAGAATCAAGATGATTAAAACTATAAAGCAGGCCACAGATGCCAAGGAAACTGGATTCTTAATTAAAAATTCAATCTTTCTTCCATTCCATCTTGAACTGTTGAGTGTCTGGATGGGCAAGGATATGTCTCTCGTCTCCAGGCCTGATGTAATTACTGATTTTGGCGGTCGAAAGAGTGATATTCACATCCGAGAAGGTGAAACCTATACAAATCTAATTTTTGTGAATCATAAAGAACTCAAGCGAGAGTACGGTCATTACAAGGGGCATATCATCCTTTTCTGTACTGAAAGGGGAGATGATATATTTGATAAAACCAAGCGCCACTATATCAAATTGTCCTTCCATGATGATACCAACAATGTTTATATGGAATTGATCGACGATCCTTTTGAACTTTAAATAAAATGTAATTTCTACCCCTGGAGCGAATTGAATTGATCAGTGCAGCGGTGACAGGATACCTGCTATTATCTGGAATTCTTGTCCAATTCTCTGGAAGATTCATTTCAGCTGCTCGGCAGCACATGTTAGCCTTTGTTACAATTATCATTCTCACTGTAGGCATTTTTCCCCAACTCCGTTTACCCCTAGTTGCTCCGGGAATTATTTTCCACCTCGGCATGATGCTATTTGCACTACATCTAAGTGCCTATTATTCAGGAACATCAAAGAATTCAGCTCATATGTATTCTTTAATACTCTATTTGGCTGCAGTCGTGTTAGCACCGCTTTCGCATGATCTGTTCATTGAGTGGAGCTTAAGCAGATTTCTTATTATGGGTGGAACCTGGCTGGTACTCCTGGAACTCGAAAGAACGGTTGCAAATAAATCCTATTCATTAAGCATTGTGGAAAAGAATCTCTTGTGGGTTTGGTTCGTAACTGCTGTAATGGGTTTATGGGAGAACCAGGTCCAATTGCTTCCTGATCTTTTCTTTCTGGTAATCCTGGTAGTTCACCTGGAGAAAAGATGGCCAAGGTTGAGTGTTCCTGCACCGCTGATAGCATTGTATGGTATGCTCATCGCCTGGCACGGTCATTACACATTATCCGGCATTCCAGGTCATGTTTTGGGTATTTCAAATACGTATCCACCTTCAAATACGCAATTGATCCTTATTGGATTAGCGATGATTAGTTTATTGGTGTTCGGTCTCCGGAGCAGAAGTATTACCAAACAGTTCTTATATTTATTTCTTGCACAGGAAACGCTCTTACTGGGAACAGGTCTGGAGAATTTCTTCCAACCATCCCAGGAGCTCATCGGACTTCAACGCATCCTTCTCTTTGTCTCATTAATTGGCCTCTTTGTCATGATTGAATCCAATGAAAATGAGGGCCTAGACAAAGCAGGATTGAGCGGTTTGGTGTTTGAGCGACCCCGTTTTACCAGTAGTGTTATCCTGGTGTCACTATTTTTTGCATTCTACCCATTGGTGTATATTGCTGGAGATTCATTTATAGTAACGGCTGTTTTGGCTGGGATTGTTGGTGTGAGCGTTGGGTGGGTATTCAACCTGATTCGAATTATTTTCACCAGGGTGGACCGCAATTATCGCATTCTCAGACCATCTCTATCTATTTGGTCTACAGTTGTTTTTACTATTTTATGGGCTGCAGTAGTATTGCTGGAAAACGTTAGTAGAAATGTTTTAAGCTTATGACATGATGTTAATTGAGGTAATTCACTATGAGACTCACAAAAATATATACGCGTACCGGGGATAATGGAAAAACACGTTTGGCTAATGGTGAAGAAGTCCCTAAAGATTCGTTACGTGTCTGTGCCTATGGTGATGTTGATGAGCTGAATAGTATGATTGGACTGGTTCTCACCCAGCCCTTAGATGCGCAACTCGTTGAGATTCTAGCAGGGGTTCAGCACACCCTATTCGACCTGGGGGGTGAGTTGGCGTCAGCGGAAATGGTCACAGGTCTAATCACTCCTGAGCACATTGCAGACTTGGAGCACAGCATTGATGAATTGAATTCTGAATTACCAGCTCTGGAGGAATTTATTTTGCCCGGTGGAACATCTGTGGCTGCAACACTGCATCTGGCACGAACCATCTGTCGTCGAGCTGAACGCAGTGTCATCAGGTTGAATCAACAGGAGAAAGTAAAGGCTGAAATCATTCAGTTTTTGAACCGGCTTTCTGACTTTTTGTTTGTCATGGCCAGGCATGAAAATCATCGGTCTGGCAATCAAGAAGTCTACTGGAACAATCAGCGTAAATAATACTTAAGAATTAGTTTAATCATGGAAAGTTTATTTATTGCATTTCAAAAAGTATGAAATATATTACATCATGATAAAAATAAATTACATGATGAATGAAATAATATTCATCACTAAAATGAGGGGAGATTGAAATGAATATCTGGTTTGGTGTAACAATGGTGTCTGCTCTTTTCGTCAGTGGGATGGCAGCCTATATGGGGATTCGAGCATTGCAGAGATTAAAGGAACGTAAATCTCAATTAGAAGCGGGGGGAGAGATAATCAACATCCCTATGGCGATGTTGCAAAAAAGATCTTTATGGAATATCCTTTCAATCACCATCGGTGTATTAGTCATCTCATGGTTATTCAAAGGGCATGCTGTTTCTGAGTTTTTTGCAGATGATAAATTACGCATAAGTATTACTGCTGTTATAGCGCTCACACTGATGGTGAATCTATTCCTCATGTTGCCAACATCAAAAAAGGGTCGCTTTTCCAATATGTTTGACGAAAGGGATGAACTGGTCTTAACCAAGGCATCAAACTTCCAAATTGTCGGTTTGCTCCTCTTGAGTGTGGTCTGGACGATCGGTCTCACAGAATATTATTGGGAAGCTGGATCAATCCCTGTTGATATACCTTATCTGATGTTTTGGTCAAATTTTCTCATGTTATTTTTTAGTAGATCTGTTGGAATAGTTTTTAGTTACTGGTGGTTGGATCATCATGGGAACTGATATAATACTTAACAACATCCGCAAACGCAGGTTTGAGAAGAATGAGATGACTCAACAGGAATTAGCTGATGCTGCAGGGTGTACTCGACAGACAATTGTTGCTCTTGAGGCTGGACGATATACTCCCTCACTTGGTCTTGCTTTCAGAATTGCCATGATATTTGGGATGGGATTAGAAGAGATTTTTGAGTATGGTGGTGAAGCCTAGGACATCCCTAGAGCCTATGTTTAAAGAGACTAATTTCTTTCAGGATATAGGGGTGGATGCTGGGATTTGCTGCAATGATATGCCCTGCAGCCAAATCCAGGGGTTCACCCTGAGGTCCTGAGACGAGACCGCCAGCTTCTGTTACCAATAAGGCTCCAGCAGCAATGTCCCAGGGTTTTAAACTAAACTCCCATAGTCCATCCAGACGACCACAAGCCAGCCAAGCCAGATCAATGGCAGCAGCACCGGCGCGTCTTAGCCCCTGAGTTTTACCATAGATGGAAGCCCATAATTCCATATTCAGTTTGAAATAATCATCATTAAAATATGAGAATCCAGTAGCCAATAGAGCTTTACCCAACTCTTTAGTGCGGCTTACTGAAATTTTTACTCCATTGAGATAAGCGCCTCTATCCTTACCTGCGGTGAAGAGTTCTAGTCGATTTGGATCATAAACTGCTGCAACAAAGAGTTCATCTTCAAAAAGGATTCCAATTGAAACAGCAAAGATAGGGAATCCATGAACAAAATTTGTGGTCCCATCCAAAGGATCAATTATCCACTTATAGCCGGACTGCGTCGAGGAGTTTCCACTGCCTTCCTCTGCTAAAATTTCATGATCTGGATAGAGTCGATTGATTTCGGATACAATGTGGTTTTCTGATGCTTGATCCACTTCAGTAACCATATCACGAGCACTCTTATATGAGATTTGCCTCTCTTGTGAACTCAAGGTTAGTATGAGTTCACCGGCTGACCTGGCGATGGAACCAGCTTCCTGAATAAGCTGGTCGTGAAAATTTGTCATGTAGTTCTCTATATATTAAATAGAATTATCTATATGGAACATGTTCCTGATTGAAGTACTCAGTACTCATACTCTTTAATTTTTTTGAGAGTAAAATAATAGCCAGGAGATTGGGAAGTGTCATGAATCCCAACGCTGCGTCACCAAACTTCCAGACTGCATCCAGACCAGCAATTCCACCTAAAAAGACGAAGAAAACATAAACTGATCGATAGGGAAGAATGGCTTTTGGTCCAAAGAGGTATTCCGTGGAACGATCTCCATAGAAAGACCAACTGATAGCAGTTGAAAGTGCAAAGAGTAAAATTGAAATGGTGATAATCTTATCACCCCAACCAAACAGCCAACTCAGACCCTCTTTAAATGCGAAGGAAGTAAGTAAGCTGCTGTTGAGAAGCTCGCGACCTTCAAAAACACCTGATGCGATGATTGAATCTGCCAGACTGGCTTCTGCAACACTGATTCGAACAAAAAATTCTGTATGCTCCCAGGCGCCAGTAGAGATGATGACCAACCCAGTTAGGGTACAGATCAGGATGGTATCGATAAACGGCCCCAGCATGGCTACAGCGCCCTCACGAACGGGTTGATTCGTCTTTGCAGTAGAGTGGGCGATAGCCGCGCTTCCTTGGCCTGCCTCATTAGAGTACAAGCCTCGTTTAATCCCATGGAGCATCACCAGTAACACACCACCGCCAACACCACCTGCCATAGCGGGAGGATTAATGGCCATTTTAAAGATCAAACCGAAGGAGTTTCCAATTTGATCAAAATGGGAAAGAAGAATTAACAGAGCCGCAAAAATATAAACACCGGCCATAATCGGGGCGAGGTATCCAGTTACTTTTCCAATGCGTTTGATACCACCGATGATGACGAGACCTACAAGTGTAGCCATAATCAATCCATTAATAATTTGCTGGATTGAAACCTCAAATCCCTCAAAAACCATGTGCTTAAGTGTCAACCAGTGCGTTGAACCCACAACTTGAGATACTTCTGAATAAATTTGATCTGATACGGTGAAGGATTGGATGGCATTACCTGTTGCCATGGAACAGATGATTGTGAAGGCCGCAAATGCAACAGCCAACCAACGCCAATTTTTTCCTAATCCATTCTCAATGGTATACATAGGACCACCTGCTGTGTCACCATTGACATCCATTTCCCTATATTTCAGGGCAAGGGTACTTTCAGCAAATTTCAAAGTGGTTCCAAAAAAGGCAGTGATCCACATCCACAGCAAAGCACCTGGTCCGCCATAGTATAGTGCTATCGCAACACCGGCAATATTTCCAATTCCAACTGTAGCTGAAAGTGCTGTGGTCAACGCGCGAAAATGATTTAAATCCCCTTCATCTTCAGGATTATCATAGATACCCATTGTTACTTGAACTCCATGCCAGAATCGTTTGATCTGTGGAAATCCAAGATAAATCGTCACGTATATTCCAGATCCCACCAGAGCCAAAACCATAAATGGAACCGCTCTCTCGGAGGGAAAAGACCAGATTGCATCGAAGAAATCAACTCCGAACGCATATAAGAAAAATGAGATTGTAGCAAAGGCAAGAATACCTGCAGTAGATCGTTTCATGAAAAACCCTTCTGTGAATAACAAGTGGTAGTTATTTGTGGCTTTATTTTAAAGCGGAACGGAGAGAGGGAAAGGAAAAAGTTACTGAAACTCTTGGTCAAAACATACGAATGGGTGAGGTAAATCCCCCCCCCCTTTTTTGGGAGGAGGATTTATCGCGAGTAATTATTTTATCAGATTAAGTTTGATAGAACTGGTCTGTGAGCTTGAATGTAAAATCGCATGATAAATACCACTGCTCACTGGCTGTCCCTTCGCATTCCTCCCATCCCAATTTGAAAAATAGTTTCCTGCTCCGAGGTGATTGTCAATGAGAGTTGCTACCATTCGCCCACTGATATCATAAATGCTCAGTCGTACATGATCGGCGAGATACAGGTTAAATGGAATTGATGTAGATGGGTTGAAGGGATTGGGGTAATTGTTTCCTAGAGAAAAGGAAGTAGGCAGATCAACCTTCTGGTCAGTGGAGACAGCGTCAGATGAGTAGTAAATAATTTGGCTGGGGAATGCGCCTACATTAAAACTGGCTATCTCCTGACCATCGATGGATAGGATTGATACCAGGTCAGGTGCAACAAAATCACTGGATCCGATCAACAAATTATTTTTCGCTATGGAATGACTATAAATACCGCTAATATTTCCAATCGCACCAGTATTATTCAGACTCAAATCCTCGTTAAGAGGGACGACAGAAGTGCCAAATGTGCGATATACTTCGCCATTTATAAGGTTTAGATCAGCAACAAAATTTGTGTAATAGCCATGGTCAAGAGTTGTTACTGTATGATCAGTTAGATTGATTTTTGATGTCCCGCTAAAACTTTCCCAGGCATCATTATAATTAATTGAAGTGACATAGAGTTCATTGGCAAGCAATGTCATGGATCCCGGTCCAGGGATTACACTATAATCATGGGTAACTTCCGGGGATTCACCAGACAAATCTATCCTCAATACGCTGTTCTCCGAACCAAGGCCATCACTTGTCGAGACGATGCTTGCAAACAATTCATCACCGACTATGAGTAAGCCTTCAGGGCGAGCACCAACCGAAAAGGTATCGATAACCGTATTATTGTCTAGGTCAACGATGAGGAGGGCTGAGAGTGTCCAGCTACTGATATATCCCAGACCAGACTCACGATGAACGACCATATAGCGGGGACTCGAGTCTGGAAGATCAATATCCGCGATGTGAGTCTCACCAGAGTTTAGATCCAGGACACGAACTTTATGAGATCCGTTCATCACCACATACAAGCTATGATCAAACAAGGTCAATGATTGTCCTACATCACCGAGTGGATTGGTTGCGGTGTTCCAGATGAGTGGACCCTCAAGGTTCTGGAGTGATTCATCAATTGACCATAGCGAGGCATTGGCCTGTCCAAAATTTCCTTCACATAGGACATAATATTTGCCTGCCTGGACAGGAGAGAGTGTGAAGAGTAGCATGACTAAAATGATAATTACAGATTTTTTATTTTTCACGGGTTCAATATCTTTCTTTAGGGGTTATTTAGAAAATTTTGTTGAGATTCTATAAGTGCGTCCGGGTTCCGGGTAACCTTTAATAGTTTCATATCTTGTATCTTCAAGATTATCAGCTGAAACAATCAGAGTCAGTTGACCAAGATTGCCATTCCAACTGTGAGCAAGACTACCAGACCATAATCCTGTTGCTTCAATCATGACATCTTCGGGATAGCCATACATGCTGATGCGATCTGATACGTAATTGTACTCAAAATTTATCTCAAACTGGGCTGGTGACCAGATCAAGCCAAAGGCAGCGGTGCGCTGAGGGGCATACCTTAAAGGCAGCTCACGATCATGATCGCGGGTTCGAATAAGGGTGTAGTGAGCAAATGCAGATACATTGATATCTCTTAATTCTACCTGCCAGAGCGCTTTGCTACTTTCTCGTGTGGCTGATTGAACGTTCCCAGGTTGCCAGTATGAGAGAACCGGCATCCACTGGATGAGGTTGTGACTCCGTTTAATTTGCCACTGCAGATGGAGTGAGCCGAATCTATTGAGATCAAAACTGGATTGAATTGTCGTGACCTCGGTTTCCTCCGGTTTCAAATTGGGATTGCCACCTGGTTCCCAGAACTGATCATTAAAACTGGGATACTTGAAAACCTCTCCTGAACTAAATGCAATGCTGGATAGGGGACCGACTCCTATTGGGACGTGGATTTGAAAATCGTTGAGTACCTCCTGATAAAGATCAGGACTATAATGGAGTTTCACCTTTGGTATCAAACGGATATTCCCAAATGTTTGTAGTGTAGGTGCGAGGGAGCCACTGAGACTTGATCTACTATGATCTCCAGTATTGACGCTTCTGATTCTGTCGATTTTGATCTGCCAGTCTGATTTCATCTCAATATTGTTACTAATCTGTCGTTTATCCTCGAGATTTATCTGGTGGCCCTCTACGAAGTGGTTGCTGTGGATATTTAAGTATGGGTTGTCATACTTCTCTTTGGATTGCCTGGATGTGATGTGCAAATGGCTGCTGCCAGTCTTACGAATCCAACCCAGGGTTGTGCCTAAGAGAGTTAACTGGTCATCCCGATGTGAAATGGTGTCTGGCGACCAGATTAACCCAGCGACGCCCCTGGACTGATGTGAGGTCATGGCAATAAGTTGCAGGTAGAGGTCAGATCTTATCATTTTCCGTAATGTCAATGCACCAAACTGCTGAGCGAGCTGGTTGTTTTTCCGATAGCTCTTATTCCCATCCCAAATTACAGGGTAATTCCCCTTCTCAAACCGTTCACCCACCTGGACTGAAGTCCAGAATCCTTGGATCTGATTATTCAGATAAAGATCATATGCCTGATGACCAAAACTACCCTGGCTAATATTTAAATGGGTTCGCTGATCACCTGTTTCCAGTTTTACGACACCATCAATACCACCTGCACCCGATTGGGTGATGTCATAGGGGATATAGCTCATGCTTTCAATGAAGGGGAGGGGCAATTGTGAGAGATCTGCCTCACCATTCTGGGCAGAGCTAATATCAATTCCATTCACCATGACAAGCGTATGGGAACTGGGACCACCATCCATACTCAGTGTACTGATACCAGCAGGCCCACCGTAACTTTTGATTGTCATACCAGGAATACGAGTCAGCATATTTTTGTGATCTCTGGCTGCTGAACCCTGGGTCTTTGTGTGACGACCAAGAATAGCTAGAATCCCATCTGTATTGGCTTCTCCTTTTACGTGTATGGATTCCATTTGAAGAACATCCGGTGTCAACTTGATGACACGTGATCGGAAGAGCTCATCTACCAGCAGCATTTCATTTTTATAACCAATGCGTTGGATGAAGACAGAGTCGTTCTCAACGAAAGTTGAGCTGTAGCTGAAGTGTCCATGTTCATCGGACAGGAGGAAGATTTCAGATTTTTGAAATATCAGGGAAACGTAGGGGATAATCTGACCATTGAGATCAAGGGTTCGACCCTGTAAGTAACTATTATTAATTTTTGATTCTGAGGAAAGTAGCGCTGTAGGAAATAGAAAAATTGTAGATAGGACATAAAAAAAGCCCCGTCTCAAGTTGGGGCTTACTTTTGAATGTGTTCTGATTCTCAGGCGCATCATGCCGGTCCCTTTTCTCGCGAAGGTTCATGGAAATTCTCTAAGCCAAGTATCCTGACTTCCAGATCATCCTCCGCCGATGCCTTCCCTCGATTTGAAGTGGCAAACCCAATAAATCTGATGATTTATTGTGATATCGGCATTGTCCCTGGTTACAGTAGCGCGACTGTGCCCGATTTTCACGAGCTTCCTTGTGCTATGAGACGTTTACAAAAATCGCTGTTAGGTTATCCTGAGATCGAGTGATTGTCAATTTATTTGTTTAAACGATTTACAGCCTACAGGCTTATGGCGCTATGAATGTTTAATACATCACAAATTTGGCAAGTCGACCGTCCAAGCCACCATTTCTAAGTGGTCGCTTCCAATCAGGACGTAATCCAATGTTCTTCAGGTATTTGCGTTCCCCGAAATAGATATATGCTTCACTTCCAGAACATTTTTGCTTGAGCCAATCACCCATTTCCTTATACATAGACGAAAGATCTTCACCAGTCTGCAAACGAATGCCATAGGGTGGGTTCATCACCAGCGTGGCTCCCTGGGGGATGGTGATATCCTTGTAATCTTTGCGATGAGTATAGATTTCAACACCTCTGGGTAGATGGGAGAGGTTGCGTTTAGCTACTCTCAGGGCACTAGGATCTACATCTGATGCCTGAATTGGAATTTCCTGGGGGGCGTCAAAAGCGCTATCCATATCTTTGCGTACATGTGTCCAGAGTCCTTTGTTGAAATCAGGCATTTTCATAAAGCCAAATCGTTTCCTGAAATAGCCTGATGGTAGATTTGTGAGAGACATATAGGCCTCGGCTGGAAGGGTTCCCGAGCCACACATGGGATCAATAAATGTGGTTTTACCTTCCCATTTTGTCATTTGAACGATGGCTGCAGCCAGGGTTTCCTGCATGGGAGCATCAACTGTGTCAAGGCGATATCCTCTGCGATGCAGTGATCCTCCACTTGTATCCAGACTAATGACGGCCCGATTATTCTCAATATGTAGATTGAACCAGATGTCGGGGTATTTTGAATCAATATTTGGTCGACGTCTCAGCTTCTCCCGGAAGCGATCCACGATGGCATCTTTCAGCTTGAGCGAGGCATATTGTGAATGTGTGATTGCACTATTGCTTACCTGGGCAAAAATTGCGAAAGTTTGATCCGGTGCGAATAGTTCTTCCCAGGGAATGTCCATGGCGGTCTTGTAGAGATATTTTGTACTGTGACAATCGAAGGAAATTAAAGGTGCTAAAACTCTGGTGATCAACCTCGAACCATAATTAATTCGATACACTGATTCTGTATCCGCTTTGAACTGTAATCCCCGGAAACGCTGATTGACCTTAGAAGCTCCTAGTTTTTCAATCTCAGAGGCAGCCATCTCCTCCAGGCCATTGGCGACCTGGGCAAAGTAGGTATTTGTTTTTTGATATTGGAAAGACATCAATCTTCGGCTCGTTTTTCTTTCCTCATCTGGGAAAGACGTTTTCCAGGATCAAGTTCCATTTTTCTAAGACGAATGTTCTCTGGAGTAATCTCGACCAATTCATTTTCAGAAATAAACTCAATAGCCTGATCCAGTGTTAAGAGATGTGGTTTCCTAAGTGTTACAGTTGCATCTGCTGTGGCACTACGCATGTTGGTCAATTTCTTTTCACGTGTAATATTCACATCCAGATCGCCTGGGCGATTACGTTCCCCAATTACCATACCTCCATAAACCTGCGTCCCAACTTCAACTTGAAGTTCGCCACGATCTTCCATGCTCAGACTGGCATAAGCTGTTACTTTTCCAGGTCTATCCGCTACCAGAGCACCAGTATTTCGTTGGGGGATGGCACCAAACCATGGTTCATAACCTTCCATGATGGTGTTCATGACACCGGCACCTTTTGTCTCGGTCATGAAGGTCGTTCGAAAACCAATCAAACCACGTGAAGGGATACGGAATTCAAGATTTACGCGACCACTTCCGTGGTTGATAATATTCACCATGCGACCCTTACGTAGGGATAATTTTTCAGACATCACTCCTACAAATTCCTCTGGGATATCGAGGTATAACATTTCAACAGGTTCCGAAACCTTACCATCTATATCTTTGGTAATAACGCGGGGTTTGGAAACCATAAACTCATAGCCTTCACGACGCATGGTCTCGATGAGAACTGCCATCTGCAGCTCACCGCGACCTCTTACTTCAAAGGCATCTGCCCGGTTTTTGAGTTGTTCAATTTGAAGAGCAACATTCAGTCGCATTTCTTTTTCCAGGCGGGCGAGAATGTGTCTTGAAGTCAGATATTTACCATCCTGGCCTGCAAAAGGAGATGTATTCACATAAAAAATCATGGATACAGTGGGCTCATCAACGTGGATTCGAGGTAGGAGTGCGGGATCCTCAATTGATGTGATTGTATCTCCAATAGTGATGGTATCTATTCCAGCAAAGGCGATGATATCACCCGCTTCAACCTCCTCTACCTGCTGACGACGAAGACCCTCAAAAGTGTACAGAGCCGAAAATTTTACATTAGGTGTCTGTTTGTGTTCACCAGCCAGGAGATAGTTAGTCCCCATTTTCAGCACGCCATTCTTTAATCGACCAATGGCGATCTGACCGACATATGCATCGTAATCCAGATTGGCGATGAGAAATTGTGGAACATGATCATCAATGGCTTCAGGTCCCTGGATATAATCTATGATTGTATCAAAGAGAGGTCGGAGATCAGTTGAGTCGTCTTCGAGGTCTGTGTGTGCCACACCATCCTTTGCAATGGTATACAAAATGGGAAAATCAATTTGCTCTTCTGTGGCATCCAGATCAATAAATAGGTCAAAGACTTCATCTATTACCTCAGCAATGCGAGAATCTGGTCTATCAATCTTATTGATGACAAGGATGATGCGTAGATCTTTTTCAAGAGCCTTTTTGACGACAAAGCGAGTTTGAGGTAGGGGACCTTCACTGGCATCTACCAGTAACATGGCACCATCTACAAGATTGAGACCTCGTTCAACTTCCCCACCGAAGTCGGCGTGCCCAGGCGTATCAATAATATTGATTTTTACACCGTTGTACTCAATTGCAGTGTTTTTTGCGCTGATGGTGATACCGCGTTCACGCTCCAAATCCATATTGTCCATGACTCTATCAGTTAGCGCCTGATTGTCACGGAAAATACCGCTCTGTCTTAGCATGCCATCAACCAGGGTTGTTTTTCCATGATCAACGTGGGCGATAATGGCGATATTTCTAAAATTATCTTTGCGCATTTATATCCTCTCAACGTGGATTTCCCCATCGGAAACACCACAAAATTATATAGTTAAAAAAAGCGCGTGCAGGATGCGTTCTAACAGGACTGATTACAATGAAAAAATGAGTTCACCAAGTCTTTAAATCGAATTAAAGCAAGCCGTTGGATTGTTTGTATTGAATGATTAGTTTAATGCCGAACATAAACATACGATGGTGTTGATATAGTTGGGAGGCTCACAATGGCTGAAATGTATCTTGAAATGATAGAACTGTTTTTTATTGTCGGTGGCATATTGGCAATTGTAATAGGTGCTCTTTTATTCTTCAAACCTGATCTGGTAGCTAAATGGTCTCACCTTGGTAATAAGTGGTATTCTGGCTCGAAATGGACCAAGCCATTGGATGTCGTCCATGAAACTGATTCATTCTACTTCAAAAATAATCTTCTGATTGGTGTAATCATGATGATTGTCTCAATCATAGGTTTTTTCTTAATTGCCTATAGGATGCCTGATATGGATCAAGTGCTTGCAGCGACAGGTAACTCTGAAGTCGGATTGAGTTTGGCGATTTTCCTTGAAGCCATGAAATGGTTTCTGCTTGTAGTCATCGTATTGGGACTTCCCATGTGGGGATTTTTAGCATTTGCCCCAGATAAATTGAAAAGTATCAATAAAAAACTAAACACATGGGTAAATGCCGGTCTCATACTACTCCCTTTAGAAAAAATGAATCATGGCTTTGATAATTTTGTACTGCATTACCATAGATTTTTTGGGACTCTCTTTGTTCTTGGAGCAACTTTCATTTTATTCAAATTCCTTGGGTGAGAAATAACTCTGAAACAATCCTTTTAACCTCTTATTCTTTAGTACGAGTATGAGCAAGAAAGTATATGCGGTTTTTCAGGGGCATAAACCTGGGATTTATGATTCCTGGGATACAGCCTCTCTCCAGGTAAAAGGATTTAAGGGAGCAAAGTATAAAAGTTTCTCTCGCAG
This sequence comes from Fidelibacterota bacterium, assembly GCA_016845065.1. Lineage (GTDB taxonomy): Bacteria > Fidelibacterota > UBA8477 > UBA8477 > JABMPR01 > JABMPR01. Next base: position 3,524 of record JAERTG010000121.1, on the reverse strand, counting down.
GACCGAAGCCATTGAGTGGCTAAGAGATTGTGTCCTCACAGCAAAAGAACCCGTGGCACAGCCTCTCATCGACCTAATCAAGACACAAGCAGCTATAAGTTCAAACGGACTAAAAACATCCTCGTCTGCATCCAGTGGAATGATCATAATTCACACCGATGGAGGCGCCTCACCCAACCCGGGTGTAGGAGGATATGGCATCGTCCTGCAAAAGGGCAGAAAGCGCAAAGAGTTGTCTGCAGGTTATCAGCTAACCACCAATAACCGTATGGAGATGATGGCAGTAATCGTTGCGCTGCAGGCACTGAATGAACCTTCCAAAGTTATTCTGCATACTGATTCAAAATATGTTGTGGATTCCATCACCAAACGTTGGGTATACGGATGGAAAAAAAGAGGCTGGAAGAAGTCCGATGGGAAACGCCCGGAAAATATCGACCTCTGGGAAGAGTTGATTGAACTACTTCGTGATCATGAGGTTGAGTTTCGCTGGGTAAAAGGGCATGCTGGAAATACTGAGAATGAACGCTGTGATGCCCTGGTCACCGAAGCCCGGAAAAGCAAAAACCTGTTAGTTGACACAGGGTATAAATCTAACTGATACGTAGAACCTTAATTGGGGAGGAAAGGTTGTATCATGAAATATTTTCACTGGATATCCATTATCTCTGGGATTGTTATTTTTAATTGCGGCAATCCTAATAATTTTCCCATTGTTGATGATCGGTCAATTCGACTCCCGGGCATGCCTGCCCAGGAAGGGAGTGAAATAGTTGCAGAAGCCGATGGGCTCATCGGTGTAGAGCCAAAGTCGCCATATAGTGAATTATATATTTTGGATAGTATTCGGGTGGTAGTAGATGATCCCTATGAAACTGAGGGGTTATTCGACTCCCCACGGACGCTGATTCTATATGCCCTTCCCAATGGCAATAGTATTGAATGGACCATGGGGAAGCATAAGACCGATGATTGGCATTTCAATATCCAGCATATCGATGCGCAGATCAAATGGCTAAGGGAAAACACTTCAGAGCGATATACGGTAGTCTATCTTGAAGCTCCTGAGCTGAGTTGGCCAGCCTGGAAGGAGTCTCATATAAATTATGGTGCCATGATTACCAAGGTGACTGACTCACTTAGATCCATGTATCCTCATGCCAGAGTTTTCTTAATTAGTCATAGTGGTGGCGGGAGTTTTATCAATGGTCTCATCGAATCACGTGAGATGATCCCGAGATGGATAAAGCGAATTGGGTTTATCGATAGCAACTATGGTTATAATGCAGCCATTGGGAGAAAAATAGACTCCTGGCTCAATTCTGATGAGGATAATCACCTCACCGTCTTTGCCTACAATGACAGTATAGCCCTATATGAGGGAAAGCCCTTTGTAAGTGCTACCGGTGGCACCTGGTACCGTTCAAAAATGATGATTACTGAATTAGGGGAGAACCGCTTCTTAGCTAAAACGGATATTCAAGAAGAAATTATTCAGTATCGCTCAAAAGACGACCAGGTCTTGATTCTTCTTAAACAGAATCCTACTCGTGGAATCTTTCATACTGAACAGGTAGAGTTAAACGGTTTTATTCACAGTGTTCTGGCGGGGGAAAAATCAGAGAGTGTTGGTTATGAATATTTTGGTAAGCGTTGTTACGACCAATTTATCCGGATGGAGACTCCGTCCTTCAGATAGGTGTGATTAAAAATCCAGAAAAAAAAAGCCGGCCTCCTGGGAGTCCGGCTTTTTATAAATTCTTTGATTTAAAGAATTATACAGCAGTAACGTTCTCTGCCTGTGGACCTTTTTCGCCCTGTGTAACATTCAAAGTAACGTTTTGTCCTTCTTTCAATGATACGTGTCCGGAACCGTTGATTGCGCGATAATGCACAAACACGTCTGGACCATCTTCCTGCTGGATAAAACCGTAGCCTTTTGAATCGTTAAACCATTTGACTACGCCGTTGACTAGTTGATCAGTCATTTGTACCTCTTTCTTAAACTTACTGCCTTTGGCAGCTTTTTTTTAGCCAGGCTTTTTTACATACATCTGCAAAAAGCATTTCCGTCCTAATGGACATTTCTGGCCGTCGCAGGGAATATGAACAACAAAAACTGAAAGTAAACAACAATTTATAAATAAAATATCATCTAATTTTCACCTTATTCGTGTTTCCAGTTGGATGCTAAGCCCACATTTATAAGTTGGATTCAATACTGATTTCAAGAATTATATACATGTTTCAATACAGATTTTGGAGAATCCTATGAATGTTAATCGTCGTGATATGCTTCAACTATTGGCATGTAGCGGTCTCGGTCTTGCTGCATTTCGACCTAGTATAGTAAGTGCCAATCCCAATGAAGATATTATCGTCCCTCCCAGACTCAACCCAGGGGATACCATAGGTTTGGTGAGTCCGGCAGGGATCACTCGGAGTAAAACGAAGCTAAAAATTATTGAAGAAACCCTTGAAGCACTTGAATTAAGGCTACATGTAGACGAACATGCCATGGACAGATGGGGTTATCTGGCAGGTAAGGATGAAGTCCGCGCTGAGGCTATCAACCAGATGTACAAAAATCCTGAAGTGGATGCCATTCTCACATTTATTGGGGGGTGGGGTTGTGCACGATTGTTGCCTTATCTCGATTATGAAATGATTCAGAAACATCCAAAGATCATCATGGGCTTTAGTGATGTTACTGCACTTTTGCTGGCCATTTATGCCAAAACTGGAATGGTAACATTTCATGGACCATCTGGTCGATCCGGTTGGAATACCTTCACTGTTGACTATGTAAAGCGACTATTATTCGATGCCGAGGCCATCACTTATAAGAATCCAGATGATAAGGGGGACAACCTGACCCAGGTAAAAGATCGTATCCAGACTATTACACCTGGCACAACCCGCGGGCGACTGGTAGGTGGAAACCTGTCTGTACTCACCGCCTTGATGGGTTCAGACTATTTACCTGATTGGAAGGAACACATTTTATTCATGGAAGATGTAGGTGAGGGGATCTATCGAATAGATAGAATGATGACTCAGTTGAAGCTAGCAGGTGTTTTGGATGAAATTGCAGGTTTTGTTTTTGGGAAATGCACAGATTGTGATGCCGACAGCGGTTACAGTTCCTTCACATTAGCTGAAGTACTTGATCATCACATTAAGCCTCTGGGGATTCCGGCCTATAGAGGAGCAATGATTGGTCATGTCTCAAACAAGTTTACCATTCCCCTGGGTGTGGAAGCCGAGATTGATGCAGATGAAGGTACAATCAGGCTCCTTGGTGCTGCAGTTAGCTGAGTTCTGACGGCGTAGTTGATACTCGAAGGTTGATTCCAATCTCCATACAACAAAAAAGGCCACCTTTTAGGTGACCTTTTTCATTGTAGCGGGAGTAGGATTGGCTGAACCTCCATCACTTCGTGATTCCGCTCGCCTTCCTTCGTTCACCTGCCCTCGGCAGTTTCACTGCGGATCGAACCGTTAGGAGTTTTCATCCAATCTCC
>JAERTG010000120.1 GCA_016845065.1 Fidelibacterota bacterium | reverse complement strand
TGAATATCCCAAACAAAAAGACTTCTTCGAAGAATTGATGAAGGAACTCACAGGTCAAGCCTCAGCCAGTATTGTCAAAAGAGAACTGGGAAGCTTCGCCCCCTATTATGATCAGATGAAAGAATTGGAAGAAATGAAAGGGGTTCAAGCCCGTCTACCTTTCTTTTATCGTATCAACTAGAAGAACCACTTTTGGTCATGTTGAGTTTGTTGGAACTATATTTTAATACAGACATTTCGACAAGCTCAATGTGACCATTTCATAAACATTTCGACAGATTCCATTTGCCCCCCCAGCATATGTTTCGACAGGCTCAACATGACTCAGTACACTGGGTTGTGAGTTTAAGGAAAGCTAATAAATGATCTCTAATTGCCAATATTGGTATACACCGCAAGCACATCCTCATCATCCTCAATCTTATCCAACATCTTATAGATGTCTTCCAGCTGCTCTTCACTATATTCCACAGGTGAGGTAGGTATGCGTTGAAGCGTGGCCTTAGTCACATCTATACCCAATGACTCCAGACCTTTAGACAGACTGCCAAAATTGGTATAGTCGGCATAAACCACCACCGTTTCCTCCATGGTCTCAATTTCTTCCAAGCCGGCATCGATTAACTCCAGCTCCATGTCTTCCAGGTCAATTTCCTCATTGGCTGCAAATTCAAAAACGGCTTTTCTTGAGAACATATATTCCAGTGAACCGGCAGGCACAAAAGCACCACCAGCTTTGTTAAAATAAGATCTGACATTGGCTACAGTTCGGGTGGTATTATCAGTGGCACACTCCACAAAAACGAGCACTCCGTGTGGACCTTTGCCTTCATAGATTACTTCTACAATGGTATCAGCATCCTTACCTGAAGCCCTTTTAATGGCCGATTCGATATTATCCTTGGGCATATTCTGTGCCTTGGCATTTTGAATGGCATTTCTAAGTTTGGAGTTCATTTCAGGGTCAGGGCCACCCTCTTTGGCTGCCAGAGTAATGGCTTTTCCCAGTCGTGGGAATATCTTCGACATTTGTCCCCATCTTTTCATTTTGGCCGCTTTGCGGTATTCGAACGCTCTACCCATAATATCGGTCTGTTTTAGGTCCCTTTATAATAAGGGATCAAAAATATTAAATGCCCTAGTTTTTTTAAGTATTTTCATGAAAAATAGTTGGTCTAATGGATGAAAAGCGTCTAAATTGTGATTTTTAGGCTAATTCATCAATCAAAAGATGCGAAAAATGAAAATTGACTTAAGCGGGAAGACCATTTTAGTAACCGGAGCCAGCAGAGGGATTGGTAAAGCCACTGCCCTGGCCCTTGGAAAGGCAGGCGGCAGAATAGCCATTCACTACAATAAAAACTATGATGCAGCCAAAGCTCTGGCAGATGACATCCAAAATGGTGCACAATGTTTTCAGGCAGACCTGGCAAAACCTGAACAATGCCAGGCATTATTTGATGAGGTGATAAAAGCCTACCATAGCATTGATGTGCTCATAAACAATGCCGGTATCTTCTTTGCATCTCCCCTTGATAGTGAAAATTGGCTTGAAGAATGGAATGAGACCATCAATGTCAATCTGAGGGCTACCGCCCATTTAAGCAGACTGGCACTCATGCCATTCCAATCACAACAGCAAGGCATCATTATAAACATTGCTTCACGAGCAGCATTCAGAGGTGATAACCCTGAGCATTTGGCCTATGCCGCCTCCAAAGCAGGCATGGTCGCACTCACCAAATCCATTGCCCGAGCCTATGGAAAAGACGGGATCACCAGCTTTGTGGTAGCCCCTGGATGGGTGGAAACAGATATGAATAAAGACACCATTGCTACCTATGGTATGGATTTTATAACTGACAGTCTGGCACTTGATGATTTGACTAAACCCGATGATATAGCCCCAATGATTTGCTTATTGGCCAGCGGTATGGCCAAACATGCCACAGGAACTACCATACATATCAATGCCGGCAGCTATATGCACTAATAGAAATCTAGAAATATTTGTTTATAATTCTGAGCAATTCCTGGTGGTTGATGGGTTTTGGAACAAAATCAACACAACCCGATTTTTTGCTTTTCATACGATCTTTTTCAGTGGCAAAGGCAGTTTGAGCAATTATTTTCAAATCGGGCCTCATGCTTAAAAGCTCTTTGGCTAATTCATATCCATTCACATCGGGTAATCGGATGTCGAGCAGAACCATATCGATGGGCAAGTCTTTTGTCAACAATTCTCTGGCTGTCTTACCATCCTCAGCCATTAACATTTTCACCTCAGTTCGGCTGAGTAAAGCATTGAAATAGCCCATACTATCCTTGTCATCTTCAATCACCAAAAGGCTTTTTCCAGTCCAATTGTATACATTATCAGACTTTATTGAATTGTTTTCATCGCTTATTTCGGTGGGTTTGTAAGGTATGGTAAAGAAAAAGCAAGCACCTTCACCTTCCTTGGATTCAAGCCACATATTGCCTCCCAATAATTCGATGAGGCCTTTGGAAATTGACAAACCCAGTCCGGTGCCCTCATTTGATTTGGATAAATAGGATTCATCCACTTGTCGGAAGCGTTCAAAAATAACTTTCTGCTTCTTCTCCGGAATGCCCAGCCCACTATCTTTCACCCAGCACAAAATGCTATCTTGCTGTAGCCTCGCTCCCATCTCCACAAAGCCCTCAGCTGTGGATTTGAATGCATTGGTGAGCAGATTTAAAAAAACTTGTTTGATACGGCTTAAATCAGTAATCACATGATTTTCTGTGGCCACAAGTAGGTTATTGACAATAAATCGTACCTGATCCTCATGTTTCAAAAAACCATCGGAAAACATATTCTCAAGGTCATCGAAAACATCCGACAATTTTCCTTTTTGTTTGTAAATTTTAAGCTGACCGGCTTCCATCTTGGATATATCCAGAATATCTGTGATGATCTTTAAGAGGTCTTCCCCCCTTCTTCTGATAATGGATATATAGTCGCGGCAATCCTGGTTTAAAGCTTCTTCCATTCCCAACAAATCTGAAAATCCAATAATTGCATTCATTGGGGTTCGGATTTCATGAGACATATTAGCCAAAAAAAAAGATTTTAAACGATCCGATTCCTCAGCCTGGTTTTTTGCTTTCACCAAATTCTTTTCAAAATGCTCGCGTTCGGTAACATCTCTGATAATGGCCACAACGCCGGTTTTTGACGTTTCCATGGACATCCTTAAGTCCAACACCCTATCTTTGAATGAAATGGTATAGGCTGCTTCAGGTGTTCCATTCATGGCATTTCTGATGGTGGCCATGACTGTAGTAAGTACTTCTCCCTGGAAAAAATTGGTAGCCACATCCATGGCATTCTTACCCACAAACTTATCACGCTCGTGACCCGTTAATTTGCATAGTGCAGGGTTTACATCTCTAATAATTCCCTTGTGGTCAAAATAGATGAGCCCATCTGATATTTTATCAAAAATAAAGGCGTATTTCTTTTCGCTTTTCCTTAAGCGTTTATAAGCTCTGCCCAGTTCCTCAAAATCCTGCTGAAGGTTGCTTTTCGTTGGTGTCATGTGCTTCGTTTTTCTACAGTAGGAATCATTGGCTAGACTCCCATAGAACCAGGAGTTTGTTTTCGCCAAAACTGCACATCAAAGTTAATCACTTTAGCAAGAGAACACAAGTTTTTTAGGCTAAAGTATTAACTTCCAATCCAAAGGAGCATTTCACTGAATAAGGAATGAAACTAGCATCAGTTAAATCAAGACAGGCTAATTACTACGGGATTGTTGCTACCCCTGGTTTTCCTGCACAAGAGCTCCAATACGTTGCCTGATCTCTTCGGCTAGGCTTTCCTCGTCCAAATGTTGAAATTCCTGATAGGGTATGGGGTCTAAAATGCGGACTTCCATATCGCATCTGGAAGTAAACATAAGGGTGTCTTTTGGTAATACTTTTCTGGTACCACTTATGGCGATAGGTAAAATGGTGACCTTATTACTCAGTGCGATACTGAAGGCTCCTGTTTTAAAGGTCCTTAGCTTTCCTGTTTTCGAGCGCGTCCCTTCAGGGAAAATCATAAGTGAATTTCCATTCTGAATGGCCTTATTACAGAGGCTCATCATTCTGGCAATACTTTTTTTATCACCTCTCTTGATGGGAATATAATTGTTCATATACATATTCCAGCCAATGATTGGTATTTTGAAGGCCTCTATTTTGGATACCCATTTAAAATGCGTGAACAAATTGGAAAGTACGAGGATATCAATTTGTGATTGGTGGTTGGATACCATAACATAGGTTTCCTTTGGGTCAATCTTATGCCTGTTCAGCACCTTGACGCGCCAGCCTGGCACCACCCACAGATAAAGCGAGCTCCAGAACAAGGTGTATAAATGCAACATTTTCAGGCGCTTGTCAAAAAGAATGGTAAACAGCCAAATTAAAAAAGCACCTACGATCAAAAGGCTGCTCGAAAGGCCAAAGAAGATAAAAAACAGTATGGTAAAAAGCCGTTTCATATGCTTTATGCGAATCAAATTGAGCCCATAAAATTACAAAAATCACCAATGGAGTGCATGATCATGATCGAAAGAAAAGCAGCATAGCAGACTCCTGCCAACAAAAAAAGCCGATGCTAAGCACCGGCTTTTTATTCTTAATATGATGTTCTATTCTTCTGAATAATCAAGGTTAGCCTGACGCTTATAGAAGTTATAACGCCATTTGGCATTTTTCAGTGCCAGTTTATTCAGATCACGGGAACGCTCAGGGAAGGATTTCTTAAGTGATAAGAAACGTACTTCCTGGTTGTGAAACTGATCAAACTTACTCCAGTCTGGTTCTTTTGAATCCAGTTGGAAAGGATTTTTTCCTTCGGCTTCCAACATAGGGTTATAGCGA
>JAERTG010000119.1 GCA_016845065.1 Fidelibacterota bacterium | reverse complement strand
TTCCATCTGATGCAATTATTTCGGCTGACATAGCGTACTTCAAAATGATCAGGATATTCAGGTTTAGGCAGTTTCTCAGGCATTGATTTTTCTGATGGACGATAAAGTTCCATGGGTGTGCAACCTTGCAAAGTCTCATGCGGTCTGATCTCATTATACTCTGTTCTCCAGGTGTTAAATCTTCTTTGCTGAAGATTGAGAGCTGCAGAAGGAGGGATGGTACATTCCTTTTTGAGTGTCTTATGCATTCGCTCATGTATCCCATTTTGGTCGGGTCTACCAGGTTCAATTAGAATGGGTTCTATCCCAAGTTTAATCCAGAGAACAGAGAGTTTTGAGAGTCTGGCCAGACCCACAGTAGCGAAGGGGACACCATTATCAGTTTTAATAGCTTGTGGTAACCCGTATTCCTTGAAAAGTCTCATAAACCTAGGTATAGAGCCATTATAACCGGTACTATTTAGTCCTTTAAGTTCTAGTAAATACCTGGAATATTCGTCCATAACTGTGAGAGGATAACAGTAATTACCATTGAGTAGCTTGAACTCTCCCTTGAAGTCAGCAGTCCATATATGGTTGGGATATTTAGGGTTGGTGAAGGGTTTACCAGGATGACCAGGTTTATACCTTCTTTTCTTTTTTTCAGTCAGTCCCTCTTGCTTCATGTAGCGATAGAGAGTGGACTCACAGGGGAGTTGGAGTTGTGGAGCCCACCTATCTGCATACATCCTGATCTTTCGGGCTCCCCAGTAGGGATGCTTCCTTCTCAGGTTAAAAACATAGGTGATGGCAGCTGGATCCACCTTGTTCCTTATGTTGTGAGCAGCACGAGATTGGTCGTGCAAACCATTATACCCATCAGAGTAGAATCTGGTGAGCCATTTATAACCTGTTTTCCTACTGATCTCGAATAAATTACAGAGTTCAGTAATAGTATGGTCACGTGATAAGGCGAATGTTATGAACTGTTGTCTTAAATCCACAATGTTGCTTTCCTCCCATGGCATAGGGACCTCCTTTTCGGTACCCTATTATGTTAAAAGTGTAACCCATGCGCTGAGAGAGAAGTGTTACCTATGCGCTGACCTTGTACCAAATTATATGCCTAACAAAGGCTTAGAGCTGACTCACAGCAACTTACGGGGATTTTGAATGCTACATGGATGGACACAAGGTTTCTTAAATGTTTTGACTGTTTCTGATGAAGCAGCTCAAGCCTAAGGCGTTAGCCACACTAGAGTTCAGCCAATGAATTGCTTGTTATGTCGTATGTCTATAAGTACATTCAGGCATACAATAGGAGGTAATAATGAACACGGTTCCACCCATAATACCAATTAGTGACCTTAGACAGGATGCTGCCGCAGTTTTAAAAAGTATCAAAAATTCAGATCAACCAACCGTCATCACTCAAAGAGGGCGAGCTGCTGCAATTATGTTGAGCGTCGAATCCTATGAGCAAAGTTTGCATGACAAGGAGCTACTCATGCTCTTAGCGAGAGGTGAAAAGGAAATCGAAGCGGGAGAAGGTTACGACCTTCAAACTGTTTTAGGAGAAGCAGACTCTATTCTTGAGGAAAAATAATGGAAATAAGGTTCACGCCTTCTGCAAGGAGTATGTTCCTCGATGCAATTTTGCACATTAAGAAAGAAGATCCTCAAGCGGCAAAACGATTCAGGTCTAAGTCTGAATCAGGTCTTACTCGATTGATGGAATACCCTGAATCTGGCAAAAGAGTCCAGGAGTTTCCAGATTTAGATTTTCGAGAGGTATTCATCTCACCCTATCGTTTCTTCTACAAGCAAAAGAGTGAAACGATTTGGATTGTTGCTGTTTGGCACAGTACTCAAATTCCTAAAAGATTGACAAAATAACCGTGTTAGAGCTTTTTGCAGGACTTTCGCAGAATAAGGATAGACTATACTCGTTTTGGAGGCATGAAAACAAACATATTCTGAGTTTACAAGCCATATACTCATAAAAAACAGCTGGCTAACGAGGCTGTCGAAAAAGGCTCATGATATACAGTCATACCTTGTCCGAGAAGTCCCACAGTTTAACTTATAGCAACCCCTAAAAAGCAGGTTGTTTATGCCCAGATATAAGCCCTACGATTACCGACAACGACAGCTAATGTCTATCTCTCTAGAGGATCAGATTCGACCAGGAACGATGGAATATGTGATCCATCTTCTGGTTGAAAATGAGCTGGACTTTTCAGGTATTGAAAAGTCATATAAGAATGATAATACAGGTAGACCAGCTATAGATCCTCGGATATTATTTAAGAACATATTGCTGGCCCATTCCAAAGGAATCACAGGTTCCAGAAGGATCGAGCAGGCCTGTAAAGAGAACATCCTCTTCATGGCCCTGTCCTGTGGCCAAACACCAGACCACTCAACTATAGCTGCCTTTGTATCAGGGATGACAGATCAGATCATGCCCCTGTTCCAGAAGGTATTACTGGTCTGTGACAGTCAGGGGCTTCTCAGTGGTACCCATTTCTCTTTAGATGGATTAAAGCTACCGTCCAATGCCAGCAAGGGGTGGAGTGGTACCTTTGATGAGCTATCTGTTAAGAAGTCAAAGCTAGATGACAAACTAAAAAGACTTATGAGTGATCATCTGGATCAGGATAAAGATAAGTCCAGTTCTGATGATGATCATGACCGTAGAGATCGTCAGATAAAGAAGCTTAAACGATCCTCTGAACGCATACAGAAGTTTCTAGATAGCAATGAACCTCGCCTGGGAGCCCGTAACAAAGAGAAGAAAAGTAATATCACTGATAATGATTCAGCCAAGATGAGTACCTCTCATGGTGTTATCCAGGGCTATAATGCTCAAGCTCTGGTTGATGAGAAGCATCAGATCATCGTTCATGGATCAGCGTCTGGTAAGGGTCAGGATAATGATCAGCTAGAACAGATCATGGATGGAGCCAAAGCCAACATGGAAGCGATTGGCCACGGGTCAGATTACTTTGAAGGCAGGCAGTTATCAGCTGATTCTAATTACCACAGCAATACCAATCTAAAGACAGTCATCGCAGAGAAGTTGGATGCCTATATTCCGGATAATCTATTCAGGAAAAGGGATAGCCGTTTTAAGACCAGAGATCGTCATAAACCAAAGACTAAGTCAAAGATCAGATACGAGCTTGATAAGTTCACATATGATTCCCAGACTGATACATATACTTGTCCAGCTGGTGGCCAGTTAGTCCTATATGTAAAGCGCAATAAGATAAATGGTATCGTATATCGCACCTATCGGAGCCCTGTGGCAAACTGTTCCGATTGCAAATTAAGGAGTGAATGTTTACGAACTAAGAAGACCATTCGTAGGCAGTTAAATATTCCGATTGAGCATCACAATCCACAGACATTATCACAGAAGATGATAGTCAAGATAGACAAGCCAGAGAGTGGTAAGATCTATGAGAAACGGATTGGAGTTGTGGAGCCTGTCTTTGGCAATATCCGGGCATGTAAACAACTCGACCGATTTACTCTGAGGGGTCAAGCCAAGGTAGATGTTCAGTGGTTATTGTTTTGTATGGTGCATAATGTTGAGAAGATATTAAACTACGGAACATTAGGTGTATAGATGAGCAATGGGGATGAATACCAGTCAATATACGGCTCATTACAGGGCATATATGGGCAGTTGAAGGCGATATACGCATGATGACATCAAAACAGGTTGAAATGAGTTAGAATGGCAGAAACGAATACTATGTGGAAAGATCACCATATATCAGTTCTTTTTCGACATCCTCAACAA
>JAERTG010000118.1 GCA_016845065.1 Fidelibacterota bacterium | reverse complement strand
TGAATATCCCAAACAAAAAGACTTCTTCGAAGAATTGATGAAGGAACTCACAGGTCAAGCCTCAGCCAGTATTGTCAAAAGAGAACTGGGAAGCTTCGCCCCCTATTATGATCAGATGAAAGAATTGGAAGAAATGAAAGGCGTTCAAGCCCGTCTACCTTTCTTTTATCGTATCAACTAGAAGAACCACTTTTGGTCATGTTGAGTTTGTTGGAACTATATTTTTAATACAGACATTTCGACAAGCTCAATGTGACCATTTCATAAACATTTCAACAGGTTCAATTTGACCCCGCATATGTTTCGACAGGCTCAACATGACCCAGTGCTATGGGTTGTGAGTTTAAGGAAAGCTAATAAATGATCACTAGTTGCCAATATTGGTATACACCGCAAGTACATCCTCATCATCCTCAATCTTATCAAGCATCTTATAAATGTCTTCCAGCTGCTCTTCTTTATATTCAACAGGGGATGTGGGTATGCGTTGAAGCGTGGCTTTAGTTACTTCAATTCCCAGAGATTCCAAACCCTTAGACAGGCTACCAAAATTGGTATAGTCGGCATAAACCACCACTGTTTCTTCCATGGTCTCAATGTCTTCCAATCCGGCATCAATTAACTCCAACTCCATTTCTTCAAGGTCAATTTCTTCATTGGCTGCAAATTCAAATACAGCCTTTCTTGAAAACATATATTCCAGTGAACCAGCAGGCACGAAAGCACCTCCAGCTTTATTGAAATAAGATCTGACATTGGCCACAGTTCGAGTGGTATTATCAGTGGCGCACTCCACAAAAACCAGTACTCCATGTGGACCTTTGCCTTCATAGATTACTTCCACAATAGTATCAGCATCCTTACCTGAAGCCCTCTTAATGGCGGACTCGATATTATCCTTGGGCATATTCTGCGCCTTGGCATTTTGAATGGCATTTCTAAGTTTGGAGTTCATTTCAGGGTCAGGGCCGCCCTCTTTGGCTGCCAGTGTTATGGCTTTTCCCAACCGTGGGAATATCTTCGACATTTGTCCCCACCTTTTCATTTTGGCCGCTTTGCGGTATTCGAACGCTCTACCCATAATATCGATCTATTTTAATCCCTTTATATTAAGGGGTCAAAAATATTAAATGCCCTAGTTTTTTTGAGTATTTTCATAAAAAATAGTTGATCAAATGGATGAAAAACGTCTAAATTGTGGTTTTTAGGCTTATTCATCAATCAAATGATGCAAAAAATGAAAATTGACTTAAGCGGGAAGACCATTTTAGTAACCGGAGCCAGCAGAGGGATTGGTAAAGCCATTGCTCTGGCCCTTGGAAAAGCAGGTGGCAGGGTAGCCATTCACTACAATAAAAACCATGATGCAGCCATTGCTCTGGCAGATGAGATTCAAAATGGCGCACAATGTTTTCAGGCAGACCTGGCAAAAGCTGAGCAATGCAAAGCTTTATTTGATGAGGTGATCAAAGCATATGACAGCCTAGATGTTCTTGTAAACAATGCCGGTATTTTCTTTGCATCTCCACTTGAAAGTGAAAACTGGCTTGAAGAATGGGACGAAACCATAGATGTGAATCTCAGGGCTTCTGCAGATCTAAGCCGACTGGCCATCATGCATTACCATACGCAACAGCAAGGCATCATTATAAACATAGCTTCAAGAGCAGCATTCAGGGGTGATAACCCCGAGCATTTGGCCTATGCCGCCTCCAAAGCAGGAATGGTCGCCCTCACCAAGTCTATCGCCCGAGCCTATGGGAAAGACGGCATCACCAGCTTTGTGGTAGCACCAGGATGGGTGGAAACGGATATGAATAAAGACACCATTGCCACCTATGGCAAGGGTTTTTTAACTGATAGTCTGGCACTGGATGATTTGACTAAGCCTGAAGATATTGCCCCAATGATTTGCTTATTGGCCAGCGGTATGGCCAATCATGCCACAGGAACTACTATACATATCAATGCCGGCAGCTATATGCACTAATAGAAATCTAGAGATATTTATTTATAATTCTGAGCAACTCCTGATGGTTGATGGGCTTTGGAACAAAATCAACACAACCCGATTTTGTGCTTTTCATACGATCTTTTTCTGTAGCAAAGGCAGTTTGAGCAACTATTTTTAAATCGGGCCTCTTGCTTAGAAGCTCTTTGGCTAATTCATATCCATTAACATCAGGCAATCGGATGTCGAGCAATACCATATCGATGGGCAAGTCTTTTCTCAACAGTTCTCTGGTAGTCTTACCATCTTCAGCAGTTAAAATTCTCACATCGGTTCGGCTGAGTAAAGCATTGAAGTACCCCAGACTATCCTTATCATCTTCAACCACCAAAAGGCTTTTTCCAGACCAATTGTATACACTATCAGTCTTTTCAGCATTGTCTTTATCGCTTAGCTTGGATGGTGTATAGGGTATGGTGAAGTAAAAGCATGCGCCTTCACCTTCATTGGATTCAAGCCACATATTGCCTCCCAATAACTCGATGAGACCTTTGGAAATAGACAAACCCAGTCCTGTGCCCTCATTTGATTTGGATAAATAGGATTCATCCACTTGTCGGAAGCGTTCGAAAATTACTTTCTGCTTTTTCTCTGGTATGCCCAGCCCGCTGTCTTTCACCCAGCACAATATGCTATCTTGCTCTAGTCTTGCTCCCATTTCCACAAATCCCTCAGCCGTAGATTTAAATGCATTGGTGAGGAGATTTAAAAAAACTTGTTTGATCCGGCTTAAATCGGTAATCACATGATTTTCTGTTGCCACAAGTAAGTTATTGACAATAAATCGTACCTGCTCTTCATGTTTCAAAAAACCATCGGAAAACATATTCTCAAGGTCATCGAAAATGTCTGATAACTTTCCTTTTTGTTTGTATATTTTAAGTTGACCAGCTTCCATCTTGGATATGTCCAGTATATCTGTGATGATCTTTAAGAGGTCCTCCCCCCTTCTTCTTATAATGGATATATAATCGCGACAATCCTGGTTTAAAGCTTCTTCCATTCCCAACAAATCGGAAAATCCAATAATTGCATTCATTGGGGTTCGGATTTCATGTGACATATTAGCCAAAAAAGAAGATTTCAAGCGATCCGATTCCTCAGCCTGGTTTTTTGCTTTCACCAAATTCTTCTCAAAATGCTCGCGCTCAGTAACATCTCTGATTATGGCCACAACGCCGGTTTTTGATGATTCCATGGACATCCTTAAATCCAGCACCCTGTCTTTGAATGAAATGGTGTAGGCTGCTTCAGGTGTTCCATTCATGGCATTTCTGATGGTGGCCATGACTGTAGCAAGTACTTCTCCCTGAAAAAAATTGGTGGCCACATCCATGGCATTCTTACCCACAATCTTTTCACGTTTATGCCCGGTAAGTTTACATAATGCAGGATTAACATCTCTGATTATTCCCCTGTGGTTAAAATAGATAAGTCCGTCTGATATTTTGTCAAAAATAAAGGCGTATTTCTTTTCGCTTTTCCTTAAGCGTTTATAAGCTCTGCCCAGTTCCTCAAAATCCTGCTGAAGGTTGCTTTCTGTTGTTGTCATATGTTTCGTTTTTCTGCAGTAGGAATCATTGGCAGGACTCCCATAGAATCAGGAGTTTGTTATCGCCAAAACTGCACATCAAAGTTAATCACTTTAGCAAGAGAACACAAGTTTTTTAGGCTAAAGTATTAACTTCCAACCCAAAGGAGAATTTCACTGAATGAGAAACGAAACTGGCATCAGTTAAATCAAGTCTGGCTACCTACTTCAGTAATGGTTCTACTCCTGGTTTTCCTGTACAAGAGCTCCAATACGTTGCCTGACCTCTTCGGCTAGGTTTTCCTCTTCCAAATGTTGAAATTCCTGATAGGGAATGGGATCTAAAATGCGGACTTCCATATCGCATCTGGAAGTAAACATAAGGGTGTCTTTAGGTAGTACATTTCTGGTACCACTAATTGCTATGGGCAAAATGGAGACCTTATTATTCAGTGCAATACTGAAGGCTCCTGTTTTGAAGGTCCGAAGCTTTCCTGTTTTCGACCGTGTACCTTCAGGGAAAATCATGAGTGAATTTCTATTCTGAATGGCCTTATTGCACAGGCTCATCATTCTGGCAATACTTTTTTTATCACCTCTCTTAATGGGAATATAATGGTTCATATACATATTCCATCCAATAATTGGTATTTTGAAGGCCTCTATTTTGGAAACCCATTTAAAATGTGTGAACAAATTGGAAAGTACAAGGATATCAATTTGTGATTGGTGGTTGGATACCATGACATAGGTTTCCTTTGGATCAATCTTATGCCTGTTTAGCACCTTGACACGCCAACCTGGTACCACCCACAGATAAAGGGAGCTCCAGAACAAGGTGTATAAATGCAACATTTTCAGCCTCTTGTCAAAAAGAACTGTAACCATCCAGATTAAAAAAGCTCCGATGATTAAAAGGCTGCTCGAAAGGCCAAAGAAGATAAAAAACAGTAGGGTAAAAAGCCGTTTCATATGCTTTAAGCGAATCAAATTGAGACCATAAAATTACAAAAATGCACCAATGGGGTGCATGATCAGGATCAAAAGAAAAGGATCTTGATCAACTCCTGTAAACAAAAAAAGCCGGTGCTGAGCACCGGCTTTTTATTCTCCATATGATTTTCTATTCTTCTGAATAATCAAGGTTAGCCTGACGCTTATAGAAATTATAACGCCATTTGGCATTTTTCAGTGCCAGTTTATTCAGTTCACGAGAACGCTCAGGGAAGGATTTCTTAAGTGATAAGAAACGTACTTCCTGGTTGTGAAACTGATCAAACTTACTCCAGTCTGGTTCTTTTGAATCCAGTTGGAAAGGATTTTTTCCTTCGGCTTCCAACATAGGGTTATAGCGA
>JAERTG010000117.1 GCA_016845065.1 Fidelibacterota bacterium | reverse complement strand
AGTGTACCACCTGGGATGGTTGTTGAAGAAGTCTTGACTATTACGAATAATGGTGGTGGACCACTTGAGATTTCAAGTATTACTCCTTCAGCATATCCTCCCTTTGGAGGCTTATCCTATACAACTCCATTAGCAGCTGGTGCCAGTATGGATGTTACATTCACCTTTGAACCAGCAGCTGTTGGAGATTATACTGGTGATGTTACAATTACTTCAAATGATTCAGATTCTCCACATGTGATCACCGTTGCGGGTAGCGGAGCTGCTACATCGGGCGGGCCAGATGCTGCTGGATATACCTGGGTAAATAGTTTTGATGCTGCCGGTCCTACTTATGCCTGGATCGATACAGTTGGATCCACTGATGCGATCATTGCCAATGGTGATGACTATCGTGGTACAATTGATATCCCTTTTTCTTTTAGGTTTTATGGAAACCTTTATACACAATTGACAGCCACTACAAATGGTTGGATCGGTATGGGTCCAAGTTCAGGTTATACCAGTTCATTCTGGACAAACGAACCCATCCTGGACACTTCCACACCAAATAATATCATTGCCCCACTATGGGATGATTTTAAAGCTGGTGATGCACCAGGTAGTACAAGTTCAGCTCATGGAACGATTAAATACAAAACATTAGGAACTGAGCCCAATCGCCAGTTTGTAGTGATTTTTGACGAAATCGTTCGCGGAACCTACGATACTGATTATTTCAGTTTTGAAGTAATTCTGGATGAAGCTACAAGTGATATCACGGTCCAGTACCTTGATGTGGTCGGTAATACCTCAGCCGATAATGGCATTGGTGCAACCGTTGGAATCGAAAACATCGATGGTAGCGATGGTTTGGAATACTTATACAATGGCTCACCACAACTAGTTTACGACGAAATGGCTATTCAGTTCGTAGCTCCACCTCCTCCATCATTGCCCAACATGGTGCTTGATGTAACAGCTCTGGATTTTGGTTCAGTTCCTGTTGGTGGTTCAGCCTCAGCTGACGTGATGATCACAAATAATGGTAGCGGTGACCTGGTTGTTTCAGGTGCAACTGTAGCAGCTCCTTTCTCAACTACCTACTCAGGTACAATTGCTGAGAATACCTCTGCTACTGCCACCATATTTTTTGATCCAACAGCTACTGGTCCATTCGCTGAGACACTAACCTTTACGGTTACCGGTGACTATACTGCTGATGATGATGCAGTTGCACTTAGCGGTAGTGCTTTTCCAGCGGACTTTGTTCTGGAAGATTTTGAAGGTCCGGATTTTCCACCATATGGTTGGACGATCATCGATGTTGATGGTGGATCTGCCATCAATCCTGATCTTTCCTATATAGATCCTCATTCTGGTGAGGTTGCTGCAGAAGGTATGGGTTGTGCAGATGATTATCTCATCACACCATCCCTTACGATTCCAGCTGGTTATGCTGATTTCTCCTTCTGGCATGGACAAGAATCAGTTAACTATGAGAACTCTTTTAAACTGATGGTATCCACAACTGGAACAGATCCTGCGGATTTTGTTGAAGTCGTTGATTATCCAAATGTGACTCCACCTGAAGCAGATGCCTGGACCATGGAAACAGTTGACTTGAGTGCCTATGCTGGACAAGAAATCTATGTAGCTCTTTATGTCTATTATAGTGAATCAAGTTATTATGGGTTTGGTTTTGATGATATCCTCATGCCACCCCTTACCCCAAATACCAATACCCCATTCTTCTCTGAATACATGGAAGGATCAAGCAATAACAAGGGTATTGAAATATATAACCTGACCGGTGCTACCATCAATCTGGATGAGTATCAAATTGCTCAGTCAAACAATGGTGGCGGCTGGTCACTTTATCACGCCTTCCCAGCTGGCGCAACTCTGGATTTTCAGGATCTATGGCTGATTGTCACGGATGCTGCCTTCCCAGAAATGCAAGCTATGGCTGATGAAATTCTACCTTACAGTACAGAAGATAAAGTTGTCCACTTCAATGGTGACGATGCTCGTGCTTTGATCCACATTGTTGGAACTGATACTACCTTTTTGGATATTATTGGTGTTCCAACTGAGGATCCAGGTTCAGGTTGGGATGTTGCTGGTGTGGCAGTTGGAACCCAGGAACATAACCTCGTACGTAAGCCTGATGTAGAAACTGGTAATACCGACTGGGCACTCTCAGCCGGTACCAATGCTGAAGATTCAGAATGGATCGTTTATGATCAGGATTTCTGGTATGGCATGGGTTACCACAATGAAGATTACCCATTACCTGGTGATGCCTGTGATCTTCCACTCGTCTATGGTGATGTCAATGATCCCGCTATGGAAGGCTCAATTGATTCCTATGGCGAAGCCTGGTACACATTCTATAATGATGGAAGTTATGACAATGTCTTTGCATCACTTTGTGGATCAAGTTTTGACACAAAGATAGAAGTATGGGCCGGATGCGATTCCGCAACATATATCGCTTACAATGATGATTTCTGTGGTGTTCAATCAGAAGTTGATCTTGGTGAATTACCTGCAGGTGATTACTGGGTTAAGGTATATGGTTTCAGCTCAAGTTCAGGTGACTATACACTGAATGTGACAGGTACCAATGGTGTACCTGACTTCGTCGTGAGTTCCATGGAATATTATGGTCAGGATACGCTGGATGTTGTAGTTACCAATATTGGTGATGGCGATTCTCCTGGTTATGCTGGAACTGATTGGCATGGTCTGTACATTGATGGTGATTATCTCGGTTATGTTGCCGAAGATGGCGTTGCCCTCCTGGCAGGCGAAAGTTATACCTATAGTCTCGTCGGGATCAATTATGACTTCCTCGGTGTAGGAATGCACGAAGTTGTATTTGAAGCTGATACAGACAATGATGTTATAGAAATAGATGAAACAAATAATACTGATACTCTCATGATTGATATTGGGTATCCACCACTGGCTCCAAGACATGTTGTAGCTATGGCAGGTGAAGCTCACGTATCCCTTTATTGGGAAACAGCGGTTATTCCTGTACCAGATGTTGCTAGTCTTGGAAGAAGTGTCAGAGGTGTCAGCGAAACCAGAAGTAAACCAGCTGTTGTGTTCTCTGAAGAGATTCTCGCAAAACGCGATGCAATTCGTGGGTCTGGTTTCCGGGACGCTGGAGATACATGTGCTGAGGCAGTAGAACTTACAGTAGCCGATGGCTCCGTAGTTTCCGCTCCTTATGCACCATACTGGTATTCATACACACCTGCTGCAGATGGTTATCTGACAGCTTCTTCTGATGGTTTGACCACTGAAGATACCAAGGTGTATGCCTATGATGCCTGTGATTCACCATACATTGATTATGATGATGATGGTGGAGCTGGACTCCAGTCCATTCTTACCATTCCTGTGACTGCAGGAACGACCTACTACTTTGAATGGGTGGACACTTATAGTTCAGCTGCTTTTGATTGGTCATTGACATATATCGATTATCTGCCATTAGCAGATCTTGAGGTCACAGAGATGTATATCGAAGACGATGCTGTCATGGCTGTTATCACCAATATTGGTGTTCTTGACGCAGCTGGTGTCTCTTGTCACTGGTGGGTAAATGGAGAAGATGTAGCATATGAATATACTGATCTCCTTGCCCCAACAGAAGCAGATACATTAGGTCTATATGGATTTTCATGGGCCAATCTGGGTTCAGGAACTTTCACGGTTGCTATAGATGTAGATTTCTGGAGCAGCGTAGACGAAATGTCTGAAGAAAATAACCTGGATTCAATTACTGTTGTTATTGAAGATCCAGATTATATGCCAACTTACAATGTCTATCGTGATGGTGCCTTATTGGCAGGTCCTCTTGATGCAGTTAACACATACTTCGATGGTGAATACATCGATGAAGCCGTGACTGCAGATGTTGAATATACATACTATATCACTCAGATATTGGAAGACTTAAGTGAAACAATCCCATCCGAGTCTGTTTCTGCAACTCCTTGGGCTCCTGTATTCTATCCATTCCCATTCACAGAA
>JAERTG010000116.1 GCA_016845065.1 Fidelibacterota bacterium | reverse complement strand
GCCCGATTTACGCAATACCAGATTTCACCCAGTGACAGATTTAAATATCAGTTTATCGACCAAACACAAAATGAGCACATCATTAGCTGGCAGTGGAATTTTGGTGATGGCAGCATTTCCACTCAGCAAAACCCTTCCCATACCTTTACGGAACCTGGTCTTTATAAGATTTTGCTGACCGTTCGTTCCCAACAATTTGGAGTAGTGGAAACCAGTGTTACAACCCAACAAATCTATATCTCCGACCTGGCTTACTATCATATGGGTGGCCATACTTTTGCCCATCAGTTTCCCATAGATGAGGGACTTGCCTTCTTATATCTGGCCGATTCGAGCAAACGCCCCATGATACCTATCGACACCTGTGCTTTCGATACCCTGGGCTACTATTACTTTTATCAGGTGCCCGAAGGTGAGTATATTGTGAAAGCCCAGCCCAGCAAATCATCCCAGTATTATTCGGAGATGCTACCCACCTATTATGGTGATCAGATTTTCTGGCAACAAGCTGAATTGATTGACCACGACATCACCCATTGGGAATATGATATTAACCTTACCGAAGGACAAGGCATTGTTGCCGGTCTGGGAAGTATCAGTGGTAGAGTATTGTACCAGGGGCATAACCGCGATGGCGACAGCATTCCGGCCGAAGGAGTGGACATCTATCTGTTCAATTTACAAAATGAAAAGCTCCTAAGCCATTATTCTGATGAAAATGGAGAGTTTCGTTTTACATCACTCGAAGCTGGTTCCTATTGGGTGTACCCTGAAGTTACCGGACAACAATCGGATATGCTCAATGTGCAGATCAGTGAAAGCAATCCCAACATCGATAATATCCATATCATCATCATGCCCACAGATGTTAACCTTTCCATTCCGGAGCCTGTTATGGTATCTGATCTATTGGTAAACGCGCTGTATCCCAACCCTGCCAATGATCATATTAACTTTGATTTCAAATCGGAGCACAAGCAGCAGCTACTACTCGAAACTTATGATCTCATGGGTCGTAAGGTCAACCAAATGGGAATTATGGCTGTGAGTGGTCCTAACAGCATTCAGCTGGATACGGACCAATTGAATAATGGCATATACATTCTTCGATTGGTGGTAAACGGACAACTCAACGAACAACGCTTTGTTGTGAGTCACTAGGTATTAGCGATAGGTCATTGGTAACTAGTAACTGGTCATAAGTAATTAGTGATTAGTCAAGGGGGTTCAATACCTAGTTCACTGACCATTTAGCGCCTTCCTTGGTATCTTTTATCTGAATATTCAATTTCCCCAAAGCCTCACGAATGTGATCTGCAGTGGTATAATCCTTATTGGCCTTGGCCTGTTGCCTTAAATCCAGTAAGGTTTGCATAAGATCATCCACCAATTGGTCATTGCCACCTTGTTCTTCTTCCTGAAGTCCAAGAATGTCTAATAAGAAGGTTTTAAACCATATTTTAAGGGTTTCAATATCCTCCTCTGTCAACTGCGCTTTGCCATCATTAACCTGATTGATCAGTTTGGACAGATCAAATAGATGAGCGATGGTGATGGGTGTATTGAAATCATCATTCATGGCTTCATAAAGCCTTTCTCCATAGGGCTTTATATCCACACTCGATTGTGGTGAGACTGGTAGCTTATGCAGCAACTGCTGGCTTTGCATCAACTTTGCCATGCCTTTTTCAGCAGCATATAGGGCATCACTGGAAAAATCAAGGGTTGACCTATAATGTGCCTGCAGCATGAAAAACCGAATGGTCATCGGGCTATAAGCCTGTTGAAGCGCTTTGTGTTCACCGCTAAAAAATTCCTGAAGCGTAATGAAGTTGTTGAGGGATTTACCCATTTTCTGACCATCGATGGTGATCATATTATTGTGCATCCAGTATTTAACTGATTCATGGCCATGGGCAGCATTGGACTGAGCAATTTCAGATTCGTGATGGGGAAACAGCAAATCCATTCCACCGCCATGAATATCAAAGTGATCACCCAGATACTTCACGCTCATGGCAGAACACTCCATATGCCAGCCCGGAAATCCATCGCTCCATGGGGAAGGCCAGCGCATGATATGTCTGTCATCGGCTTTTTTCCACAGGGCAAAATCGAAACTGTTTTTCTTTTCTTTCTGACCGGCAAGCTCTCGTGTGGTTTGCAACAATTCTTCCACTTTCCTGCCGCTTAATTTTCCATAGGGATAATCGGCATTGTATTTATCCACATCGAAGTAAACGGATCCATCAGCCTCATAGGCATAGCCATTTTCCAAAATGGTTTTAACCACTTCTATTTGTTCAATGATGTGTCCGGAAGCCGTAGGCTCGATACTTGGATGTAAGACGTTGAGCATATCCATATCCCGGTGGTAGCGATCGGTAAAATACTTCACCACTTCCATGGGTTCCAGCTTTTCCAGTCTGGCTATTACTGCCACCTTATCTTCACCCTCATCGGCATCATTTTCCAAATGACCCACATCGGTGATATTACGCACATAACGTACTTTGTAACCCAAATGGATAAGGTAACGAAATACAATGTCGAAGGCGATAGCAGAACGGGCATGACCCAAATGGGCATCCCCATAAACCGTAGGACCACATACATATAATCCCACATGGGGAGGGGCAATGGGTTCAAACAATACTTTACTCCTGCTTAATGTATTATATATCTGTAGTTTATTGTTCATGGGTGAAAAGTGTTAATCTGCAAAATTAGTAATTCCTGACTACAATGATTTCACAAAACAACGCCTTCTTTTGTGCTGGATGTGCTCATAATTCTTCCAGGTAGTGGCTCCTTTGAGGTTGGATTCAAACATACCGGTGGTTTCAACATATTGAACCCCATTTTCGATCATGGAGGTCTGCAATTCACTAATCAGAATGGCAGGCAAGCCCAATTTCTGCAGGCTGGGGTCCACTCCGGTTAATAACAGGTCCATCACCTCAGGCTTCTTCATGGCTTTCATGATGTGGCGAAAACCAAAGGGAAACAAATGACCTTTGGCGGCTTGCATGGCTTTTGAGAGACTGGGCATCCCAACAATAAAGGCTACTATTTTTCCCTCTTTTTTGATGACCACTATATATTTAGCCTGAAGCACCTGCATATATTTTTTCGTCGATGATTCTATCAGTTCATCCGAAAAAGGAGCCACATAAGGGAGCTCATCAAAGGCCTTATTCAGCAGATGAAAAACCTCATTCAGGTATAATTGCATTTCCTTTTTTTCCTTCAGATGAATCACTTCCAGCTGATTCCTCTTCTTAATAATTTCCACCAAACGCTGGGCTTTCTCAGGTACTTTCTCGATCTTAAGCCGAAACTCCAGCCAGTCGTTTTCCTTCTCAAAGCCAAGAGCCTTTATATGCTGTTGGTAGTAAGGGTAATGCATTACAGAAGCGATGGATGGCAAATACTCAAACCCTTCAATAAGTAAACCCTGATTGTCAAGGTTAGTAAAACCCAGTGGACCATGAACCTTTTCCATGCCCTTTTCCCTCATCCAGACAATGGCCGTTTCCATCAGTTTTTTGGAAACCTCAGGATCGTCAATAAATTCAAAACGTGAAAACCGTCCAAAGGATTCACCTATCTTCTTATTATAATCTTTGTTGATGATGGCAGCAATTCTTCCTACACATGTATTCCCATTCCAGGCAGTCCAAAACATGGCATCACAAAAAGCAAAAGCCGGATTGGTAGCCGGACTCATCTGCTTGATTTCATCACTCTTAATGGGCGGTATCCAATAGTCGTTGC
Organism: Fidelibacterota bacterium; assembly: GCA_016845065.1. Taxonomy (GTDB): domain Bacteria; phylum Fidelibacterota; class UBA8477; order UBA8477; family JABMPR01; genus JABMPR01. Next base: position 5,842 of record JAERTG010000116.1, on the reverse strand, counting down.
ACTTATACAAATGGTAAGGAAAATCAACGAACTCCTTGATATCACGCTTGCTGTTTACTTCTTTAATTTCTATCATTATCCTGTGAATATGGATTCTCTTGCAAATATATGCCTTTGGGTGCTGTTGGTGCAGAATATTGCTAAAAAAGGCAATTACAACAAAGGGTTTTAATACATTTGTGCATCCAAATTTTAAACCTTGCTGTTATGGAAAGAATACTCGTAATTGGGAGTTCAGGACAAATCGGATCAGAGCTGGTACTGGCTTTGCGTAAGATTCATGGTGGTGAAAATGTATTTGCTACCGATATCAAATACCCACCCAAAGAGGTAGGAAAAACAGGTCCTTTTCAAATACTGGACGTGTTGGATTTTAATAACCTGCTTCATTTTTTGGTCAGGCATAAAATAACACAGGTTTATAATCTGGCCGCTGTCCTTTCCGGCAATGCCGAAAAAATTCCATTGCAGGCCTGGGATATTAATATGAAGGCTTTGATGAACACCCTTGAGGCAGCCCGTCAATCGGATGCAAAAAAGTTGTTCTGGCCCAGTTCCATTGCTATTTTCGGACCCACCACACCTATGGAAGAAACGCCACAGCTAACCGTTATGGAACCCAATACGGTGTATGGTATTTCAAAACTTGCCGGAGAACGCTGGGGCGAATATTACCACAACCGATATGATATCGACTTCAGAAGTGTACGATATCCGGGACTGATTAGTTATAAGACTGAACCCGGTGGTGGCACCACAGATTATGCTGTAGAGATATTCTTCGAAGCCATTAAAAAAGGAAAATATGAGTGTTTCCTTTCAGAAAATACCGGCCTTCCCATGATGTTTATGGATGATGCCATCAACAATACCATCAAACTGATGGATTGTGACAGCAGCAAGCTTTCGCTGCGCTCAGGATATAATATGGCGGGCATTTCATTTACCCCCAAAACACTTTCTGAAGCCATTAAAAAGCATCTTCCGGATTTCAGTATCAGCTATAAACCCGATTTCCGTCAGGCTATTGCTGATAGCTGGCCTGCCAGTATCGACGAAAGTGTGGCCATTGCCGACTGGGGATTGCACACAGAATATGATCTGGACAGGATGACTGCGGTTATGCTTGAAAAAATACGTGAGCAGCTGGAGGAAGCCTAGAAATCCTCTTCTTTTTTTGGTGTTTCCTCTCTTAATTTGGCAAGACCTTTTTTCCCTACAATAAAGCGTAAAGATTTGGGAAGCACTTCAAAATCAAGTGGTGAATGTCCCAGTGATTCACCATCAGTTTCCAGATACAGACTATGTGCTGGCGTTGAAGAAATGCTGAATTTTTTGCCTTTGAACAACTCTACCTCCTTCATTTTGATAAAGGATCCATCATAGAGATTTTTGATGTTTTTAATCACAGTCATTTTGGTGGTTTTTCTGATCACTGTGACATCAAATTCACCACATCCGGAATGGCAAAGGGTAGTTGCATCATTCCGCCTCCATTATATTTACAGATGCCTATGCTCATGCTGAACACGCGCCCGGAAAAAACAGCTTTGCCATCAGCATCAATATCCAGATAGGTGTTCTTATACTGAAACAATCCGGCCACCAGATTAATCAGGTAGACCAGTACACCACCTCTGCCTTTTTGTTTCATGGTATTGGTTTTCTTGGCGACCAATGCATCATAACCCATGCCGGCAATGTTGATGAAATAGCGCTTGTTGTTGGCACTGTCGTACCGGTATTGTACCACACCCACATCCTGTACAAAATCATGAGCCTCTTGAAGGATCTTAACCTGCTTTTTGTAGGATTCGGGCATGCCATACATCCTACCCCAGTCGTTGCCGGTACCCACGGTGACCATGCCCAGCAATATGTCAGTACTTTTGTATTTATTTTGTCTGAAAATACCATTAACAGCCTCGTTTAGCGTACCATCGCCACCCACAATAATGAAATGTTTAAAGTCTTTTGTTTCGATGGCTGTTTGCACAATCTCTATGGTGTGACCCTGCCGCTGGGTAAATTCTATTTCCATTAAGAAGCCCGCTTCGTTCAGAAGGCTTTTTATTTTAGGCCAGTCTTTCTCACATTTCTTGCTTCCTGCATGGAGGTTTACCACCACCTTCCATTGTACACTTTTATGATCCAACATAAGCCTCCAGTTTTAATTTAACTGCTTCTGCTGTAATGTTTTCCATGCAAGCGCATTGTTGGGTTTTTCGGCAATCCTCACATGATTTATCTTCCACCAGATAATGCGCTTGTGGACCCAGTGGTGCCCATCTTCCGGGATGCATGGGCCGTATGGGAGGATAGATACCCAGACACCATTTGCCAAGGGATGCAGCAATATGTAAGGGCCCCGTACTGGCTGCAATAAGGCCATCAGCCTGATGAATGAAAGCAATCAGCTGCTCGAGATTCATTTTTCCTGTAAGATCTATGAGTGAAGGAAATCTATCAGCCAATGCGGGTCTTGACAATTGACCCTCATGCTCGGTTCCGGTCATAAAAACCTTATACTTTTCTTCAGGAAGTATTTGCAAAAGCCTGGCAAAATTATCCAGTCCCCACTCCCGGGCACTCCCTTTTGATTTTGGATGGATGATCAGGTTGGTCTTATTGGGGTCCAATAATATGGCAAACTCCTCCATCAAAGCACTCACTTTCGTAAAGCCGTAATAGGGATAAATCACTTCAGGTTTAAGATCAAGCTTGATGCCAAAAGGCCTCAGCAAATTAAGGTTAAGTTGGGCTTCATGCAGATTGGAACGGCGTCGGGAAAACCTGGGGCGATGGTTACAATTGAGATAATGATACAGCCGTCCCGATGTTCCTATGCGCATGTGAATTCCTGCCTTTCGTGCCAAAACTGCAATTTCTTTCACCGGAAACACATGCACAAAGGCATCGGCCTTAATGGATTTCAAAAAATCAACACGCTCTGTTTCAGCAGGCATGGCCTTGATATCATCCCAATTGAGAAAGCCATCCACATATTCCGACAAAGACACAATATCACGGGTATAGGATTTTCCAAGCACCCAAACCTGGGCATCAGGAAGATGTTCTTTGATCAGCCCGGCCATGGGTAAACTCAGGATGAGATCTCCGATACTATCGGTACGGCTCAGGATTATTTTTTTAGGCTCCGGCATCAGCTGGCTTTAGTTAATGCCTTTAACTTGGCATATTTTTTATGCGTGGCACCTGCGGAAATCCAACATATCTGAAGGCCTGCTTTTCCATCCAGGAACCCAAGGTTAATGATGTAATCCCTTAAAAATTTCGCAACAGGGTTTAGCCAGAGTTTGATGAAGTTCGTTTTTTTCCCATTCTCATGATAGGCTTTTGAGGCAATATCCGTAAACAATTCCACTTGTTTGTAATGGTCGTCAAGGGTATAATATGAATAATGCAATAGATCGCCTTTCAGTTTTGATAGGCTGGCACGCTTTTCATGGAAGCGGTACTCATCATGTGGATTAATCCCGGTCCATTGCCCCTTATTTCTGTTAAACAACCTGAGTTTGGTATCAGGATACCAACCGCAATGGTGGATCCAGGAACCACAATAATTGGTCAGCCGGTTCATTCGGTAACCATCAAAATCAAAGCTTTTTTTGGCTTCAAGGATGCTGCTTTCCAGTACTTCTGAAACCGCTTCATCAGCATCCAGTGACAAAGCATAATCGTAGGTACAGCAGGAAAGAGCAAAGTTCTTTTGTTGGATATGGCCTTCAAAAGCATGGCTTATAAAATTCACCCCGTATTTACTGCAAATGGCTTCGGTATCATCGGTGGAGAAGGAATCTACCACTACAATTTCATCGGCCAGGTTTTTTACTGATTCCAAACACCGGGCAATATTAACTGCTTCGTTCAGGGTAATAATAACAACCGATAGTTTGGCCATGGCAAGCGATGATGAAAACCCAAAAATAGTGGTATTTATTGACTAATGCCTTGTAAAGCTTGGAAATGATGGATAATGACCCTGGAGTTATGGGGTTTAGGCTAATTTTTCCAGAAAGCTCTGGAGAATATGATGAGGACAGTAAACAATTCCAGACGGCCCAGGAGCATAAGGAAGGAAAGAAACCATTTGGCCAAAGGAGAAAAGAAGGCATAGTTTTCCACGGGTCCCACACCACCAATACCAGGGCCAATATTTCCAAGTGACGCAATGGCAGCTCCTATAGAGGTTTCAAAATCATAGCCCATCAAGGCCAGCAGAACAGTACCTATCCCAAACACAAACATATAGATCAGGAAGAAAGCCATGACATTGAAAATGATGTCCTGAGAAACAGGCTTACCATTGAATTTAACCGGTATGATTGCCGAAGGGTGAAGGGTTCGTTTCAGCTCGGTCCAGGAATTCTTAAACAACAAAAAATGTCGCACTATTTTCACACCACCCCCTGTAGATCCGGCACTTCCGCCCACAAACATCAGTGCAAAAACCAGCATCCAGATATAGGAGGGCCAAAGCAAATAATCGCTGGTAATAAATCCAGTGGTAGTAATGATGGAAACTATGGTAAACAATGCATTTCGAAAAGCTTCCTCAACACCCAGGTTCACAAAAAACAACAATCCCAATGTTACGGCAAATGTGAATATAAGGATGAACCACAGGTATAGGCGAAATTCCTGATTGGTTTTCAATTTATCAAACCTCTTGTGCAGGGCCAGATAATGCAGGGTAAAATTGGTTCCTGCCAATACCATAAAGGCCACAATTACATATTGGGTATATGGAGCAAAGCCAGCGATGCTGGAGTTTTTAGTTGAAAAACCTCCGGTGGCCATGGTCGCAAAGGCGTGGCAAACAGAATCGAAGAGGTCCATTTCCCCCACCCATAAAAACAAAACTTCAGCAAAAGTCAGTATCACATAAATTCCCCATAAGCGTTTGGCTGTGGCGGTAATTCGTGGGTGAAGTTTATCGGGTGTGATTCCCGGCATTTCAGCAACCATCAATTGCAGGCCACCAATGCCCAAAAAAGGCAATACCGCCACGGTAAGGACAATAATCCCCATACCACCAATCCAGTGGGTCATGGACCGCCAAAACAGCAGGCTTTTGGGCAGGGATTCAATGTCTGTTAAAATGGTAGCTCCGGTGGTTGTAAAACCCGAAATGGTTTCAAAGAAGGCGTCGGTATAGGAGGAAATAGCACCACTAAAAACAAAGGGCAATGCCCCAAATAAAGAGATCACCACCCAGCTCAGGCTGACTATAAGATATCCTTCTCGTTTGCCAATGTTTTTCCTCTTTTGTTTGCTCATAACAAGCCAAACACTCACCCCAACAATTCCTGTGATAAGCGCTGAGTATAAAATGGGCTGTACTGGTTCCTTGTAGATAAGGGCCACTACCAGAGCACTGAACATAAACACCGATTCAATCATCAGGAGGAAACTGAGCACCCTGACTATGATCCGGCCATTGATAATTCTTAAGTCTGGCATGATATACTATATACTAAAAGGGTTCTTGGAGAACATCTTTTCCACCTTTTGAGTGGTTCCCGGCAGGGCAAAAACAACCACCTTATCATTTTCAACTATTTGAAAACTTCCGAGGGCAATAAAGGATTCATTTCCACGGATGATTCCTCCGATGAGTGTGCCTTCAGGCATTTTGACCTCCTTAATGGGTTTCTTGGTGACAGGTGAGCCTTTTTTAGCAACGATTTCAACGATTTCGGAATTGATACCGCTCAGGCATTTTAGTGAAGATACTTCATCGCCCATGGAATGCTTGATGATATAAGAAGCCGCAATCAGTTTTTTATTGATAATGGTATCTATGCCAATGTTTTGGGAA
>JAERTG010000115.1 GCA_016845065.1 Fidelibacterota bacterium | reverse complement strand
GCGCTATGTCCACATTATGGAATGATCCGCATCACAAGGGGGGCAACCCCGTCTTTCAATAAAGAAAGCTTTTGAGCCAGTCCATATGAGATATCCAGATCACGTCCTTCGATAAAAGGACCTCTATCCGTAACCACCGCTTTTGCTTTTTGACCCGTGTTCGGATTTTCCAGCTCCATTTCGGTTCCAAAAGGGAGATCCCGATGGGCAACGGTGTCCTCATACATGTTATAGATGGCGCCATTTGCCATGGGTCGGTTATGGTAAGGTTCCCCGTACCAACTGGCAACCACCGTCTGTTCTTCAGCGTGAGATGGAATGGGAACACGGATTTTCGTGCCCGGTTGCAGCCGTTTAGGATCTTCGATGCCGTTCGCTTCAACCAAATCGGTTACGTTAACATGAAATTTTTTGACTGCCAATGCCCACAATGTATCGCCGCGTTTGATCGTATACTCTTGGAATTTCTGGGTGTCTTGTTGAGGCGTCTTTTCAGGTGGGGGTTCACCCGCGGCCTTTTTAACAACTGAATTTTCAACAGCGGGTTTTTGTGTTTGTTTGAGGATGGCTTCAAATGAATTTTTGCCCTTAACAATCGCCCCTTGTTTCAGGAACCAATTGCCTGTTTTTGAAGAACGTCCAATTGCATGGGGATTGACACGTTTAAGTTCCGCCCAGGACACTTTCATCAAATCGGTTACTTTAGAAATCGTATCGCCCTTTTCTACCATATATGACATACGTTCACCTCTACTGATACGTGAAGGTTATTATCGGGGATGAAACCGTCAAAATTCCGCCAACGGTGATGCTCGGAAAATCCATACCCGCCAAGCCTCATTTCGGTTTCTACATTGACGGCTCCCTCTTTGTGGAATGGCCTTGGAAATCTATAAATAATCTCCATATAGGAATTAATTGTTAAAGTACAATTAGTTATGTCAACATCCGGGACCTGTGAAATCTTTATGGAATGCCAGACGACTCCATAAAAGATTTTTTACGGTTGTACTTCCAAATGCTATTTTTCTATCCCTCTGACAGGTTGAAGCGGCATTTCAAGGAAATGTTGCAAGAAATGCGCCGGATTGTGAGGGGATTTCAATTTTGAAGAGAGACGTGAAATAACGGCATGCATGCGATTCTTTTCTTCCGTTGGCATGACAACAAACTTTCTTCTGTGGCGGACTAATGTACGGAGATTGCGATCCCTATCCATTTTGACGGAAAGAGTGGTATTGGCCTCCAGAGAACTTCTAGCTGCTCATTATCGGTTGCGGAGCATCTAGCGACAGCGGATCAGAAATAACCAGTGTGAGTTCATATGTGCATGAGAGGGAATTTTCCAAGGACATCGATTTTTTTGCACAACCTGATCAGGTGGTGGTCCTGAACCTTGAGACGCCCAATGATTCCATATCCGACGATGAGGACACCGGTGGGATTGGCGACGATCTGATCAGAATCCGACTGAAAAAGGCAGCGGGACATGAATTTAAGCTAAATATTCCTGACGGTGATCTTTTCACAATGACCGTGACCGGTCCCACTGGATACGTGGTGGCCCTATTGAACAAAGATAATCCTTCGACTACGGTCGGTGTCAACGATGGAAGCTGTAGCGTAAGCGTACTCAGTCCTATTTCTCGTCCAAAATTTCCCTCAACTTCTGCGACAATTCTTTCATTTTGAAGGGTTTTTGAATGAAACCATTGCAACCCCGGTCCATTATCTCGGTCGCTTGCCCGATAATGCTATATCCACTGGAAAGAAGCACCTTTATATCAGGATCAATCTCCTTCAGTCTGTCATAAGTATCGCTGCCACTCATATCCGGCATGATCATGTCCAGAAGCACGATGTCAACCTGCGCCTGGTTCTTCTCGTAAGTCTCTATGGCCTCTTTTCCGCTTCCCGCCGTCATGACTTTGTAACCCAACCGCTCAAACAGATCCTCGGCAACTTCAATGACCATATCCTCATCATCTACGAAAAGAACAGTCTCAGTTCCCCTTAATGTGTTCCCCATTGACTTCTGCTCGTGAATGACCTCCTTTTCGGAAGCAGGCAGATAGACATTGAAGGTGGTTCCATGACCTTTTTCGCTGTTGACATTGATGAATCCACCGTGATTCTTGATGATGCCATAGGCGGAGGCCAACCCCAAACCGGTGCCTCTCCCCATCTCTTTGGTGGTGAAAAAAGGTTCAAAAATCCTTTCCCGGGTTGCTTTATCCATTCCGACGCCTGTGTCGGTAACGGATAGTTTCACATACTCCCCGGGTTCAATGGAAAACGGCTTTACATCCGTTTCGCCAAGGGTCACATTCTCTGTTTCCAGATACAGGTCGCCACCCCCGGGCATTGCCTGCCAGGCATTGACGTAAAGGTTCAAGAGGACCTGCTCAATCTGCCCCCGGTCGACCTCTACGGACCAAAGGTTCTCTTCGTATTTTCCATGTATGGAGATCTCCTTTCTGGTCCGGCCAAACATGCGATTTTGCTTTTTGATGAGTTCATTTATGTCAATGGTCTTAACTTCATATTTTCCACCTCTGGCAAAGCCCAGGAGTTGCCGGGTCAAGTCGGCGGCACTTTCAATATTATCCTCTATCCCCTTCAGGTGTCGAAAATCAGGATGGGAAGTCTCCTTATTCATCAGCATAATCGAAGCACGTCCCTGGATGGCCATAAGGAGATTGTTAAAATCATGGGCGATACCACCCGCCAGGGTGCCAATGGCCTCCATCTTCTGGGCTTGCTGGAGTTGGTCTTCCAAATGTTTTCGCTCCTTCTCCGCCTTGTGTTGCTCAGTAACATCCTGTATTATGCCCTTCACTTTGATCGGCACACCATTTTCATAAACCAGCGCTGCCATGGAATGGCTTAATACGGCTTGTCCGCTAACCTCCTGCCGGATCCAAAATTTTATATCATACGGTTTGTTTTTTTCAATCAGGTCAACCAACGCTTGATGAACCCTTGGCGCGTCAGATATACATGCTTCAACCCGATCCAAAGGCAAATAAGGCGAAGTCCTTTCAATGTTATAGACACGAAATGCCTGTTCCGACCCCCAGACCTTCCCATCGGAAATATCGTACTCCCAGTTGCCGATTTTCGCCGCCGACTGAGCCTCTTTTAGACGCTTTTCGCTTGTTTTAAGTGCCTTTTCAGCATTTATTCGATCGCTGATGTCCATGATGGTTCCCGTGGCAACAATCTTCCCTTTTAAAACCATCGAAGAGCCGAAAATTTCAACATGGATTGTCTCACCACTTTTCTTGATGCCTCTGAAGGAATATCGAACAGATTTGGTTTTTTCAGATAACCGTCGGCCTACCTGTTTTTCAACCGTGGCCAAATCCTCTGGATGCACAAGTTGTGGAAAATGCATGTTGTCCAAGCATTCATCAACACTGTAGCCGAACATTTCGGCAAATTTCGGGTTAACATATTTGAAGACATCACCTGAGATGAGATAGATGCCGACAAGAGACTGTTCCGCAAAACTGCGGAATTTATCCTCGGACTCTTTCAGTGCCGCTTGTGATTGCATGCGCTTGGTGATATCGTAATGTTGAAGCACCACATATTCCAAATTGCCTTCACGATTCAGCACCGGGTATCCGAAGACTTCAATGAATATTTTTCCTGTTCTCCATGTGGGCGTTCCCGTTGACGCTGAAGCGATGTCAATATCAAATTTCATTTCCCAGTGTTTCGTCTTCCTTTCCTCAAATATATCTTTCAAAAACGGGATAATCCCCGCATCAATGGCCGCCTGATCTTTAAATAGGTTATAACCTGCATTTATAATGACTTTTTCTTCAACACCAAACATTTTACAAAATTCATCGTTAATTCTGTTAACCGTGCCATCCGGGTTATAAAGGCACATACTTGTAGTTGATTGTTCAAACATTTGTGAAAAAAGAGACTCACGCTCCTTCAAAGCCTCTTCCGCCCGTTTGCGTTCCGTAATATCATGGTAATTCATTAATATTCCGCTGACAATCGAATCCTTTACGAGGTTAGCGGCGGTAAGTTCTATCATTTTATAGCTTCCATCTTTGCATTTATATCTGTATTCCACCGTTGTTGTTGAGTTGCCCTTTTTAAGGAGTGTGAAAAATTCCGTTTGAACACGGTCCAGGTCGTCAGGATGAACAGTTTCCCAACCGTCCGTGCCTACAAGATCTTCCGGACGCCAGCCGAACCATTTTCTAATATTGGGACTTTTGTATTTTATGGTTCCATCCATATCCAATATCCCAATAACGTCCGAAATGTTCGCCATCATTTCCCTGTGTTTCTTTTCGCTCTCGACCAATGCCTTCTCAGCCTGTTTTTGCTTGTTGATATCTCTACCTACCGCAACAATAGATTCAACCTCATTTTCTTCATCAAGTACCGCGGTATTAGCCCATGATTGCCACCGCCACCCATCTTTTGTCATGGCCCGTTCTTCCACATAGCCCGTGTATGGTGGTCGATGAACTTTGTCCAAGGTCTTCGCTACGGCTTCTTTGTCCTCTTTGTGAATGAGAGGAATAAATCTTTCTCCCAGCAACTCATCTTGAGTTTTGTCAAATGTTTTACAGTACGATGGGCTTACAAAAAGGAGTTCACCTTTTGTATTGAATTTAACAACCATATCCGTCTGGTTCTCAACGAGAAGTTTATAGCGCTCCTCGCTCTCCCGCAACGCCTCCTGTGCATGATTGCGTCCTTCCTGGTCTGCGAGCAGTGTCCCTAAAAAGAGGGTGGCTAATGGAAATATTAACATCACTGGTATTGATATTTTATTGATGACTTCAAATGCAAGTGGCCATGGCAGTGTCAGCATCCACAGGAGCATCGATATATGTACAATGACACCAAAGGCAAAGAGGTAGGTGGGTTTTGTCACATCGGGGTTTTTGCGACGTAAATAGTAGTAGCCTGAACCGAGGGCCGCCGAGGTGAAGATAACACCGAATCCTGTCAAGGCTCCGGTTCCGCCAAGCCCAAGACGATAACATCCTGCAATTAAGGCTGAAATAGCGGCAGTGACGGGACCACCAAATAGACCTGCCATGCTGACAACCATTGAGCGGCCATCGAAGATAACGCCTGGCGCAAAATTAAAAGGCTGCATCATCCCGGCCACAGCGACCCCGCCAAAGAGAATACCAGCAAGAATCCGGCCCGGCATCTCTCCATGCTTCCAGATGCGGGTCAGGAAACTATAGAGGATGCTCAATGCGAGGAGCAATGCCATGTTACTGATAAGGTCGATAAAAATAGTCATATCCGAACACTCCTTTAGCTGTGGCAATTCTCAATATGGAGAAGGATTTACTTTAGTAAAATATCCTTCCAAATTACCATGACCAATCAAATCTGGAGATAGCCTGAAAATGTTTTCATTCTCCTCTTCCAACAAAGCCTTTTCTAACTCCTGAATCCGTTGTTCCAATTTCTCATAGGTTTGCAACCGCATCGGAAAATTCAGGATTCTTCATAAGTTTCTTGGCAAATTTTAGATATTTTTCCACTACCGCCCTAATCCCAAGCTGCAAAGCATATGCTTTAACGGGTTTTTCCAGTAAGTGGTTAATTCCGGAAGCCACGCATGTATCCACAACATCATCGTTTGCATATCCAGTAATCATAACCGCATCTTCGTGAGCGGATGGGAAGGCTTCTTCTATGGCATCAAGAAAATAGAACCCGGTTCTTTCGCCAAGAAACACGTCAATTACAAAAACCGCAATTCCGATATCGCGATTCAGGCAATAAGACACTGCTTCATCCACATCAGTAAAAGCAAGCACCTCCCCCCAGGCATAGAACTTTGTGATGATATCTTCCAGGGTTTGGCATACACTCAGATCATCGTCCACAATAATAACATCCAGACCTTGCGCCATTTTTTTCCCAGCCTCCTATGTATGAGTCTATTCCTTTTCCAAAATTCCCCTCAGTTTTTGGGACAATTGTTTCATTATCCTGGG
>JAERTG010000114.1 GCA_016845065.1 Fidelibacterota bacterium | reverse complement strand
GCTTTTTCATATAAAGTGCTCAAATATTGTTAGGTTGATCACATTAAAATACGGAATAAAACCTATTTTCGATCAAAATTGAAAAATTTGTATTGAGGGGTAAAAATTGAAAAATTTATTAAAGCGTATAGAGAACAAAGAAATCACAGTAGGTATCGTGGGTCTGGGTTATGTAGGTCTGCCATTAGCTGTTGAATTTGGTAATGCTGGTATCCGTACCATCGGTATTGATGTGAACCAGTCCAGAGTAGATCAGTTGAATGCTGGTGATAACTACATCCAGGATGTGGATGATGCCGAACTCAAGTCCCTGGTTGAAGCAGGTACCTTCACTGCCACTACAGACTTCTCAAGTATCAAACACATCGATGCCATCTGTATAGCCGTCCCAACACCCCTGAGTAAGACCAAAGATCCTGATATCACCTATATCCTTGATGTGAACAAAGAGCTGATCAAGTATGTTCACAAAAATCTGGTCATTGTACTTGAAAGTACCACCTATCCTGGTACTACCCGTGAACTCCTCCAGCCTGCGCTGGAAGCATCAGGACTGAAGGTAGGTACAGATGTGTTTCTGCTCTTCTCACCTGAGAGAGTAGACCCAGGTAATCCAACCTTTCATACGACAAATACACCTAAGGTTATCGGTGGTGTTACAGAGAACTGTCTCAAATTGGGTATGGCTGTCTATGGTCATGTTATGGATAAACTCGTCCCTGTCTCTTCACCAGAGGCTGCTGAGCTAACCAAACTCTTAGAGAACACGTTTAGGAGTATCAATATTGGTCTGGCCAATGAGATGGCCATTATGTGTGCCAAGCTGGGTGTCAATGTCTGGGAAGTGATTGATGCTGCTGCTACGAAGCCTTTTGGCTTTATGAAGTTCACCCCTGGTCCTGGATTGGGCGGTCACTGTATTCCTATTGACCCTCACTATCTCTCGTGGAAGATGAGAACTCTTGACTACAAGGCTCGCTTTATTGAGTTGGCCAGTGAGATCAATGCTTCCATGCCTGAGTATGTTGTTGATCTGGTAGCAGATGGCTTGAATGGAATGGCGAGGAGTATCAATGGATCTCACATCCTGCTCCTGGGTATGGCTTATAAGCCTGATATTGATGATGTGAGAGAATCACCTGCCCTGGATGTATACGCACTTCTGGAAGCCAAGGGTGCCAAGGTGAGTTTCCATGACCCTTATGTTGATGAGATCAAATTTGACTCTAGGATGGAATCCACTGTAGAACTTGATCACTCCACATTAGGTCAATATGATTGTGTGGTTATCACGACCAATCATTCTGAGTATGATATTGAAGCTATTGTGGAGAACTCCAAACTCATTGTAGATACAAGGAATGCTACTGCGGGGATAACTGAGAAAAATATTGTGAAATTAGGAGCAAAATAAATATGCTGCAAAATAGGATCTTATTCGTATTGCTGATTCCACTTGCCCTTTTTTCACAGCGCTTTGGAGTTACTGAAGTGAATTCTGAAGAGCCGCAGGAAAGTATCCTCCCAGTCGCTTTGTCTGAACAAGATCAAGTGCAACAAGTGACATTAGAGCTTCCAATTGATGATTCTACTTTTACGGTTGGACCATCTGATAAGTTCTCCATAAGCATTGAAGTTGGAGAAACAATTACTTTTACTGGCATCGTCACTCCAGGTGGAAGCCTATTGATTCCCAAGGTAGGAAATATAGAACTTTTTGGAAAAACCCTATTTGAAGCAAAAGCACTCATTCGAAATAGAATACAAGAAAATTACAGGCAGAGTCGTGTAACAGTTGATTTAATAGGAATTCGCGAGTTTTCCGTTCCCGTTACAGGAGCAGTTTCTGAACCAGGATTTTATGTGTCAACACCTGTTATGCGAGTCTCAACACTCGTTACGATGGCCAATCATAATCCATTAGCAGATTTAGGGAAAGTTCGTATAACCGATAAAATGGGAACAATTATAACTGTGGATGTTTCAAAATTTTTCTCAGAGGGGGATATGAAAAATAATCCAACATTGAATGATGGTGATCAAATTCATGTTCCCCACTCCAATATAACCAGGTCGGTAGTCGTTATCCGAGGAGCGGTGGAAGATGCTGGATACAGATCAATTTTGGCTGCGGAAACATTATCTTCTCTTATTTCTCGTCAAGTGAAATTTCAAAAAGACGCTGATCTCGAAAATGTTAAAGTAATACGTTCTGGAGCTAATGGTCCACAGTTCATTACTGTTACACCATCCGAATACGATAGTTTTCTCTTGACTGGAGGAGATGAAATAGAATTTCTTTTTGAACAACCAATTAATGTTTTGGGATTTGTTGCTGCCCCAGGATCTTATCAATTTATTCCCGGCTATACCTCAAGTGATTATCTGCATCTTGCAGGTGGACTATTGCCAGCTGGGGCTACTAAAGGTGTGAAAGTAATTCGAAAAAATGGAGACGTTTTACGTGGAAGGGATGTCATTATCCAAAGGGGAGATATAATTGAAGTTCGTAGATCCACTATTAACATTTTAGTGGGTGAAATTAGTATCCTCCAATTTGCTTCCACGTTAGGCACTCTCATCCTAGCATACAGTGCGATTAACTAATAGAATTATGAGAATTAAGCATGATTAAATTACTCATGGAACATGTCCAAGCTGATTTAAAGCGGCTCATTCCACTATCAATAATCTATGGGATTCTAACGATAGCATTCTTATTGATACTCCCAAAATCTTTTAAGTCATCCGCAATTCTCCTTCCCCCTATCGATGATAGTAGTATTGGTATTTCAGGCGCATTGTCTAGTCTTCCATTTGGTGGGTTGCTAGGTAGTGAGTCAAATAATGAAACGAATAGAATTGTTTCAATTATTGATAGTAGGACTCTAAAGGAAGAAATCATTAGTCACTTTGATATCATGGAGCTAGGAGAATTTGACTTCATCGAGCAAGGTCTTGAAGCAGTTGATGGAATGCTTTCGTTGGAAGTTTTACCGGAAGGTACTATTTATTTAAGTTGCGAAACCGAAACCTCATGGTTCCATCCTGCATTTGAGGAAGATAGCTGTAAGCAAACCTCACAGGATATTATTGGATTTGTTCTTACAAAAATCGACAGCTTAAACAAATATTATAAAAGTGAAAGAGCTAGATATCATAGAATAACAGTTGAACAAAGATTTATGCAAAATATCGAAGATTTAGCTGATGCAGAAAATGCACTCGTAGCTTTCCAGAAAGAGTACAAGACGATAGCCTTTGAGGATCAGGTGAGGGCATCAATTGAATCTTACGCCAACCTAAAAGCCGAATACTTGAAAAATGAAATCGCATATAATGTATTGCAACGATCAGTTCCAGGGGGTGACCCTCAACTAAGACAGAGACGTATTGAGTTAGAGGAGATGGAGGATAAAATTTCATTCATTGAACAGGATGATAATAATGAAAGTGATTATTTACCGGGCTTGGACAATATCCCGGGAAAAGGCCTTGAGTATGTACGTTTGACTAGAAATGTTGAAGTTCAGTCCATTTTATACAAATTCATGATTCAGCAATATGAAGAAGCAAAGCTGAAGGAATCAAAGAATACTCCCACTATTCAAATATTAGATAAACCCAATTTACCTGAAAAGAAGTACGGTCCGCCTCGCATGAAATATTTATTCGTATTAGGACTAGCCTATCTAGGTGTTCTGACAATCTATTATTATAGAAAGGTAGAACGCCATTATCCAAATCAATAAAAGAGTTGAGTAGTTTGCCGATTCAATCTCTTGTTGTCCTTGTATTTACTACGATTGCAGTGGGCACATTTTTACTCCCAGAGGATTATTATAATTCGTATTTTGCTACAATCGTAGGCATATTATTTGTCTCAACGCTTACTTATAAAAAAAGGTATATTTGGGGTTATCATGGATTGTTTAACCTGTCGTTACCTTCAATAGTTTTATCAATTTATACAGTAATAATTGCAATTCCTGCGATTTACATTTCTGGTACACTTGAAGAGACGGTAAGAGATAACTATTCTGCTGCTGTAGTCAGTTTTTATTTTGTTTACCCATTAGGCTTATTGATTGGAGATATTCTTGCGCCAATCAAGGAAACTCGCTTTGGGAAGGTTTACGTTGAAGAAAAGACTAAAAAAGAACTCAGTGTAAATGTCCGGCTTCTCTACGGTCTTACCGCGTTTTCCCTAATTCTATTCCTCTTCTATATGTTAAAAGCCAAAACTGCACCTTTTTTAGAACTTGTATTCAACCCTGGTGATGCTGCTAAATATGCTCTTATGAGAGAGGGAGCCTTTAAAACACTTAACATGAGCAGAATTGAGCAGTATCTTTTTTCCTGGAATAGGTCTCTGTTGGTACCCATAATCGCAGTAATTACCACCTTTTATATTCGTGAGAAAAAAACCTTTTCCAGGTATGCAATTGGGGCGATGATACTCAGCTATGGTTTCTTTGTAAACATAATCACGCTTGAAAAAGCTCCTGCCGCATCACTTTTCATCACCATCCTGGTAGCCATCTATCTAAGTAGGAAGAAGCGAAACGTCAAACTCATCTTATACGGAATCGTGATTTCTTTCATAATTCCATTAAGCATCTATTATTTGTTACAGTTTGGTAGAGATGACATATGGCGGGTAATCTTTTTATCGCTCCTCCTTCGATTATTTATTATGCCAGCACAAGCTCTGTCATGGTACTTCATCATATTTCCACAAATTCATGAGTTTTTGTTGGGAAGGTCTAGCCAATTGTTTTCCTGGCTACATGTTGAAGGCACTTTTCCCGTTTCAAATTATGTGATGAAGATATGGTGGAATAATCCGACTACGACTGGTTTTGCGAATGCTATTTACATGGGGAATTACTGGGCTGATTTTGGCATTTACGGTGTTCTAATCGCACATTTATTCTTTGGCTTCATATTGCACTTAACTTATGCAGCGATGGTCAACGCTTCCAAATACTCAATAGATCTGAAATATATTATTGGTGTTGCCATTGCTGTACCCATTTTCACATTTGGGTTCTTCAGTTCAAATTTTACAATTTTATATATTACCAGAGGTCTCATTGTTTGGTTGGCCTTCCTCTTTTATCTGAATAAAAAGCAACTATTCCATGGCACTCCGTAAGCAATATTCCTATCTACTTGTTGCTAATGGATTAGTTGCATTAGCTGCCATCACGATAAATGCTCTGATTCCACGCATGTATTCCATAAACGATTTGAGTAATTATATTTTTATTAAGCGAATAATTACCACAATGCTGAGTATTCAGTTAGTTGGCGCTAATCTCAGTATTCCCTTCTTTTACCCAAAAGTTAAGCAACTCAAAGTGTTTACTGATGCCATTAAACTGGTTTTCTTCACTACCCTCTTTGCCAATCTTCTGGTTGGGTTCGTAATTCTAAAGTTGGGATTGTTTGAGCCCGACTCAATTGGCTTTGTCTCGTTTCTGCTTTTTTCGCTTACCCTTGCATATAATACCCTCACTTTCTCCATTATCCGAGCTCAGCAAAATTTCAAGAAAGCAGCACTTCAACACTGCAAAAATATGTTTATTTATCCGGTGGTTGGTTTAATTATCACCCAATCATTGCCACACTACTTCCTATTTATCTTTTCACTATCATTTTTTGACAATACCTATACGCTTACACGGATACTGACAACTCATCTACCTAGAAACGATAGTGATGCGATCCATAAGGAATACAGTATCGGGCGACTAATCAGATATGGACTACAGCGCTACCCCATGTTCGTATCCCAAATTTTTATTGCAGCATTACCCATAGTCTATTTAAAGGTAATTGAGGATATAGAAAGAATTGCTGTTTGGGGAGCAGCCCTCACTATCCTAAGGCTGGTGATTATGCTTGCAGGGCCGGTAAATGTTATGGTATTACCAAGGTTTTCAGAGATGCTGAAACAGGGAAGGCTTGATGTGAGAGATGAAGTGTGGATGATTAATATGGTAGCTTTGATTGCAGGTCCACTCTTGATGGGCATTTTGTACTTCCTAATGGGACCAGCCATACATTTGTGGATTGGAGTGGATGTGACCGCTTATGCTCTTGATTTGAAAATTCTTTCATTTTGCATGCCATTTATGCTCTCGACCGAACTTGTGAGGGGAACGGTTGATGCATTGCAAGCGAGGAGTATAAATAGTGCGATCTATATTATCAGTATTTTTGCTTCCGCCAGCATGGTACTTATCTATTCATGGTCAACTGGTTTTGAGACCTATTTATTACTCGTTTACTTACTCATTGTATATGTCTTGATCTATTTCGCATCTATATACAGTTTGCATAAGAAAATAATTTTCAAAAAAGATCAGATAATCTATTTGGTTTCAGCTAGCATAGTGATTTTAACCATAATAAGTATTGCTGCCCAATAAATGAAATCCATTGTTCATATTAGTACCTCACACTTTCCTAATGATAATCGGATCTATTATAAGGAAATTGAGGGAGCAAAAAAGGCTGGGTATGATGTCTACTTCATGGTTGCTCATGGTAGGAATGAAGAGAATTTGGCTAACAAAACATATCAACTTAAAAGATCAACAAATAAAATTAAACGATATATACTGAATCAGTTCGTAGCAGTGTACAGACTTGTTAAATTACGCCCCACTGTTGTCCAATTCCATGATCCGGAACTACTTCCATCAGGTATACTACTGCATTACCTTTTAAAAAAAACTTGTTTGATCTATGATGTGCATGAGGACAATTTTACAGGTTTGATAGAGAGAGGCAATCCGCGAAAGAACCGAATGGTTAAATTAGTTCTCGCGAGTCTTGTTAGAAGGGCTGAACTATTTGCCTCTAGAAGGCTACCTCTAATAATTGCTGAAAAGTATTATAAGAGATACTTTCCAAATTCAACGGAAGTCCTCAATTATCCAATAGTTGATAAAGTTTATGAAAACCCAGTTGCTGGAAAAACTGAGTTCTTGGAATTAATATATACTGGGAACGTTTCGATTGAACGTGGTCTTAACATTTATAGTGAGCTTGTAAGACTGAATAGTAATGTAAGGGTTCACCTCGTGGGCAGAATTTCAAGTGAACTATCAAAGGATTTGCATCAAAACTTAGGATCTGAAGCACATAGATTAATTATCCCTTATACGGATGAATTTGTTGATCCTACTCTTTTACAGGAGTATTACCATCAATATTATTGGACTGCGGGTCTGGCTATATTTCCAAAAAGTCCCCATTACTTTGAAAAGGAATTGACGAAGTTGTTTGAATATATGATGAATTCAATTCCAGTTGTTTGCTCAAACTTCCCAACATGGGAAAATATTGTAATTAAACATCAAGCAGGTGTGTCTGTAGATCCTGAGGATTTTGATAATATTTCAGGGGTTATAAATAGACTTGGAGCAAATGATGAATTGGTAAATGAGTACGGAGCTAATGGCTCCGAAGCTGTTCAAGACTATTATAATTGGTATGGTCAGGAAGAAAATTTAGTGAAATTGTATAATAAGGTTATTCAACATTGATCAGCAAAATAACCTTAATATCTCAGTATTTTCCACCTGAGAACGGTGCAGCAGCTGAAAGAATGGGTTCATTCGCTACATACTTGCATGAACATTATGAAATAGAAATAGTGACTGCACAACCTATCCATATGATGTTGAGTAAGGATAAACACCAAGGTGACTATCCCTTTAAGATAGTAAGATTACCCCATCAAAAAAAATCAAGTAGCAGTAAGTATATGCGTCTCTTGCATGAGGTTGCATTTGCTTTGAAAGCAGCAAAGTATCTGCAGAAGAAAGCACGCAATTCACTCTTACTATATACAACGCCAAGCCCCTTTCTTGCAATGGTAGCCTTATTCTTCAAAAAGTATAAGAACAGAAGCTATGTCCTGGACGTTCGTGACTTGTACCCTGAAGTAATTGCAGATGTTGGTATCATAAGCAAAGGTAATCCAATCTATAGACTCGCATCTAGATTGATGTACCTGGCCTATCAAAATGCCAGTCTAATTTCCTTTGTGAATAAAAAATGGTCAGATCTAATGACAGCAGCTAATCAGGATTCATTGTATTTACCAAACGGGATTGGCGATTATCCAATAAGATTGGTCAATTCAGATCCACGAAAGGATGTGATTTATTATTCTGGTAATTTTGGCCAAATGTATGATTTCTCCCCAATTCTAATCATTGCTCAGAAATTACAGAAGAGTCCTGACCCAAAACTCAATGCTGTCCGAATTGTTCTGATTGGGGATGGTGTACAAGGAGAGTGGATTAGACATCAAATCGCCGAAATGGAACTTAGCAATATCGAGATAATTGGCCCATATACTAAATCAGAAGTCAATGAGATATTGAAGACAGGAAAAATTGGAATTGTCTCATTGCAGCTAGAAGCAGCCTCATTGCGGGGTGCTGTTCCCAATAAACTATATGATTATCTCGAATGTGGCCTCAGAACGATCGCAATTATTCCAGAAACGATTAGTCAAGAGATACTTTCGACTGGCTTGATCACAGTATACACAAAAATCGACTATGATAAAATTATTCACGACATAGATGAATATATCTCAAATTATAAATATCAACCAATCACCATAGAAAAATTCCCATTCCTGTACCGCAGTTATCACCTTAAAAAGCTTAATCAATTAATCAAGAACATTGATTAAGGGGAACAGGTTATCCTTCCAACCTGATGAGATTGGATTCAAAAACTCTATAGCTTGCATTAATTTGGATTTTAATTAACAGGGTGACTGGCATGAATGACTACGGTCCAAGCCAATCGGTTGAATAGAGGGATCTTAAAAAATGCCTTATCCAGACTCCTAAAAAAGTCATTTATACTCGTGAACCTTTTATGTTTTCGAAAGGGTACTGCAAACAAAGTAAAAAGAGAAAAGTATTCCACATCCACATTTTGGAAGTGTTTCTGAAGTAGTTTAATGTCCTTCATTTTAAGCGGATGTTCATCATCTGTACGCATTTTAGGTGTGAGGAATCTATACAGATTGATGAATGGATTATGTCCCAAAGGCTCAATGAATACTGCATGCCCATGAGGTTTGATGACCCGCTGTAATTCTTTAAAGCAGTTATTTAGATCCAAATGGTGGATGATGCCTGTCCCTGCCACAAGGTCAAAACTATTATTCCCAAAATCCATGTCCTCAGCATTCATAACCAAATAGTTAGCCTTGTGTTTAGTTTCGGCAATTCTTTCCTTGGCCTTCTTAATCCCTGCTGGAGAGATGTCGATCCCAGTGAGGATAGCTCCAAAATTCAACCATTTCTCTGATCCGCTACCGGTTCCACATCCATATTCTAGGAGAGTCTTACCCTTACAGTGCTCAGCAATTATCCGTGCATACCGATTAGCAGAGTGATTATTTATCGAATAATATTTCCGAGCATTACTTCGTGCATTGTCAGACCCTCCAAATCTTTCATCATGAAAGTTTTGCTCGTTTTCCAACCGCTCAGTACTCATGTAAATTCTCCAGTGTTAAACATATTAAATCCAAACATTTCAAGTCTCAAAGTTGTCACCAATCAATCTTAATACCGAGCTCAACGATATCCTCACTAGTTAAATTAACGTTCAATGCAAATGTATTGGCTATAAAATATTGAACTGAGAGACTTGTGAATGTTGATCCTTTTATATTGCCACTAAGAAACTGGCTATCTTCAATTTCATCACTTACAACTCTCTCATCATAACTGAGCAATGCATTTGATCCAGGGTCATCCCCTCTTTTTAAATATTTGTAGTCCCCTGATATATACAAATAGGGACTTGCGAACCAATCCAACCTTAAGAGAAATGATTCAGTATTGGGACCATCTTTTAATCCCAGCAACCGCCCTGCTGATGTGTAGCTGTTCACTGTTTTTGAATGTGAATATGTCCATGGTCGCGCTGCAGTATATTCAAAGTTTACAGTTGGCAGGTTGTTAACAGGATAAAAGCTCGCTCCAAGTTGAAAGACGAACTTATTTCCCCACCAACCAGAAAAAAGTTTCCAGAAATCCAATTCATCAAAAAACCAGCTACCGTATGTGGTTATGCCAGGACGTACCCGCCACTTAAAATCAATTGCCATGAGTTTATTGTCAAGATCGCCCTGAGTTTGCTCTTCAGCGAATAAGAAATTAACGGGGTTCAAATACCCCAACTCAAAATCACGGTATGCGTATATCACCATCTCATTAAATGCAAACTCAAAATTCGGTTTTATATCAAACTCAACCCGATGTGCTGAGAGGTTCCGCCTCACATTCAACGTATCTGGTACCAGAGGGTTATTGGGGGTCAAGCGAGCATGGAGAAACATGAAGCGCAAGTGGGGTGTTTCAGTTTTCCACACCACATGGGGTAATGGATAAACATTATCAGAGAGGATAGCGGAGTTGTTTTTTGAATAACCCCAGTAAATTGGTTGGCGATGAATACCTACTTCAAAATCATCATTTATGAAAGAAAGGGATGATATTGGGTAGCCCCAGTTGATCCATTTCATGTATTCTCTGTCAAGGAGCAATCCCTCCTTATATGTGCTCGGAATGGTACTGAATTCATCGTTTCGAGTTATTCTGTGGAAATCGTATTGTGTTGTGAAGGCGATCGCACCTTTTGAACCTGAAACTTCCAGATGGTCGGTATGATACCCACGGGCTGCATGCCCGTTGCTTTGCACTCGAAATGTCTCAGACCAATTAATCCATCCTTTTGCATTATCGTGCTTGTATGTCATAAAAAAAGGCTTTGCTGTCTGCCTAGATGGGTGGATGAATTGATTTATTGTGGATTGGCTCCAGGGAAATGTAATTCCGTTTTTATCAAACTCTCGATTTAACTCCAACTGAAATCGCTCTAAGAGTCTTACATCCTTTGAGGAAAGGTTTGCCCTGTGCTCTGAAATCTCCGCGAGCATATCATTGATCTGCGAGATGGTATAAGGTCGGGTACTCCAGTACTCAGCATTTATAAATCCAAGACTCTCACTTCTTTCAAGAAAATGATATACTGCGTGTTCCATCACATAGGGAACATTTTGTGCAACAATGATTGATATGAGGAGTAAGAAAAGAGTCAGTTTTTTCATCGTGAAAAATAAGATAGTTTTGGGGAGATGCATGATCTATTCAAGGGTAGGGTGACCTTTGATTCTCAGGGGGAACGATTATATTCATTCCGTTTTTTCTGCTAGGGGAATAACCCCTGGCGATTTGAAAGGGAATAGATAGGAAATTATGCCACGCTGGCTGGAAAGAATATTACTCGTAGGTTCTGATCTTATCAGTATCAATGTGAGTTTTGTAGTAATATTCTTACTCAGATTTGAATCTGGAATGTACAATAACACCATTCAATTGGTATGGTCTGATATGCAGTTCCCGTCTGCATTGCTTTCGATTTTCTGGATTACCCTTTTTATGCTTAACGGTCTTTATAAGATCAAACGCACGATTTCCCGATCAGATGAACTTATCAACATCACCAAATATATCTTTATAGGTACTTTTCTGATCTATCTCCTCACGGTGGACCTAGATAATCCAGTAACTTTTGGAAAAAGTATCCTCATTATTTATGCGCTGTCCTTACTCTTTTCAATAAGCTTTGGAAGAATTGTAATACGCTCAATCCACCTGAACCTGCTGCAAAAAGGGAAAGGACTGGCGAAGACTCTTATTGTTGGACTTAATAGGAGAGGGCTCATCGTCCAGGATACTTTTTCCCCCAATCCTCGTTCTGGGTATCAGCCAGTAGGATTTATTCGAATGGATGGGGAGGACCACATTCAAGAATCCCTGATAAGCATACCTATTCTTGGTGAGCTGAAGGATATTTCTAAGATCATTAACGACCTAAGTATCGATGAGGTGGTTTTAGCTCTCGAACGTGATCATCACGATAGAACTATAGATATTATTCGTTTGTTGCAGGATCATAAAGTAGGTATTAAGACGAATCCCGATATGTTTGATGCCATTTCTGGTCTGGCCAGAACCCAACAGCTTCATGGGATCCCCTTGATTGACATCATGCCAGACTATATGCCAATGTGGGAACGCGCGGCAAAACGATTGTTTGATATTTTTGTTGCGCTTATAGCCATGACTATACTTTCCCCTCTCCTTGTTATCATTGCTATTGCTATCAAATTGGATTCAAAAGGGCCAGTACTATTTGCCCAAGAACGCGTTGGGAAAAATGGTAAACCATTCAATGTTATTAAATTTAGGACCATGATCCAGGATGCTGAGGCTAATACAGGTCCCGTCTGGGCGACGGAATCCGATCCGAGAATTACCAAAGTAGGAAAAATTCTCCGGCACCTCCGCTTGGATGAAATTCCTCAGGCCATAAATATTTTGCGCAATGAAATGAGTCTTGTTGGTCCAAGACCTGAAAGACAATTTTTTGTCGATAAAATTTCAGAACTATACCCTTTATACCCGAGGAGACATCAGATTAAACCTGGAATTACTGGATGGGCTCAAGTTAAACAAGGGTATGATACGACACTTGAGGCTTCAAGGTTAAAATTGAAATACGATCTGTTTTACCTCGAGAACATTTCATTACGGTTGGATTTCAAGATTATCATGTATACCGTGTATGTGATGTTTACAGGTTCCGGCAGTAGGTAATCAAGTATATGGACAAGCACAGAAACACGCCACGAATTGGAGAAAATGGGGTTTAAGAATGCTAGACATTCATAAAATCAGAGAAAACATCGATATGGTTCGTCAAGGCATCCAGAACAAGAATGTTCAGATTGATCTTGATGCAATCATGGACCTGGATAAGAAACGGAGAAGTGTAATTGCAGATGTGGAGACCCTGAAGCATGAACGAAATGTTGTCTCAAAAGATGTTGCCTCTCGAAAAAAGAATAAAGAAGATGCCTCTGATTTAATAGATAGGACCAGAGAAATTGGTCAGCGAATCAAGGGCCTGGATGAAGAGCAACGCCAAGTTGAGGCTGAATTGAATGAGCTATTGCTTCAAATTCCTAATTTGCCACATGCGACAACTCCAGTAGGATCAGATGCCTCTGAAAATCCAGTAGTAAAGGAGTGGGGTAATAGGTATAACCCTGATTTCAAGCTACAAACCCATCTTGAACTGGGAGATTCACTTGGTCTCTTCGATTTTCCTCGTGGGACAAAAATTGCAGGTCCTGGTTTTCCTCTTTATACGGGCCATGGTGCTAAACTGGAACGGGCTTTAATAAATTTTATGCTAGATTTCCATATAGATAAACATGGTTATACTGAGGTGTTGCCACCTGTTGTCAGCAATGCTAAGGGTATGACAACTACAGGTCAATTACCCAAATTTGAAGATGATATGTACAAGATTCCCCAGGATGAGCTGTATTTAATTCCCACTGCTGAAGTCCCTGTGACCAATATCCACCAGGGAGAAATAATCCCAGAGGAATCATTGCCGATTCAGTATTGTGCCTACTCATCCTGTTTTCGACGAGAGGCAGGTTCCTACGGAAAAGACACGCGTGGCTTCTTACGGCTACACCAGTTTAATAAAGTAGAGTTAGTGAAATTCACACATCCAAATGATTCATATGATGAATTAGAGAAATTAAGAAGAGATGCTGAAGATATTCTCGAGGCGCTTGGTCTTGAGTACCGGGTAATCGAACTGGTAACAGGTGATCTGTCTTTTGCTGCAGCAAAGTGCTACGATCTTGAGCTATGGGCACCTGGTGAAGCAAGGTGGCTTGAAGTATCGAGTTGTTCAAATTTTGAAGATTTTCAAGCCCGCAGGGGAGCTATCCGATACAAACCTCAGGGTGGAAAAAAAGTCCAGCTACTCCATACTTTAAATGGGTCAGGGGTGGCAACCCCCCGCCTCTTGGTTGCACTTTTGGAAACTTACCAACAACAAGATGGAAGCGTGATTCTTCCAGAGGTTCTCAAACCTTATATGGGTTCCACCGGATTACATCTAAAGTAGTCAAATGTTTCGTTATTTTCTGATCATTGGTACAATATCTCTTTGGACAGCCATTTGGGTTGTGCTAGTGATTCTGGCAAGATTCATTGATGGAACTGGACGACTTGCCTATCGCACAGGTAGGAGATGGGCCTGGGGTGTTTTGAAGATTTCAAATGTAAAGGTCGTGGTCGAAGGTCAGGAAAAGATTAATGAAAATGACCAGTACATTTTTATTAGCAACCACAGCTCAGCTTTTGATATCCCATCCATGTACTGGGGAGTAAAGAATAAACATGGTATGCTTGCCAAAAAACAATTGAAGTATGTTCCCTTCTTTGGCTGGGCCATGTGGGCAGCCGGTCACTACTTTGTAGACAGAAAGGATCACCGCGCTGCACTGGCTGTGATGGAACAGGTTGCTGCTCAGATGTCCGAGAATAAGGATAATTCCCTTATCATTTTCGCAGAGGGTACCCGAAGTGAGGATGGTCATCTTCAGCGATTTAAAAAAGGTGCCTTTATACTCTCGCTTGATACTGGAATCCCAATTGTCCCTGTAGTCATAAATGGAGCTCATGTTGCCATGGGGAAAAAACAGCGCCAAATTTCTTCAACAACGATTAAACTGACCATTTTACCTCCAATGAATCCAAATGATTATAGTACGGAGACGAGAAATCAGTATCTTGCTGACGCAAAAGCATTATTCGAAGAACACTATATACCACCGAAAAAATAATCAACTTAAGTCAGTAAAAATTCTTCTTCTACCAGGTGTGCACATAACTTAAATTCCTCCAAACAAGGAAACTTTGGATGTATAAGAATGAAGATATACTTCAGCAATGTGCTATTGCTGAAGGAAGTCAGTTTAATTGGCATTCTCAGGAAAAGGATCTGGTTGTCTGGTGGTTGCGTCAGTCAGAACGAATGGTTAACCTGAAAACAGTTGATGGTGCAAACTTGATTGTCCTTGAGGCAGGATACCGCAATGATGGTCCTGGTCCAGATATTTTCCAGGCTCGAATTCTTCTTGACGATTTTGAGATTAGTGGAGATGTGGAGATGCACATCAAAGCCAATGATTGGTATACCCATGGCCACCAATATGACGAGCGATACTGCAATGTCATGTTGCATGTGATCATGGGAGGTGATGCCGGTCCGGACATTCCAACCCTCGTCGTTGACAGGGAGTTCCTGGGGTCTGGACAATGCATATCAATTCGTCGTGTCACTCCACATGAGTTATTGGCTCTTGCTTATACAAGATTCAAGAGCAAACAAAAGCATTTGAAAATATTATCTACTGAAGGGGAGGGGTATGGTCCGCTCCTCCTGGGCATGATTGAAGTAATCATGACAGGTGGCAATCGCTTCCGGAATTTACAACAAGCTGCTCAAATGCTCGATCTCCAACATTGGCCGGATTGTCGTGAATGGCAGGGGAGCAATCTTTCCTATCCCAGTAGATCCTCGAAAGAGATGCTTCTGAAGAGGATATTAAAAGCCCCTGAATTATTTCAGCCCAATGAGTGGCCAACTATATCCCGCAACTCAATCGCAGATAAATTGGTAGAGATGCAATGTATTGGTTTATCACTGAATCAGTGTAAGGAATGGTTGGTAAACATTTTTGCTCCTTTCATAGGAGATGAGCGGGGTTTTCAACTGTGGCGAGAAATGAAAATATTCAGACGATATGCCCTGGAAAAGCGGATGCTTCATAGGCTAGGCGTCAATGAAATTAGGTTTATAGCAGAGCAACAGGGCTTACTGGCCTGGAGAAAGAATTACTGTAGAAGCCTTCCTTGCTCCAACTGCCCTTTAACCCAATACCATCAGACTTTAACACATATCAATTAAATTACAGGATGATATAAAAGTTATAAGAGCTTGATTCTGAGCTTGTTATCAAATAATCTTAATTCTATCTTCTCTCCCATTATGAAATTAAACAAATATTCTAGAATAATAAAGTACGCCCTGACTCTTAGTTTGCTCATGGGCGCTCAAAGCTTTTCTGCAGAACTAATGCCAGTCCCCAGCATGCTGAGTATGGGGCAGATGATAAAACCAGCTATTGACCTCGAAGATGATGATTTTCTTCTGGAATATTTTATTCAAGAGGCCAAACGCTACTACGCAGATGGCAGATTGATGATTGTTGCTCGAGACACGTTGGGTGTTCAATTTGAAGTTGAACGCCTCGTGGCAACACTTGCAGCCATAGAAGAGATAGATGACCCCATTCCAGAAGAAATTAGAGAAACAGTTTCTGGTCTCAGCGAATTGGCGGCTTCTGATTTTGAAGGTTATATCAGCAAGGACCTCCAAGATCTTCTCGGTCAACCCTCACTGAAAGACCAGCTTTCACGGATGAGTGACTTATTGGATTCTTTAGATGCAGATGTGAGTTTTATGGTTGTGGATGACAGAGATGGTCATCTCCCTCTCATCTTGAACAGTCGCGTAAAAACCATGATCAATCTTTTTCAGCACAGAAAGCACAAGGATTTCCAAATCTGGCTGGATCGTTATTCTTTTTATGCCACTACCATCAGACCTATTCTCGCATCATATGGTCTTCCTGAGGAATTGATTTATCTGGCCATGATTGAATCTGGGTTGAATACCAAAGCCTATTCCTATGCGCATGCAGTAGGACCCTGGCAGTTTATTTCCGCCACTGGCCGCCGCTACGGTCTCAAGCGTGACTGGTGGGTGGATGAACGCAGGGACGTGGTAAAATCCACCCATGCTGCAGCAAAATATTTAAAAGATCTCCATGATGAATTTGATGATTGGTATTTGGCAATGGCTTCATACAATACGGGTGAAGCAAGAGTGCGCAGGACCATCCGCAGGGAGGGACATCGAGACTATTGGCGCATGATTACCTTACCTAGACAGACACGTAATTATGTTGCCACTGTGCTGGCTGCAGCCATTATCGGGAGTGACCCCGAAAGTTATGGTTTCCATGTGGATGAGTTGACCGACTGGGAATATGAAGTGATTGATATTGATCGCAGTCTGGATCTTGATAAGATTGCTCATGCATTACGTGTGAATTACCAGGATTTAAAAACATATAATCCAGAATTACGACAGGGGGTAACCCCACCCGCTAAGAAGCCATACGAGCTAAAGGTACCTCTTGGTAAAGGTTCAATCAATGCCTCTGCAATGGCATCTATACCCACTTCAGATAAGATTGACTACCAAATTCACTATGTGCGTCGAGGTGAAACTCTCTCAGTTATTGCCAGAAAATACAATGTTTCCCTCACAAAACTTGTACAAGCAAATCGTATCAAAAATAGAAACAGGCTATCAGTTGGACAAAAATTGGTGATACCTGCGCCAAAGAGCTATGCTTCCACCTCCAGCAGTTCGACAAAACGGAAATCTTCACCACCGTCCACTGACTATGCAAAAAAGACCTACACAGTTAAAAAGGGAGATACCCTGGGTCAAATTGCAGAAGATTTTAATACCAGCGCCAAGCGTATTAGACATTGGAATGGTTTGAGGTACGGTCAGCACATATATCCGGGGCAAAAATTGACGATTTATACAAAGAAAAATAATGGATAATAAATACAAGAAAAAGAACCGCATTTACGGAGCAATCGTAATTGCAGTGTTTGCAGTATTGCTCTTTTTAGTTTCAACCAAGGAAGGTGAGGGCAAGTGGTTTGACAATTCGAAGCGCATCGCTGTGTTACCTCTTGAGGGAGAAATCAGTGCTTCACGTAAATGGGTTGCCAAACTTCAAAAGTTTGCTGACAATGATAGAATCGCCGGCATCCTTATTCCCATCAATTCGCCAGGTGGCCAGGTAGCTCCCTCGCAGGAGTTATATCATGCAATAAAAACGATTAGGGACAATGGTGATAAGCCCGTTTTTGTAAGCATGTCCAGTGTTGCCGCCTCAGGTGGGTATTATGCAGCCCTGGGTGCTGACAGTATTTTTGCCAATGAGGGAACTCTCACTGGAAGCATTGGTGTCATCATGCAGTTTCCAATTTATTCTGATTTGATGGAGAAGGTTGGTGTAGGTATGCGGACTGTAAAATCACAAGAATTCAAAGATGCTGGTTCACCTTTCCGCGAGATGAATGAGCAGGAGCAGACCTATTTTCAGGGTATCATTGATGACGTATATGAACAATTTACGGAGGTTGTATCACAGGAACGTGGAATCGATGAGATAAACATGCGGAGTTTGGGCAACGGTCGGATATTTACTGGCAGACAGGCATTCAAGGCTAATTTGGTGGATGTTCTGGGGACTTTCGAAGATGCCCGGAAAGCTATCTGTCGCAAAGCTGGGATACCGGTGAACAGCCAACTACAGTATCCGATGGAACCACGAAGATCCTGGTGGACAATATTAAAAGATGATGTTTCATCGGCATTGCCGGGATGGGAATCATCTTCAAGTATAAAATTACAATATCGCATCCCTTATTAACAAAGGAGACTAGCATGACCAAAGCAGATATGGTGGATATCATCTCAGGCGGGACCGGTTTGACAAAAGTTGAGACGGAGGCTGTGATAGATGCTTTTCTCACAACTCTGGCTGAATCAATGGTCGATGGTCGTCGGGTTGAGTTTAGAAAATTTGGAAGTTTTGGAGTTAAAAAACGTGCTCCCAAGCAAGCCAGGAACCCTGGAACAGGTGAAGCGGTCAACTTACCGGCTCGCTACGTCCCTGTATTTAAGCCCTCTCGCTTACTCCGCGATCGTGTAAATGATTCACTTATGGCTAGAGAATAGCTAAGTATTACGACGATAAAATTACTTTGTGGACTATGGTTGGACTCTTATATTCGCGCCGCATTGAAAGAGGAGAAGCTACATGCCTTGTGGAAAAAAACGGAAACGGCGTAAGATCGCAACACATAAACGCAAGAAGCGTTTACGCTCCAACCGACAGAAGAAAAAGATCCGTTAGGACTTTCTTAAAATTTTATATAGAGGGTGATGGAACCAGTTCCGTCACCCTCTTTTTGTTCTAAAAAATCCTATGGCTCAATCACCCGAGCTCACCAACACACTTTCAGTTTCCCAAATTACGGGTCACATCCAACACACTCTGGAAAAGGGATTCGCATCAGTATGGGTCAAGGGAGAAATCTCAAATCTAACCCGCCATAGCTCTGGTCATTGGTATTTCAGTTTGAAGGACAGTGGTGCTCAATTGGGCAGTGTCATGTTTAAGCGCCAGAATGTGAGTGTCAGGTTCGAACCAACACATGGGATGGAGATTACCGCCCATGGTAGAATCTCAGTTTATCCCCCTCAGGGTAGATATCAGTTGGTCGTGGATCAAATGTTACCTGCCGGTCAAGGTGATCTTCACCTTGCATTTGAGAATCTGAAGAAAAAACTTCATGCTGAAGGTCTTTTTGATCCTTCTCTCAAGCAACAGCTACCAGCATATCCGGAAAAAATAGGAATCGTAACTTCGCCCACCGGTGCAGCTATTCGTGATATAATTAACATTCTTAGTCGTCGATTCCCTCTGACTGAGTTGGTGGTCATTCCCGTAAAGGTTCAAGGGGAGGGGGCAGCAAATGAAATTGCATCAGCCATTGATAGTTTTAATGAACTGAATGAATGTCAGGTTTTGCTTGTCGGTCGAGGAGGCGGATCTCTCGAAGATTTGTGGGCTTTCAATGAAGAAATCGTTGCACGAGCAATAGCGAATTCAAAAATACCTATCGTCAGTGCGGTTGGGCACGAGACAGACACGACCATTTCTGATTTTGTAGCCGATCAACGTGCACCAACACCATCTGCTGCTGCAGAGCTTGTTGTCCCCGATAGCACAGAACTCATTAGATGGTTTAGTCAGGTCGAGCAGGCCTTGCAAACCAACATGCTGGGTAAAATTGAAAAATATGCGCAGCGATTAGATTCCGTTTCAAGATCTTATGCACTTAAACGACCTGAATTGATGATTGAACAGTCTCACCAGAAATTGGACCAGTTAGAAGATAGCTCAATTCGATCATCACAGGATATAATTTCTAAACTTACCGCTCGGCTGGACAATTTATCTGTATCCATAGAGGCATTAAACCCACTCAATATCCTTGAAAAGGGATATGCAGTTATCAGTGGTGTCGACGGAGAGTTGATTCGTTCAATTAAGCAAGTGACGAATGGTACAGAAATCACTATGCGTCTCCGTGATGGGGAAGTAAGCTCAGTTTCCAGCAAAGTAAAAAAAAGAAAAATAAAGTGACCTTAACCAGAGGGAGTTTCTAAATTTAATTATGAGTGAGAAAGACAAATCATTTGAAGAACTCATGGGAGAACTTGAGACTTTAGTTTCCAAACTGGAAGGTGAAGATCTTAAGCTAGATGATGCCATCAAGCATAACGAACGTGCTTTAAAACTGATCCACCTCTGTCGTGATCGTTTAGATTCTGCCAGGCAGAAGATTGATAAGCTTGTGAGGACCGCAGATGGTGGTTTTGAAAAACAATCCATGGAATAAGGCTTTATCGGGGATAAAATGAAATTTGCTATTTGGGGTTTTCAGAGCGACGAAGAGATAAAATCGTATGTCGGAGAGATTCTTAGCAAATTAATCGATGAAGGGCATGAACTCTTCATGTTAGATAGCTTTGCCCGACAGATCGAGTGTGACAATCTTGAAGTAAACATCATCAATGAAAATGATATCCCCCGTGATACAGATTTTATCATATCAATAGGAGGAGACGGAACTTTGCTTTCTTCAGCCCAGGCTGTTATGCGAACACCTATCCCTATATTGGGAATTAATCTGGGCAGTTTAGGTTTCCTGACCACCCTAGAACGGGATTGGCGATCTGGACTTGATGATATTTTAAGAGGTCATTATCGCATCGAAGAACGCATGGTTCTGAATTGCCGCCTGGAATTTGAGGATGGTTCTGAGGAGACACTCTGGGCATTAAATGATGTAGTTGTTGAACGAGCCGATGTATTCAACTTATTGGCGACTGAAGTTCGGGTAGAAGAGGAATTACTCAATCGATACTTGTCTGACGGACTTATTCTTTCCACACCAACTGGCTCTACTGCTTATGCTCTATCTGCTGGAGGTCCAATTATGGATCCCAGTCTGGAGGCCATCTCAATTACCCCCATTTCACCCCACACATTATCTGTTCGTCCCGTTGTTTTAACAGGTGACAATAGTATTTATGTAAAACTGAGTAATCCTGATGGTTTGGCCCATCTACATATCGATGGTAAAAACACCAGGCATATCGATGGCACAATTCGTATTAGAATACGTCCCAGTTCTTATAGAATTCAACTGGTAGTTACACCGGACAACACATTTTACGAGAAGTTGCGAAAGAAGCTTAACTGGGGCCAGCGCTCCTCCTGACAATGCCATTACTTAATCTGTTCGTGGACCCTATAGATACAATCATTCATCACAACTGGAATACCTGCTTCTTCAACTAGACTGGCTGCATCTTCGTTGTAAACATTGTCCTGCATCCAAACCATTTTGATAGAAGATTTCTTTAGTGCACTCACGATTATGGGTAAAACCTGATCCGATCTTCTATAAATGTTCACAATGTCAATTTCTGACTCGATACTTTCAACATCGGGATAGCAAGTCAGACCAAACAGCTCATCGTGTCCCGGATTCACGGGTATCACAGTATATCCTTCAGACATTAAATATTTGCTAATCCAGTGGCTGGGTCGCGCAGGGTTGGGGGATGCCCCGACCACTGCAATGGTCTTACTATCTAATAGGATTTGATTCGGTTCCGACATCAGTTCGTCACGAATAGATTCTTTAACACATATCCTGCCACATCGGGATTTTCTTTGAGACGTCTGCTGGAGTATGCATACCACTCACTACCAAAAGGGACATAAATTCTGACTCGATGCCCCTTACTGGTCAACTCCTCAAGTCTTTTCACGATGGGGACGCCAAGGAGTGCCTGGAATTCATATTTATCTGGCGATATTTTTAGGTCATTAATGATTTGAAGAGAGCCATCAAGCAGAACGGGGTCATGTGTGGCTATACCCACATAGGCACCGCTCACCAGCATCTCCTTCACCAACTTAAGATAATTCTGACGGATCTCATCTGCATCCTGGTACGCAATCTGTGGGGACTCCTTATAGATACCCTTGCAGATTCTCAGATTCCCCTTTGTTGCCGCGATTTGTTTTACATCGTCAAGGCTTCGGTGCATATATGCTTGAATCACGGTTCCCAACTGAGGGTATTGAGATCTCAAGCGGTCGTACATTTCGAGGGTTTGATCAGTATATGGAGAATCTTCCATATCAATACGGATGAACACGCCAGCCTCGTTCGCCTTCTTAACAATAGCAGCAATATATTCATTGGCCAGATCTGCAGACAAACCCAGACCCATTGCCGTGGGCTTCAGGGAGATATTTTTGGCGATATTATTTTTTGAGACTTCCGTAATGAGATCTAGATAAGAATCCCGTGCTTCCAGTGCTTGTTCATTCGACGTTACAGATTCACCCAAAATATCCACTGTAGTTAAAAATCCCTGATCTTTCAGTTTCTGACAGGTGACCATTGCAGATGCAGTATCTTCACCAGCTATATAGCGTTTTGAGATCATTTTAACGATGAATTTGGGAGCCAGTGGCATGAGGGTGACGATCAATTTATTGAACACAAAACCTCCGAGGAAATGTTAATCTGGTTCAGTCAATAGGGTCAGCGTAATGGTCGCTGATAGTATTCGAAGACTTTGCCAGTATCGTGCCAATTGGGATACTTTTGGAGGACTCGTGTGTGTAAGGAAAATTTACTGGAAACACCCTCACGGACATGTCCTGAAACATATACGTAACCACGTTTCTTGAGCCAGTTTAAATATACTTTTTTCAACATTTTAGCATAGCCCTGACCCTGGTGTTTCTCTTCAAAAATAAAGGCATAAGTATAGATGGTTTCGTGGTCACCTAATGTGGGATCAAGCGTAGCCCACTGTTCATCACTAAAATTCTCCAATGGAACTCCAACGAGGAAACCGATTATTTCATCCCGCAATACACCAACAAAGGGGAGGGTGTGGGGGTGATTAAAATACTTCCATACAGTCTTTTTGGTAAAGGCTGTTGCTGCACCAAATGGCTTTATCAGACCTTGAGAAATCTTAATGATCTGATCAGCATCCTTAGCCGACAAAGCCAGTATTAGTTTTATCTGGAAATTCAGGGTTGCCCCGATGAGGGCGACCTCAGATCGACTTGGTGTTTTGGTAGGTGGTTTGAAAAATTCCAATTGCGACATGGCGTGTAAGTTTAAAAGTGTGCTCCGCTCCTTGCCAACAGTTTTTGAGAATATAAGAATTTAGAGCTGAAGTGAAAGAGGGGGGTAATCAGTTTGGAACTTTTTCTAGGGTAGTTTTTAGTTGAATTGGCTCAGTGACATCCTAATTTGAAAATCATGGGTTGTCTACAATTAATGCGAAGGGTTGATGTCACCAAATGCTGAAGCTGTTCATGTTAGGTAGTGGTAGTGGCGGAAATGCCTGCGTCGTGCAAAATGAAGATACCATGATTCTTATAGATGCTGGTTTCAGCGGTGCTGAAATCCGCCGACGTATGCAGATGGTAGGACTTGAACCTGACGATTTGGAGGCCTGCTTAATTACCCACGAACATGGTGATCACATAAAAGGAGCCAGCATTCTATCCAGACGTCATAAAGTACCACTACTGATGCACCCAGCAACCAAACGTGCCGGTCATCGGAAATTCAGTGGTAATGAGAGAATGCGTCACTTCGAAATGAAAGAAAAAATGGAGCTGGGATCACTCAGGGTAACCAGCGTTCCTACGCTACATGATTCGGCCAGTTCGACAGGGTTTCTGGTGGAGAGCAATGGTGTGAGTCTGGGATATTTAACTGACCTTGGAGCAGTAACTGAGGACAATTTCCTGGCTATGAGAAAGGCTGATTTTCTGGTCATGGAAGCCAATCATGATCGTGATATGCTGTGGAATGGACCTTACCCTCCACATTTAAAAGCAAGAGTGGATAGTAGAGTGGGTCACCTGAGTAATAAGGATAGTGCTGAGTTCATAGCATTATTGGCGGAATTAGGTAGTTTGAATGGAGTTATGTTAGCTCATCTGAGCGAGAAAAATAATGATCCCGATCTGGCCATGTCTGTGGTTTCAAAGAGACTGGAACGGGATCTGGAAATTATCCTGGCAAGACAGGATCAACCATTAAAACCAATTGAAGTGGAGAAAAAATGAAAAATTTAAACCTAACAAAAATTGTACTCGTCCTGTTGGTACTTGCGGTAATGATTGGATGTAGTAAAGAAGAAAAAGTCCCCGCAGATGAATACATCAAAATGGAAACTTCAAAGGGCACTATCATAATTGATCTCTACGAAGCCGAAGCGCCTCTCCATGCAGCAAATTATAAAAAGCTTGCAGAAGAGGGTTCACTTGAGGGTATCTACTTTCATAGAGTAATGCCAGGTTTCGTCGTCCAGGGTGGTGATCCACTGACACGTGATAATCAGGATAAATCTGATGACGGTACAGGTGGGATTGGTGAAAGAATCCCAGCTGAAATTGGACAACCTCACCTGAGAGGAACAGTTGGGGCAGCCAGAACTGGACAGGGTAACCCTGATAAATTATCAAGTGGTAGTCAGTTTTACTTTTGCTTGTCTCGCCTTTCACAACTCGATGGTAACTACACAGTATTTGGAAATGTTATACAGGGTATGGATGTTGTGGATGAAATCGCAAAGTTGGAATGTGATCCTCGAGACAATCCTCTTGAACCAGTAACCATCTTGAAAACCAGCATGGTTTCATCAGAAGACTACCAGAAATAACCTATGAGCCGTCCCAGCTTTGGTCTGGCACTCGGCGGAGGGGGAGCTCGTGGGTTTGCTCACATTGGTGTCCTCCAGCGTCTGGATGAAATCGGGATTCGACCTGACTTTATAACTGGATCCAGCATGGGTGCATTGGTGGCGGCGGCCTATATCAAAACAGGTAGTGCTGCAGCCACCTGGGAAGCACTTGATGAACTGACCAGAAGCGAGCCCTTTAGTAAACTGGGGATGCATCTGATTAATGTGAAAGCCAGGGGGGGTGAGTCCTTCTGGCATCAGGTTTCTTCTGCAATTCAAGATAGGATTGTCATCAACCTCGCTCATTCAAAACCAGGCTTGGTACGGCCCGATCGGGTGGAAGATGCCATAAAGTACCTTATAACAGAGGACTCATGGTTTGATTCTGGCACCAGGCTGGGGATTGTCTCCACAGATTTATACTCAGGTGAAGATGTCTATTTTACTGAGGGTCCACTACTTCCTGCGGTCATGGCTTCCATTGCCATTCCTGGCTTTTTACCACCAGTTTACCATGAAGGCAAAACACTGGTAGATGGTGGAGTTTCTCAGCAGGTGCCAATCCGCATGGCCCGCGAGATGGGAGCAGATTTTGTCTTGGCTGTAGATGTGGGACAGGATATCAATCCCATAACTGATATGGACAATGCAATGGCAATTATGAGTCAAAGTGAAAATATACGCTCGTGTCATTATCGCGACATGTTGAATCGGGAAGCTGATGTACTTTTACTTCCGGAAATGCCAGGTGTACATTGGTCGGCATATGACCAGCGGGAGGCTTTTGTGGATCTTGGGATAGAAGCTTTTGATGAACGACGCGTAACCTTTGAGAAAGCTTGGTATCAAAGAAGACATCCTATACGGGGATGGATGAAAAATCTCTTCAGTAGAGAGATCAACTCAAAAGAGTAAGGATTATACAACATCATGCGCCAATCTATCAAACTGTTGATAGCTGTCATACTGGTTCTTTTTTCTCTGAGCCTTTGGGGTCAGCAGGAACCTGGGGAAATAATTACAGTAGAATTAGTCTCGAGTCAAAGTGCAGCGATTGCAGGAGAGACACTTGATGTAGCCTTAATCGTTGATATTCATCATCCCTGGCATTTATATGCTCCTGTGGGCAACGACGAGTTCACCATCCCCGTCTCACCCTCCATTTTTGTTGAGGAAAAACCCTATCAGGTGGGGGAATGGATCTATCCAAAGGCTGAGATGATATCAGTAGCCGGTGTTGTAGAGCCTGCTGCAGTTTATGGTGGTCGTATCATTTTGCGGACTGTGCTGGAATTGAATGAGACTATTTCAGATTCAATCCAAATTGAAGGTGAGGTTTATTACCAAGCTTGCGATGATACCAAATGTCTCATCCCTGATGCTGTTAATTTTTCGTATCTACTGCCCGTAGTGGATGAGGATAGTCACCGTGAGGCAACCCACTCTAAGCACTTCCAGCAATTAGTTCCTCAAACTGAAATGTCTTCTGCTGGTCAGAATGAAGATGATGAAATTACAGGTTTAGTTGATGAGTATGGCATTTTTCTAACCTTCTTTATCATTTTCTTTGGTGGATTAGCCTTGAATCTGACACCTTGTGTTTATCCATTAATCCCCATCACCATAAGCTTCTTTGGTGGGCAGGATAGTAGTAAGGGTCGTACTTTTTGGATGGCTCTAGCCTACGTCCTGGGTATCGCTGTTACCTACTCTATTCTTGGCGTTGTGGCAGCGTTGGGTGGTGGCCTATTTGGGGCTTTGCTTACCAATCCTATTGTCTTGATAGGAATTGCTGCCATTTTGGTCGGGTTATCACTCTCCATGTTTGGTGTTTACGAGTTTAGACTTCCCACTGGATTGATGACGGCCGCAAGTCAATCTAAAGCAGGTATTTTTGGCTCATTCTTCATGGGATTAACCTTAGGAATCGTAGCTGCACCCTGTGTTGGCCCGTTTGTGATTGGTCTACTCACTTACGTAGCAGCGCAACAGAGTGTGATTCTTGGCTTCAGCATGTTTTTCACATTAGCCATGGGTCTCGGTCTACCATATCTATTTCTCGCCATGTATTCCAGCAAGCTTTCATCGCTACCTCGATCAGGGACCTGGATGATTGGTGTGAGAGTCATTTTTGGGTTGGTGCTTATCGCGATGGCTATTTATTTCATTATGCCCCTTCTAGGAGACTGGGGAAATCTGGTCATGTCAATATTTCTCATCGGCTCAGGTGTCTATCTCATCATGTTTGATAATAGTGCAGAAGGAAATCTTGGATTCAACCGGATCAAGCAGGCTATTGCTATTATTCTTATAATGATTGGTACCTGGATGGGTATCCCAGAACCAGAACACGGCGGGGAAGCTATTGACTGGCAGCATCCAACCAGCCAGGCTGAGCTAGATGCACTCCTGGATACGAATATGCCCATCATGATTGATGTTTATGCAGATTGGTGCATCCCATGTAAGGAAATGGATAAACTCACCTTTCCTGATGAGGGGGTAGTGAATCTTTCAAGGAAATTTATTGCCATCAAAATAGACATGACTAAAGACTCTGGTGAGTTCGAGAAATATTTTCAACAGGAGTACTCCATTAAGGGAGTCCCCTCGTATATCTTCATGAACAATGGTCATGAGATTACCTCTCTTCGCTCAACAGGTTACGAGAATGCTGAGGAATTTGTAAAACGGATGCAGGGAGCTCTCTAGGAGACAGACATTAAATTTTTCTGGATATTAGTCAGTAATAGGTAATATGTGACTGAAGCAATTACATATTGACCTCATATCTGTCCAGTCTACATTATGAGCTAGACCTGAGGTGGAAATGCGCGAGTCGCAACGCTACATAACATTTCTAATAATTACACTACTTTGTGGATTCTCGGCCTATGGCCAAGATGAAGATGAGAACCAACCCTATTGGATCTTTTTTCACGACAAAGAAGTGACGGATCAGACTAGTTTTAACCCTGCAGAACATGAATTTCCTCATTTGTCGCAACGTGCTTTAGATAGAAGAGCCTTGCGTGGTACTGTTACAGGTCCAGCCTATCAGGATCTTCCAGTTCCGGCTCTTTATATCGACGAAATTCTTGGTCCAGATGTAAAAGTCCGCACAGTTAGTAGATGGTTGAACGCTGTCTCGGTTCAGGCATCTCAAGATTTTATCGATGATCTAGATGGAAATATGCTTGTCAAAAAGACTAAGCGCATTCACAAGGTCACCAAAAAAACCATCAAGCGGAATACCCGTGATGAAGAAGTCTATCTTACAGATGCTGACTATGGTTCAAGCTATGACCAAAACGAACAGATCAACGTGGTAGCGGCACATGAACTTGGTTTAACGGGTACTGATATTTGGCTGTTAATGTTGGACACGGGATTTTACACTGATCATTTGGTTTTTCAGGAAGAACGTATCGTCGCAGAATATGATTTTGTTCAAGGTGATTCAATCACCTCAAACCAAGAGGGAGATGTCGCTGGTCAACATGATCATGGTACAGCCACAGCATCAGCTGCTGGTGGATTTGTCGATGGTGAACTTCGAGGAACTGCATACGAGTGTAAATTTCTTCTGGCCAAAACTGAAATACTTGATGAGGAAATCGAAGCTGAAGAAGATTTATTTGTTGCGGCTCTGGAATGGGGTGAAGCCTTAGGAGCTGATATTGCTTCCAGTTCACTTGGCTATCTTGAGTGGTATACTTATGAGGACGATTTAGACGGAGAAACTGCCATAACTACCCGTGGTGTCGATTATGCCACAAGTCTGGGAATAGTTTGTGTGACGTCTGCAGGTAATGAAGGTAATACGAACTGGTTTCATATTATCGCTCCTGCCGATGCAGACTCGGTCATTTCTGTTGGAGCAGTTGATGCTTTTAACGTAGCAGCGAGTTTTAGTTCTCACGGTCCAACTGCAGATGGACGCATCAAACCAGAGGTTTTAGCCAGAGGCGTGGGCACGTTCCTGGCAGGCACTGACAGTACAAGAGAATATATTTCTGGGTCGGGGACAAGTTTTGCCGCACCACTGATTGCTGGAGCTTGCGCGGTGCTCCTCGAAGCGCATCCAAATTGGTCACCCATGATGGTCAGAGAAGCACTTATGATGACTGCCGACGGGAATACATCCCCTGATAATACTCGTGGTTTTGGACTCGTCGATGTGATGGCCGCACTGGATTATGACTTTGGGAATGTTTTTGGTGATGTGAACAATGATGATGACCTGAATGTTAGTGATGCAGTGTTATTATTAGAATGGGTTCTGTCTGACACTGAGCTTTCTGAAATGGAATTTGAGGTAGCCGACATTAATAATGATCTCCAGGTTGATATTCTAGATATTGTTGTTCTTGTAGAGTGGATACTAACTCTATAAAAAACTAAGGACTTGACCAAAAGCCCCCTGGTGGGGCTTTTTTTATTGCAGTTAGGATAGAAAACGCTAAAATGAACCAAATGGAACAACCTGAAAAACCCGATAGCCCAGAGATATTACCATTTATCATCGATGGTCCACCCTGGGAGAAGAAACATGAACTAGGTTTCTTTGTTGCCTTTATTGAAACGATAAAGGCATTTTTATTGAGACCGGCAGCAACTTTTAGTGTTATGAGAAGGAATGCCGGAATTAGTGATGCCCTGGTTTACACGGTAGCTATACAGGTGTTTACATTTTTGTGGACATTCACACTTGCTGAACCTGATGCTGAAATGTTTTTACCTCAGAATCCAGAGCTCCGGGATATGCTTAATTTACCAGAAAATTTTGCCCAAATCATGGTGCTTGCATATCCAATTTCAGTCATTCTGCTTCAGTTTGTCTCGGCATTTGGTGTCCACCTCTCTCTGAAATGGAGAGATCTTCAAACCTATGATTTCACACTCATCTTCAGAATGTTCGCTTATGCGAGTGGGACTGCCTCACTATTGATCCTACTTCCTGTAGTAGGAGGTATTTTCTCACTGGGTATGACTATATATCTTGGATATGTAGGCTTGAGAACCATCTATGCCATGGATG
This sequence comes from Fidelibacterota bacterium, assembly GCA_016845065.1. GTDB lineage: Bacteria > Fidelibacterota > UBA8477 > UBA8477 > JABMPR01 > JABMPR01. The sequence continues at coordinate 37,416 of JAERTG010000114.1, read as the reverse complement.
TGGGATCGTTTATGGTTACTGTTATCACGGCGCTCTTCCTGACACTGGGATTGTACCTTCTCTCAGTGTTGGGGATCACAATTTTAATCCTGATTATATCGGTAATTATTTAAAACCATCGTGCGAGGCAACGGCCTACCCTTACTTTTTCCCTATTCGAGCGTCTAAAAAGAGTATATGCTCCTATGTAGTTTGGGAACTTACTTATTACATTACCGTTCCAGAGTAGGATGAAAGGGGTACACCATGTTGACATTTCAAACTCTGAAAGCTAACTTCCCTCCACTTATGCGTATAAATAGACTAGTAGTGGTAATATTAATGACAGTGGCGCTGCAGTCTTGTTATACCATGCTTTATCCACCACAGACACTCCCACAAACAACAACAACCATTATTTCTGAACCTGCCATGGTAAGTAGCATCGGAGGTTCAGGTATGTATGGCTGGGATCCATATTGGGAGCCTGCCTTGCCGTTTACCAGTTATCACACTGGATACGGTGCATCCTACTATAGCCCCTACAATTATTATGATTATCATCACCCACATTATGCACCCGTATATGTGGTGAGCGAAACAAGAAATCCTGAACCAGGAAGGGACTTTGATCGAGACGAGAAGCAAGGTGGATCAAGGTTGCGTGAGAGGAATGATTTTTCTCCCACATCAGGCTCAGGGAGCAAGGGGAGTACAGGTGGAATAGGAAGTGGTATGTCCTCTGCTGCTTCACCAATATTGCAGCCCGTCATTAGCGAACCTGTAATCACAAAGTCGACAATAACCAGGAAGACCAGAAACAACGATGCGAAGCCAGTGATAAATAAATCAAAACCGGTGAAAGCGAATAAATCAAAACCTGTCAAATCCACCAAATCGAGGACTGTTAAGAAGCAAAAAGAAACAGAAAAATCCGATCCACCTCCGAAAAAACGCACGAGAACGCGGAAGTAAATCAATATGAAAAACAGAATACTTTTTATCGCCATTCTCTTATGGGGAGTGAATCTATTTTCTCAAAATTATTTAGATGTTCTCAGACCTTTTCGGGGAATGAGAGGCATCTCAGGCTCTGAAAGTGGTGTGATCCCTGCTTCCATGGGTGCAGGTAATGCTCTGCTCGGTAATCCTGCCATCCTAAGCTACAGTGAACGTGCATTTTTTTCTGCAGATTTAAGTTATGATCAAGTTTCTGGTAAAAGCGTTTTCAATTCTACAGTATGGGAAAACCTTCAAGATCAACAATTACGATTTAATTCCATCTCCTACATCAAACCAGTTCAGGTCTACAGAGGTGCCTGGGTCTGGGGAGTCAATTTACAGCGTGTGAATTCCTTCAGCAGTATTAGTCAATTTCAAGAATTCGATTACGATTCAAGTCCAGATACAGTTTTTGCCTACAAGTATTTGTATGGTGAAACTGGAGATATGTATGCTCTGACCGCAGGTACTTCGGTATTGCTGACCATGAATACATCTATTGGCTATGCTGTAAGCTACCTCACGGGAAAGAATTCATTTAGCAAGTTGTACGAAGAATCCGATCCATACGACTATTACAGTTTTGACAGATTTATCGATAGTTTGCACTTCAGTCCAAGCTATTCTGGATTCGGAGCCCGTGTTGGTCTCCTGAGTCAGGTTACTGACAATCTTAATTTTGGTGTGTCCATCGAATTACCCTCACGAATTTCTGTAGAGGAATCAGCTACACGTGATTCGATTGAGTGGTATGATGATGGTGATAAACAAGTATTCTCTCACAGCAAGTGGTCTGGTTTGGAGTACACATCTTGGGGACCTTGGCGATTGGGTCTTGGTCTGGGATTTGTCGCCAATCCATTTGAAGCAAGTATTAACTATAGATTCCATAAGTATTCCTCAGTCTTTATGAAGGGCGATTTATATGACTCTGAAACAGGGAAAAATCTAAATCAGCAGATTGATGATGAAGTCAGTAGGTATGTGCAGGACGTACATGAATTTTCTGCTTCCCTGCATTGGACCCTTGATCCACTAAACCTTTCATTTGCAGCTACTTTGATGAATGACCCGCTCAACTATCGCTTCGACAATATTATACGAATGGATGCGGGTATTGGTTATCAGCTTCGATCAGGACTTGGGTTCACCCTGGCTTTTCGCAACGAACAATGGCAAAGCGATCTTAACCACACGCTAGATAGTAGTATTGAGCGTTCCGTCGACTTGGAAAATTCCTTTTCTAACCTACAATTTGGATTGAAATACACACTATGATAAAGATGAAAGCTCAAGGAAAACTAATGAGGCTGCTCCTCCTTTTGGCAATGGTTAATTTCCTTCTGGGACAGAGCGCCTGGAACACGGGAGATTTGAGTTTTACCTATCAGAGCTTCCCATCTCCAGGACAGACTGTTGAACTGTCAGGTGATTTAATCTCTGATGCAGTACCACATGAAGGAGTTGGTGGTTTTGATCTTGCCTTGGGTGATACGAATCTGGTGACGCTGGTTGCGTACGATCTGTATGTAGCTGGCAGTGATACACTGGCGGATATCTTTGTTGTCTTCATGAGTGATACCGTAGCCCTTGGGGAAGGAGAGTACAGTGTGAACCCATCCCCTGACGCCTTGAAGATGTTTGTCTGGCTTAGCGAAGTGGACCCGGAAAGTCTGGCCGATCTGCTCGATGCGTCTTTTACTTTGGATTCACTTTCAGCCTTCAATCCCTTTATTTCTGTTTCGGGAGATCTTGACATCCTGATCTCAAGCCCCTTCCATTTTTCGATGAATTTCACCGGCGTGATGGTTAACACAAGTCTTCAGCTTTTAACCATAAGTAACGGGAGTTTTAATCTCTGGAATACACTGCCAGTTTCAGCATATACACAAGGTACCGTGGATTATACAACGGGGAGCGAATCAGGATCCATTGATGGTGTGTTAAATCCACTGACTGATTCGGAAGGTGCAGGTGCTGTGTTGACCCAGGTTGGAGATACCTTAACCTATAATTGTATATCATATCAGCAGCTCCCTCAGAACTTGTTTAATGTCTATGGTGTGATTCTCAGGGGAGATGACTCTCACTTTCCACTGGATGGATCAAATTCAGAGTTCAACATTTCACTTACGGACAACACTTTCCCTCAAGCCGTTCCCTATATGCTTAGGGATGTATCCATTGATGAGATTCTACTGCTTCTAGAATCAGGTGATATTCCGGATCCTGATCAATTCACCCAACTCTACCTTCCCATTGGTTTAGGAAGTGCGATATTTGCCTATACTGCAGAAGGAAATGCCCGTCTTGAGATGGATGGTATTCCCATGAGTAACACAATTGGTGATGTCACTACTCTAAGTACGGATTGGCTGCTTACAAATGGCCTGCCAACCTCAATAAGTAATGAGACCTCCAATCACCCTGTGCAGACTGAAATCGCAGGGAGTGCCTTTCCCAATCCCTTTAATAGCAGGACGACAATCCCCGTCCAGATAAGCTCTGGGGAAATGATCAGTGCACGTCTCTATAATCTACGAGGTCAGGTAGTCCATAACATCGAGTTTGGATTTCTTGGGTCAGGGCAACACAAACTGCCTATCAATCTCCGTGATAGCAATCTGAGTGGTGGTCTTTATTACTATTCCATTCTGACCCCACAACATCAAGTTGGAAGCGGTTCTTTTATCTACTTGAAATAGTCTTCGTTAAGTTTTCAGGTTAAAATGTTTTCATCTGGGTGATAAAATTCGTCATATTACCAAAATAATTGGTAATACAGTTTTGTTTGGCATGATATTTACATATGAATTTGTGATGCTTTACGAACAATTCTCAGGATCAAATCCACGCGACATATACAGGAGAAATAAATGACACGTAAGATGGTAACCATCGACGGTAATGATGCAGCAGCATACATCGCCCACAAAACCAACGAGATCTGTGCGATCTATCCAATTACTCCCTCATCAAACATGGGTGAGCTGGCTGATGCCTTTAGCGCACAGGGTAGAAAAAATATCTGGGGAACGATTCCTACAGTAGAAGAAATGCAAAGTGAAGGTGGTGCAGCAGGAGCTGTCCATGGTGCTTTGCAGACTGGTGCTTTGACCACGACTTTTACTGCTTCACAGGGCTTGTTACTTATGATTCCCAATATGTACAAAATTGCTGGTGAGTTAACCTCGACAGTGTTTCATGTATCCGCTCGGTCTCTCGCTGCACAAGCTCTTTCAATTTTTGGCGATCACTCCGACGTCATGGCCACTCGGGCCACTGGCTGGGGAATGCTGGCAGCAAACTCGGTCCAAGAGGTTATGGACTGTGCTCTCATTGCTCAATCAGCAACCCTCCAGACCAGAGTTCCCTTTATCCACTTCTTTGATGGATTCCGAACCTCACATGAAGTCATGAAAATAGAACAGCTGGACGATGATGATATTCGTGGTATGATCGATGATGAATGGGTTATTGCCCACCGTAACCGTGGTATGAACCCTAATCATCCAGTTCTCAGAGGAACTGCCCAAAATCCTGATGTTTACTTCCAGGGTCGTGAGACGGTGAATCCTTATTACGAAGCAGCTCCAGAATTAGTTCAGAGGACCATGGATCGCTTTGCTAAAATCGCTGGTCGCAAATATAATTTATTTGACTATGTCGGTGCCGAAGATGCTGAACGTGTCATCATCATCATGGGTTCCGGTGCTGAAACTGTTGAAGAGACAGTGACTCAAATGATTGCAGACGGTGAAAAAGTTGGAATGGTAAAAATCAGACTTTTTAGACCCTTCTCAATCAAACATTTTATCTCCGCTTTACCCGCCTCCGTGAAAAAAATAGCAGTTATGGATAGAACAAAGGAACCTGGTGGTGCTGGTGAGCCCATGTACCAGGATGTTCTCACTGCCTTCGCTGAAGCAAAAACAGAAGATTATTATCAGTTTGACGACATGCCAACTATTGTTGGTGGGCGATATGGTCTCTCTTCAAAGGAATTCACACCAGGTATGATCAAGGGTGTTTACGATAACCTCAACAATGAAAAACCAAAAAATCACTTCACAATTGGCATCAATGATGATGTTTCATTTACATCTCTTGATTACGATGCAAACTATAGAACATCCAAAGGAAAAGTATTCCGCGGTCTCTTCTATGGTCTGGGTTCTGATGGTACTGTAGGTGCCAACAAAAACTCCATCAAGATTATTGGTGAGGGAACGGAAAATTTTGCCCAGGGTTACTTTGTTTACGATTCTAAAAAATCAGGAAGTACCACGACATCTCACCTCCGCTTCGGCAAAGATGAGATCAAGTCAACTTATCTCATCGATCAGGCGAATTTTATCGCATGTCACCAGTATGAGTTATTGGAACAATTTGATATTCTTGATAAGGCTGAGGAAGGGGCCACCTTCCTGCTGAACAGCCATCTGAATAAAGATGAGGTTTGGGGTGGGCTCTCCCGAAAATATCAGAAACAAATCATTGATAAAAAACTGAAATTCTATGTTATTGATGCGGTAACTGTGGCTCGTGAAACGGGCATGGGTATGCGTATCAACACCATCATGCAGACCTGTTTCTTTGCCATATCAGGAATTCTTCCCAAAGATGAATCCATTGCCAAGATTAAAGAGGCCATTTTTAAGACTTATGGCAAAAAGGGTGATGCAGTTGTTGAAAAGAATTATACAGCTGTTGATCAGTCAGTCTCAAATTTATTTGAAGTTAATGTTCCTGATACAATGACTGGAAGTGATGCTCTCCGGCTAATCGTTCCTGAAGCTGCACCAGAGTTTGTCCAGAAAGTCACAGCAGAAATTATTGCCGGTCGTGGTGATGATCTGCCTGTCAGTGCCATGCCAAATGATGGTACCTGGCCAACTGCAACCACCCAATGGGAGAAGAGGAATATCGCTCTGGAAGTACCTGTCTGGGAACCAGATATTTGTATCCAGTGTAACAAATGTGCCATGGTTTGTCCACATGCTGCTATTCGTCCTAAAATTGCAGGTGAGGATGCGTTCAAAGACAGCCCAGAAACTGTAAAGCATGTTAATGCCAAAGGTAAAGAATGGGAAACTGGCTCGCAGTATATCCTCCAGGTTGCAGTTGAAGATTGTACAGGTTGCAACCTGTGTGTTGAGATATGCCCTGCTCGTGATAAGAGTAATCTTAGTCGTAAGGCCATCAACATGGCTGATCAAAGACCCCTTCGAGAAGCTGAACGGGCCAATTGGGATTTCTTCATGGAGCTTCCAGAAGTAGATCGCGCTGCTCCAAAACATACCACTGTTAAAGGATCACAACTTCTGCAACCACTGTTTGAATTCTCTGGAGCCTGTGTGGGTTGTGGAGAAACCCCATATGTGAAACTTACATCCCAATTGTTTGGCGATCGAATGATCATTGCCAATGCTACGGGGTGTTCATCCATTTATGGTGGAAATCTTCCAACTACTCCCTGGGCAACTAACAAAGAAGGACGGGGACCAACCTGGAACAACTCACTCTTTGAAGACAATGCTGAATTTGGTCTCGGTTACCGCCTGACTATTGACAAGCACCTTGAACATGCCAAGGAGCTCATGATTCTGCTCAAGGATGATATCGGTAATGAACTGGTTACTTCCATTGCCAATGCCTCTCAGGCCAATGAACCAGAGATATTTGAGCAACGGATGCGCGTGAAGCAGATGACAGATATTGTTGAGAAACTGGATTCACCTCTTGGAAGACAGCTGCTCTCAGTTGCGGACAATCTGGTAAAGAAGAGTGTCTGGATTATGGGTGGAGATGGCTGGGCTTATGATATTGGTTATGGTGGCCTTGATCATGTCCTGGCTTCAGGTAAGAATGTGAACATATTGGTTCTGGATACTGAGGTCTATTCGAATACTGGTGGACAGAAATCAAAATCGACACCTCTGGGAGCGGTCGCAAAATTTGCGGCAGCTGGAAAGCCATCTGGAAAAAAAGATCTGGGTATGATGGCAATGAGCTACAAAAACGTCTATGTCGCTTCCGTAGCTATGGGCTCTAATGACGCTCAGACCGTACGTGCCTTTATGGAAGCTGAGGCTTATGAGGGTCCTTCCCTCATCATTGCTTACAGCCAATGTATTGCACATGGAATTGATATGGCGAAGGGGATGGATCAGCAGAAGTTGGCCGTCGAAAGTGCCTACTGGACGCTTTATCGCTATAATCCAATGCTAGCCATTGAAGGTAAAAATCCACTCACACTAGATTCAAAACCTCCTAAAAGGCATGTCAAGGAGTATGCGATGAATGAAACCAGATTTACTATTCTGAGTCGTATTGACCCAAAACTATCGGAAAAATATATAGAAGCGTCTGATGTCGCAGCCAAAGAAAAGTATGATTATTATGCTAAACTTGCTGCCATATCCTACGATGAAGCTTAAGTGAAGATCATAAAGGAATAATTGATATGCGTCTAAGTACAAATTACATGGGCTTGGAATTAAAGAATCCTTTAGTTCCCTCAGCTTCACCCCTGACAGAAAAACTAGATAAGATTAAAATTCTAGAAGAAAATGGTGCATCTGCTGTGGTATTGTTCTCACTTTTTGAAGAACAGATAGAGCAGGAAGACAGCTCAATTGAACATTTCATGGATTATGGGACTGATTCATATGCTGAATCATTGAGTTTTTTCCCAAAGGCTCATGAATATGTGTCCGGACCGCAGGATTATCTGGAAAATCTCCGCAAAATCAAGGAGGGTGTGGATATTCCCATTATTGCTAGTCTGAATGGTGCCACTCCAGGTGGCTGGATGCAATATGCTAAAAAAATTCAGGAAGCTGGGGCCGATGGCCTGGAATTAAATATCCATTACTTGCCAGTAGATTTCAATGAAACAAGTGCTGATGTTGAAAAGCGTTATACAGATATTGTGAGCTGGGTGAAATCAAATGTGGATATTCCAGTAGCTGTCAAAATTGGATCCCGATTCAGTTCGCTACCAGCTATGGCGAAGGCATTAGAGGGAGTTGGAGCAGATGCATTGGTCATGTTTAACCGATTCTATCATCCGGATATTGATTTGGAAAAACTGGAAACCAAACGCCAGATACATTTAAGTCATAGTAGAGATATTCGCCTGCCAATGCGCTGGATATCCATTCTTCGTGGCAATGTGAAATTGAATTTTGCTGCAAGCGGTGGTGTGCATAGCGCTAAGGATGTTTTAAAACTTATCATGTCTGGTGCCGATGTCACTATGCTGACCTCTGCACTTATGGCTTACGGTCCTGAATTAATAAAAACCATTGAAGCAGATTTGATAACCTGGATGGATGAAAATGAATATCAAAGTATTTCCCAGATGAAAGGAAGTATGAGTTTAATTCATTCACCCAAACCACAAACTTTGGTTCGTGATAACTATATGCGAACCTTGTTGGATTTTCAGGCAAACAATAAATTCTAACTGATTTCCTTTTGGTTGCGGGGCTCGATAATTAGAGCCCCGCTTTTTTTACAAGCAATACCAATTTTTTACAGGTCATGATTATATTATGTGGTCAAGGTGGGACTCACCTTGATCACACCTTAGCTTACGGGTATAGGAAGAAAAATGATGACATCAAATGATTCAAATCAACGTAAAGGCTTCTGTCCGGTGTATGACATCGAATGTCCATCAGGTCCTGAAGCCGCCAGTGATTGTGAAAATCGCTTTAAAAGTGATTACAATCCTTTGACCAGTTTTCGCGATTCGGAAATCGAGCACTGCGCCATTTACCGCATGGAACAAAAGGCAGCTCTCGAAGACGAATCAGTAGAAGATGAGGAAGACAACAAGCAATCATCCAAGGATGGGGAGTAAAATTTGTGAATACCGCTGAGAAAACGTCTGAATTCAAATCCGTGCAGGATGTGCTAAAACGGGCCATCCTACTTGAAATGAATGGCAAGGAATTTTTTGCCATGGCTGCCAAGACAGCCACTTCCGCAGTAGCAAAAGAATTATTTGAGCATATGGTAAAAGAAGAAGAGCATCATTTAAAGATTCTTCAACTCACCTTCAAACGACATCTGGATGAGGGCAAGGTTGTTTTACCTACAGAAGACGAACTTCAATTTGGCTTTAAAGACCCCATTATTGATAAATCTTTTCTCATGGAATTAAGAAATAGCGATTTCGATTCCTCAGCCATAAGCATTGCGCTTACTCTTGAAGAGCGAGCTTTTAAATTTTATCAGAAAGAGGAACAGGCAGCTAGCGATCCTGAGATTAAGAAACTGTTCACCTGGCTTACCGATTGGGAGATTGATCATCATCAAAAACTTATGGCTCTGGAGGAAGACTTTAGACAGGAAGTCTGGAACGACTCCAATTTCTGGCCCATGTGATCAGCAAACTCCAAGACTATTGAAAACGCGGTTTTAATGCCGCGTTTTTTTATCCCTCCATGTCAAATTGTCACAAATTCTTTAATCTATTTGTGGTTAGAGATATTGCATGGTGCAGGTGAGCTCCCTATTTTTGGATAACAAATTTTGAGGACAATTATGATACGTTTTACATCCATATTCAGCATACTAATAATCGGCTCGATTTTTGGCCAGGTTTATGACAACTCAAATCTTCCCTGTAAACCTATCTCGGAGATGAGTTCTCACTACAATGCATTGGCAAAATCCTCTCAGAGGGCAGATATTTTTGACTATGATGTCCACTATTATAATATTGAATTAGACATCAACATTGATACTGAGATTATTTATGGAAACGTAGAGATTCACCTCATGTCGGAAGTAGATGACCTGGAAAGCATACAACTTGATTTTGCCAGCAATATGACAGTGGATGCAGTCACCCATAACGGCGCAACTTTTAATCACTTCTCTGATCTGGTGAGCATTGCACTAGATGGTAGCTACAATGTTGGAGAATCTCTTGTTGTTGGTATCCAATATCATGGGCATCCGCTTCAAGGTGGTTTTCAGGCATTTGCCTTTGGTAATCAATATAACGATCCATCACGTCCACCCATGATATCAACCCTGAGCGAACCATATGGTGCAAGATCCTGGTGGCCCTGCAAAGACGTTCCTACGGACAAAGCTGATTCAGTGCGTATTTCTCTCACAACAGATGCAGCCTATGACGCAGTTGCAAATGGACTGTTGGTTTCGGAAACATTAAACCCCGATGATACAAAAACAACAATCTGGGAACATAAATATCCCATCACAACGTATCTGGTTTCCCTGGCCATAACTGATTATACCTATTGGACAGAAATGTATCACTTTGCAGATGGTGATTCCATGCCCCTGGAGTATTGGATGTATCCTGCCTCCGCAACTGACCATATAGTTGAACGGTGGAATAGAACTGCTGATATGATGGATATTTTTGGAGAATTCTTTGGGAAATATCCCTTTGCTGAGGAAAAGTATGGTATGGCCCAATTCCAGTGGGGAGGAGCTATGGAGCACCAGACCTGTTCAAGTATGGGATCCTATGGAGAGAATACAATTGCCCATGAATTGGCGCATCAGTGGTGGGGTGATCTTGTAACTTGCAGTAATTTCCATCATATCTGGATTAACGAAGGTTTCGCTACTTACTCAGAAGCTCTCTATTGGGGCGAAGTCGCCGGTGAGGATTCCTTACATGGGCATATGGCCTTAAAAGTCAATGATGTGAGTAGCTCAGTGTACCGACCAGATACCAGCAGTGTTGGTCAAATTTTTAGCTATTCCATGGTATATCAGAAAGGTGCATGGGTATTACATATGCTGAGGCACGTGGTAGGGGATGAGACCTTTTTTGCCAGTCTTGCAGCTTACCGCGATGAGTTCCAGTTCAGAACAGCCTCCACAGAGGATTTTCAAGGGGTTGTAGAGGAAGTATGGGGCCAGGATTTGGAATGGTTTTTTGACCAATGGATTTACGGGATTGGCAGACCATCCTACACGTGGTGGTGGAGTGCCACTGAAGCGGATGAATTTGGGAACTCCCAGATTACAGTGCACGTGGACCAGGTTCAAAGCACTTCAAGACCCATATTCAAAATGCCAATTGATCTGAAATTAAGCAACAGCAGCAATGAAGCGAGTATGGTGATTTGGGATTCTTTGAGAACCCAGGAATTTAACTTCACATTGGATTTTGTTCCGACTACACTCACTTTTGATGAAAATGAGTGGATACTAAAAGGTGTGAATCAGGTCGCAAGTACCGAGGGCGGGTTTATATCGGGAAGCTTCAAACTCCATTCAGCATATCCAAACCCATTCAATGGAGAGGTGAATATACCTTATACAGCGGGTCCCCAATTTCAAGGCCTCCTTACAATTTATGATCTCCGTGGGCGCGAGGTTTATACCAATTCCCTGCACCACACTGCTTCTGGTGACTATGAAACTCATTGGAATGGCAAGGATAATCATGGGATGAATCTTGGCTCAGGTGTCTATATAGCTCAGATAAACTCACCTGGATATGGGTCTCACTCACAAAAAATTTCAATTCTGAAATAACACCCACCTGCTATTAAGCTAATCAATATGCTCTGAGGTAAGCTTAATTCGCCTGATCTTCCGGTTTGGCAACATATTTGCCTTTATGTCATCGTAGTTTGATTTTCAGCGAGATGACAGGAAGTTATGAAAGAAGAAAAAAAAGTCGGATACTCAGCCCTGGTCGTCGGTGCAATTTCCCTTGGGGAAGCATGGATGAATATTTTGGGTGGAGCAGCAGATGCTTTTGACATCTTTTTCCTTGGACTTGGGTTGGCTGCAAGCCTTGCCGGAATCGCTTTGATTATTCAAAAGGGTGATTCGACTGTTGAGGAATAGTCCTCAATTTCGAGTATATCCAACTGGAAACAATCTATTAAAGATTGAAACTTCATCTGGGATTTCTCGCTATTAAGAGTAATATTCTCACAAATAGTAGTATGATAGTGTAACCCCCAGTTAAAGCAGATCTGACTGGTAAATGAGACAAGGAGTTATATTGTGATTCGATTAACTAAAGCAGGGGAATATGGACTGAGAGCCGTTAGGTATCTGGTTGAAAATGGTGACGAAAGCCGCATAAGTATTGGTGATATCTCTGAGAATAAAAAAATCCCCGAACCATTTCTTAGAAAATTGTTCAAACCCCTTGTTCAACAAGGAATAATAAATAGTACACGTGGCGTATCAGGTGGTGTTCGTTTAGCACGTGAGCCCAAGGAAATTACAGTTCTGGAAGTTGTTGAAGCCCTCGAGGGACCTCTGGCTTTGAACGAATGTCTCCTTGAAGATGCCTCATGCGAGTTCCTAAGTGAATGTGGTATGCACGATGTATGGGAAGAGGCTCAAGCCGCCATGGCGAAGGTTCTGCGATCGAAGAATTTGACTGACCTCACTCGTTAAATTCTCTAATGTTTATGTAATTTAGATTTAAAAGAGGGAAACATGACTACAGAGACATCAAAACTACAAGTGACACCTGAAATTTATCCAAAATGGGAAAAAATCAAGGATATGACTGATCAGTTGATTGACATCATGCTCAATCTTCGTCAGAGTGGTCATCCAGGAGGTTCACGTTCAAAAGTGCATATGCTGGTTTCACTATTTTTAGGTGGACCCATGCGGTGGGACATCAGAAAACCGCAAAAACGTTTTGGTGACAAATTCATCCTCTCTGCAGGTCATGTGGTTCCAGGTTTGTATGCTCTCATGGCCGTTCTAAATGAATCTTTAAGGCGCAAATATGCTGAAACAAATGATGAACGCTATAATCTTGGGTCAGCTGAACGGGTATTAACCTGGGAAGATCTTCTTACCTTAAGAAACAAGGGCGGTCTTCCAGGACATGCTGAGATGGCTGGCAAAACAAATATTTTCAAGGCCAATACTGGACCTTCTGGTCATGGAATGCCTGTGGCTGTCGGTGAGGCTATGGCTCTCAAATATGCCGGGGCAGAGGATGTCCGCGTCTTCGCTGTTGAGGGTGAGGGTGGCCTGACTCCTGGTGTGACTCATGAATCTCTAAATTCTGCCTATGGTCTCGGTCTTGGCAACCTCCACTTTCTTGTGGACTGGAATGATTTTGGAATCGATGATCGCCCCTTCTCCTCAGTAGTTTATGGAACACCTGAAGATTGGTTTGCCCCACATGGGTGGCGTGTTTTTGGTGCAGAGGATGGTTCGGACTGGGAGAGTACTAATAATGCGCTCCAAGAAATGGCATTCGATGAAAATTCAGAAGGCGCTCCAGCCATGGCGTGGTTCAAAACTCGCAAAGGTCGAGGCTATGGTGTCTACGACAACAAATCACACGGGGCTGCACATAAATTCAATAACCCTACGTACTGGCAGACAAAAAAAGAATTTAGCGATAAATATGGAATCCAGTTTGAAGGGATGGGAGAAGCAGGTCCAGATACAAAGGCTGAGCGTACAGAGCAAGCTCGCAACAATATGGAAAGAGTTTTCCAGGTATTTGATCAGGATCCTGAGCTCCTCAACTATCTCGCAGATCGTCTGGTTGAGTTGGGAGAAGGCGTTCCTGAGGATAATGAACGGGTTTGGATCGACACCTCTAAAAATCCGTTGAATGATCCCGTATTGACAGACCTTAAAGCGCTACCACCAGAACTTTTTGTCCAACCTGGTGAAGTTGCACCAAACCGGGGAGGCTTTTCGAAATACGCCTCCTATTTGAATGCTTATGTAAGCAAAAATTATGGTCGTCCTCTGGTGCTGGCCATGTCAGCTGATTTAGCTGACTCTACGAACATTTCAGGATTTGGAAAAGACTTCGGGGATACTGCTGGTTATGGTTTCTACGACAGAAACGATAACACCAAAGGAACAATGCTCCCTCAGGCTATTACTGAATTTGCAAACGCTGGTATCTGTACGGGAATTGCAGCAACTAATTTTTCCAAGACTCCAGAAGCCGAATTTAACGGCTTTTTTGCTGCCTGTTCCACATATGGTTCTTTTTCTTACCTAAAATATGGCTCGTTTAGAATTTTCAGTCAGATGGTACAGGATGCTGAAGTGAAGTTAGGTAAGGTAATCTGGGTTGCTGGTCATTCTGGACCTGAAACTGCAGAAGACTCTAGAACACATTTTGGAATCTATTCACCTGCAGTGACTCAGCTTTTCCCAAAAGGCAAGGTCATCAATCTGTATCCCTGGGAACATAACGAAGTAGCGCCCATGCTGACTGCGGCACTTGCAACTGATGTTGCCGTGATTGCCCTGCATCTCACTCGACCTGGTGTTGAAGTGCCAGATCGCAAAAAATTAGGTATGGCTTCCTACATGGACGCAGCCAGAGGTGCATATATCATTAGGGATTACAAATCTGACCGTCCAAAAATGGGTACCATTTTTGTTCAGGGTACTGCAACGACAGCGAGTCTGCTCAAGTTACTACCAGAACTGGATAAGCGTGGTTTGAATGTGAAACTGATTGCAGCAGTAAGTCCTCAGCTATTCGATCTCCAATCGGAGTCTTATCGTCATGAAACTGTGAGCGAATCTGACTGGCTGAATTCAACTTTCATCACAAACGGTTCTGCGATTGCAATGCAGGATTGGACAGGTAATCGTCTTTCTGTCGAGTATGCAATGACAGCTGATTGGGATGACAATTGGAGATCTGGTGGTTCATTGGAAGAAGTAATGGAGGAGGCACACCTCTCTGAACGTTGGTTGCTGGAAGGTATTGAGCGTTTTGCCAACGATCGTGAAGCACGCATGAAACGTCTGGGAATGGTCTAACTTCCCGACGAAAAATATAGAGGTCTAAAATGAGAAAATTTGCAAATCGTTACGGCCGTCTGGGAACAGAGACCGCCTTTGCAGTTGGCGCTGATGCAGCTGCCTGGTCTGCCAAGGGAAACAAGGTTTACCCATTTCATCTGGGGGACATGAACATCACCACGCCTGAATACATTCGGGATGCAGCCACGAAAGCAGCCCGTGATGGAAAAACAGGTTATGCACCCGGTCCAGGAATCATGCCACTACGCGAAGCTTTGGCAGAAGATATTGGTATGGCTCGGGGGCTGAATTACACCGCCGAGAATATTTCCGTTCAGCCAGGTGGCAAGCCAGTCATTGGTAAGTTTTTAGGTGTCCTCCTTGAAGAAGGTGCTGAGGCGTTATACCCAAATCCCGGTTATCCTATTTATGAATCTCAGATAGAATATCTCGGGGGTAAAGCGCTTCCATACGGCTATGTGACGACAGAAACAGGGTTCGCAATCAATAAAGAGGAAATTGAGAACCAGATCACCGACAAGACAACGGTTATTGTATATAATAATTATCAGAACCCCATTGGTGCTGAGTCTACTGAAGCTGAAATGAAGTGGATTGCAGATCTGGCGATCAAACATGATTTGTGGGTGCTATCAGATGAAGCCTATTTTGAAGTTCGCTATTCTGGTCGCAGCAAGAGTATTGCTTCCCTGCCTGATATGGCTGAACGAACAGTTATTCTTTACACATTTTCCAAGAAGTTTGCCATGACAGGGTGGCGTTTGGGATGTGCTGCGGGACCACCAGAAGTGATAGAAGCCATTTCAAAATTCAATACCAATCAGGAATCCTGCTCCAATCATTTTGTCCAGATGGCCGGTCTTGCCTGCCTGCAAGGACCTGCAGAACCACAAATTGAAATCCTCGACCAGCTGAAACTCAGGCGGGATGCATTGGTGGATGCACTTCTGGCTATTGATGGTGTGAAAGTTTCAAAACCAGAAACTACATTCTATCTCTTTCCAGATGTGACCGATATTTTCAGGCGTAAGGGGTATACAGATTCTACCAAATTCCGTCTGGATGCATTGTATGAGACCGGCGTATCCTTTTGCTCTCGTGAACATTTTGGGCGACCTCTCCCTGGGGAAGACAAGGTCTTTATTCGTTTTGCTTATAGCGGTATTAATGTGGATCAGATCCAGGAAGGTCTGGCTGCTCTAAAAGGCTTTTGGGAATAGCCCCAATAATACCAATTAATTAACATAAGTGTTTTAATCTGATGACATCTTCTTTGGAGATGTCATCTTGATTTTGGATAGGTTTATATGATTACAAAGAAAGATGCCCTTGCCTATCACAGCATGGGAATCCGCAAGGGTAAGATTGAAGTAACGGCAACAAAACCCTTTGTCACACAAAGGGACTTAAGTCTTGCCTATTCACCAGGTGTTGCCTACCCGTGTTTAGAGATTGCTGACAATCCTGCCCTGGCAAACGAATACACTGCCAAGGGCAATCTGGTCGCTGTTATATCCAATGGTACCGCGGTACTAGGTTTAGGAAATATTGGGGCTCTTGCAGGGAAACCTGTTATGGAAGGGAAGGGTGTCCTGTTTAAGCGATTTGCAGATATTGATGTTTTTGATCTAGAAGTCGATACGGAAGATGCCGACAAATTTATCGATGCTGTCAAATTGCTGGAACCCACATTTGGTGGCATTAATCTGGAGGATATTAAGTCCCCGGAATGCTTTTACATCGAGCAAAAGTTACGGGAAGAAATGAATATCCCTGTTTTTCATGATGATCAACATGGTACTGCCATTATATCTGCAGCCGCTTTACTCAATGCGGTTGAAGTGGCTGGCAAGAAGATGGAAGACATCAGGATTGTTGTGTCGGGTGCTGGGGCATCCGCCTTGTCATGCAGTGAACATTATATCAGGATGGGTGCCAAGCGCGAGAATCTGATCATGTGTGATTCACGTGGTGTCATTTACAAGGGACGTACTGACGGAATGAATGAATACAAACTTCCCTTTGCCAATGAAACCAGGCATAGAACACTTCAGGAAGCACTCGCTGGAGCAGATGTATTCATAGGCCTCTCGAAGAAAGATATTATTAATGGGGATGACCTGATGACCATGGCTCCAGATCCAATTATTTTTGCCATGGCCAATCCTGATCCAGAAATTTCTTACCCGGAAGCCATGGCTGCTCGTCCCGATGCAATCATGGGGACAGGTCGATCAGACTTTCCCAACCAGGTAAATAATGTGTTGGGATTTCCCTTCATCTTTAGAGGTGCTCTCGATGTTCAAGCAACCACAATCAATGAAGAAATGAAGGTTGCCGCTACGCTGGCCCTGGCAGCTCTGGCAAAGGAAGATACACCGGATGAAGTGATACAGATTTATGGGCTGGATCATATCGAGTTTGGTCGTGACTACCTCATACCCAAACCATTTGATCCCAGGGTTCTACTATGGGAATCTGTTGCAGTGGCTGAGGCTGCAATGAAGACTGGTGTAGCCCAGCGTACCATTGATCTAGATGAATATAGAGAGGAGCTGGAAGCCCGCCTTGGGAAAGGTCGGGAGTTCATGCGCTCCCTTTACAATAGAGCCAAGATGGCCCCCAAGCGAGTCATTTATCCTGAAGGAGAGAACCCCCGAATCATCCGTGCGAGTCACCTCATACTTCAGGAAGGGATAGCCAAGCCGATTTTAGTTGGACGCAAAAAGAAAATTCGGACTATTGCCAGGGATTTAAACATTTCGCTTGAGGGTGTCGAGCTGGTAGATCCTCAGAAATGTGAGCGTCGTCAGGAATTTATTGACGAATTCTATAAGATGAGACAACGTAAAGGGGTTACCCTGAGTGGGGCCAAGCGGTTTATGGATAGACGCTACTCTTTTGCGGCTATGATGCTGCATATGGGTGAGGCAGATGCCATGATTTCTGGAATTACACAACAGTATCCAGATGCCCTCAGGCCTGTATTGCAGATCATCAAGCCCCGAAAAGATATGAAGCATGTCGCTGGCTTGTTTCTGCTCATCTTTAAAGAGGGTATGAAAATTTTCGCTGATGTATCAATCAATATTGATCCCAACGCAGAGGTTCTTTCCGAAATTGCCCTCATGGCCGCAGAAGAAGCCAGACGCTGGCGAATGACTCCGCGCGTGGCCATGCTGAGTTTCTCAAATTATGGATCATCAAAACATCCACATGCCAGGAAGATGAGTGAGGCAGTGCAGTTGGTCCGGGAAAAGGATCCTGACCTAATGATTGATGGAGAAATGAATGCGGATCTGGCTATCATGCCTAACATTCAAAAAGAGCATTACCCCTTTAGTAAGCTACAAGGGTCGGCCAATGTTCTGATTTTTCCGGATCTTCAATCCAGCAATATCAGCTATAAACTTGTTCACCGTTTGAGTGGGGCAGAGGCAATTGGACCCATCCTTGTGGGAATGGAAAAACCGGTTCACATTCTCCAAATTGGTTCTACCAGTGTTCAGGATGTAGCAAATATGACAGCCATAGCCGTTGTAGATGCACAGGAACAGGAAAAGCTTTCGAAGCAGGGAGCTTGAGTCACTATATTTTAGCTATTCATTTAATGCTTTAATCAATAGATGTGGCATGGAGATTGCCTCAGCTGGCTCTAGGAAAATGATGGGAACAGTTACCTGGCAAAGTACAGGAATCGGTTCTTGAAGAGACTTGGGGTACCGTCTATATTGGCGCACCAATGTTGAAAGAAAGGGCACTTTACAGATCATGCAGGAACATTACGGAATCGCCTTAGCCTTTGGTGCCGTAGCCTTTGGGCTCATGTATTGCGGCTTCATCATTCAAAAGCTGATATCCCCTAAAAATAAAACCAATTTAAAAATGGATACATACGAATGTGGTGAGGAACCAGAAGGAGAGGGTTGGCTTCAGTTCAACATACGCTTCTATGTTATTGCCCTCATTTTTATCATTTTTGATGTTGAAGTTGTCTTTCTTTTCCCCTGGGCAGTTGTCTTCAAAGACATGGGCTTCCTTACTTTTGTAGAGGTCTTTGTCTTTATGTTGGTGCTCCTGGTTGGTTTGGCTTATGTCTGGGTCAAGGGTGATCTGGAATGGGTAAAAATGAAACTGAAATATGGCACCGGTCGCTACTCTGCGTCCAGGCTTCACGAAGCGGAGACCAAATAAATGGGTGCGTTAAACCATAAATTTAATGAGAATATTCTCATTACTTCTCTTGATAAACTTCTGAACTGGTCACGATCCGGTTCGGAGTGGTATTTCCAGTTTGGATTGGCCTGTTGTGCCATCGAAATGATGTCTGCAGCTGCTGCCCGTCATGATCTGGAACGTTTTGGCGCTATGCCTCGATCATCGCCACGGCAGGCTGATGTCATGATTGTCGCTGGAACAGTAACTCTTAAAATGGCTACACGAGTCAAACGTCTTTATGAGCAGATGGCAGAACCAAAATACGTCATCTCCATGGGCTCTTGTGCCAATTCTGGCGGTCCTTATTGGCAACATGGATACCATGTTCTCAAAGGTGTAGACCAAATCATTCCTGTTGATATATACATTCCAGGCTGTCCTCCTCGTCCTGAGGCACTTCTGGAAGGACTCATGCATTTGCAGAAGAAAATGCGTGAAGAGCCAGTTCTGGCAAAGAAGGAAAACTGACGTGACTGAGCAAGAAATCTACGCAAACCTCTCCAGCAAATTCGGTGATAAAATTTTCGAGTTTATGGAAGAAGGGACACTCAATCCCACAATCGTTGTGGAAGCTGGTGCTATCGCGAAGATCGTCCTTTACCTCAAGGATGATGAGAAATTTCAGTTTGATTCACTCATGAATCTGGCTGGACATGATGCTGATGTAGAATCTGATTTTAGCGTGATCTATCACCTATTTTCGACAGAGCTTAAACATTACATCACTCTAAAAGTATTCACTTCAAGAGATGAGCCAAAAACTGCCAGCATTGCCAATATCCATAGAACCGCAGATTGGCATGAACGAGAAGCGTTTGATTTATATGGGATCATTTTTGAGGGTCATCCTGACCTGAAGCGTATTCTTATGGAAGACGATTGGGAAGGCTATCCTCTGAGAAAAGATTATGTGCCAGCGGAGTTTTACCGCGGAATGCGCATTGAGAAGGTGAAATAATGGCCCGCCTCCATGCTGAAGAAATGGTTCTGAACATGGGACCACAGCACCCCAGTACTCACGGGGTGTTAAGACTGAAATTACGTACGGATGGCGAGATTGTTTCTCATATTGAACCAGTTATTGGATATCTCCATCGTTCTTTCGAAAAACATGCTGAAAATCTTGAGTACCAGATGGTCACACCCTTTACAGGTCGCTGTGATTATCTCGCTGCCATGGGTAGCGAACATGGATACGCCATGGCTGTGGAAAAGATGATGGGAATTGAGCTCCCAGAGCGCGTTGAATACCTCCGTGTTATCTTTGCAGAACTCCAAAGAATTGCCAGTCACCTCGTGGCAGTGGGAACCTTCGGGTTGGATGTAGGAGCTATCACTCCTTTTATCTATTGTTTCAGGGAACGTGAACTGATTCTCGATCTTTTTGAAATGGCTTCAGGCGCCCGTTTGCTGTATAACTACATTTGGATTGGGGGTCTGGCCCACGACGTACCACCAGGATTTGTTGAAAAGACCTATGAATTTCTGGATGCCTTCGATGAGCGTGTTGCCGAATACAACCAAATCCTTACGGGAAATAAAATTTTTATTGAAAGAGCCGCTGATATTGGTGTCATGACGCCAGAAGTTGCCATCAATTATGGGGTAACAGGTCCAAGTCTTAGAGCGTCAGGTGTAAATATTGACATCCGTCGCACTGAACCCTATTCAATTTATGATAGATTTGATTTTGACATCCCACTTGGTCAGGGACTCCAAGGTACCGTCGGTGACAGTTGGGATAGGTATTTTGTTCGCGTCCTAGAAATGGGTGAGAGTGCCAAAATCATTCGTCAGGCATTGGATCAACTTCCTGTAGAAGGTGATGTTAAATCTGCAATTCCACGCAGAATTCGTCCACCGAAGGGTGAAATCTATTTCCGTAGTGAGAATCCACGTGGTGAATTGGGTTATTATATAGTAAGCAATGGTAAGAATGTGCCAGTGCGTCTTAAGATGCGTTCCCCGGCCTTCTCAAACCTCAGTGTTATTAACGAAATTGGCCAGGGCTGGATGATCTCCGATGTCATAGCGATTCTCGGAAGTCTGGACATTGTACTAGGGGAGATTGATCGCTAAATGATACAATTACTTGCTAACTGGATCCTCTCGTTTGACGTCCTCTCAGGTATTGGTTTTTCCGTAGCCTGGGGATTGTCGCTGTTTATTGTTGCTGCTCTCATATTTGCCTTTGTGGCTGTCAACGCCATTGTGCTGGTTTACATCGAGCGCAAAGTATCTGCCTTCATGCAGGTTCGATTAGGACCCATGCGAGTAGGTAAGTTTGGAACGCTGCAAACAGTCGCTGACGCTCTGAAACTTTTACAAAAAGAAGACATCATACCTCTATTGGCAGATAAGGTCCTCTTCGTTGTCGGGCCGTGGGTTATCCTCATCGCCTCAGTAGCCACATTTGCTGCCATACCATTTTCTGATACTCTCCTTGCAGCCGATATGAATGTTGGTCTTTTCTATATCGTATCTATTTCATCTATTGTGGTTCTGGGTATTGTCATGGCAGGCTGGGCATCAAATAATAAGTGGTCACTTTATGGAGCCATGCGTTCAGCAGCTCAAATGATTTCTTATGAAATACCGGTTGGAATCACCTTGATAGCTGTGGTGGCTGTAGTTGGTAGCTTGAATCTTCAGGCCATTATTCAAGAACAGGCTGGAACTGGGAATCTGTTTCACTGGATACCCATCCCACTACCAAACTGGTTCATATTCCACAGTCCATTTCTTTTTATTGCAGCCTTCGTCTATCTCATTGGAGCAACTGCTGAGATCAACAGAACCCCATTCGATATCCCTGAATCAGAATCAGAATTGGTTGCTGGTTTTATGACGGAGTTCTCAGGACTCAGGTGGGCGCTTTTCTTTTTATCTGAATATGCCAATGCCACGCTGGTTGCATTATTAGTCTCCATCGTCTTTCTCGGTGGATGGCAGAGTCCGTTCGCCGATTATGAAGGTGCTCAGATTGGCTTTTCAGTTATCACGCTTGTAGCCATCATGTGGACACTTTTTGTTCGAGCTAAAACAGGCCGGCTGTCCGTTTACCCCCTGGGTTTAAGCCTTATCCTGACTATGGCTGTATGGCTATTCCCCGGATTTGCAATCTGGATGGCATCTCCTGGCATCTTTTGGATGCTGATAAAGGCTGGCAGCATCATCTTCATGTTGATGTGGTTCCGCTGGACATTTCCCCGATTACGCGTTGATCAGCTCATGTATGTGAGTTGGAAAGTAATCCTTCCCTTATCACTAATAAATCTCATGGGTGTGGCCGTTTGGATGTGGCTCACCGGTGAAATCCAATTCTAGGATAGATACATGAGCTATTTCAGTAATATTAGCAATGCCATCACGACCCTGGTTGACGGGATGAAAGTGACCATGGGGTATTTTGTTAGACCCCGTGAACATGTCACCCTGCAATACCCTGACGAGGTTTGGCCAATACCCACC
This sequence comes from Fidelibacterota bacterium, assembly GCA_016845065.1. Classification (GTDB taxonomy): domain Bacteria; phylum Fidelibacterota; class UBA8477; order UBA8477; family JABMPR01; genus JABMPR01. The sequence continues at coordinate 14,958 of JAERTG010000114.1, read as the reverse complement.
AGGAATATTGGTGTCGGTGAAATTGAGAGTTATAACACCATTCGCTCTAAGTTGGTCGTGGATTTTGAAGACTGCATTGGATGCAAGGCTTGTGAACGTGCTTGCCCGGTGGATTGTATCGATATAGAAACATTTAAAGCTGGTCCTGATGAAGATATTGGTACCACAAAAAATGACACCAAGATCAAGTTGAGAGTCACCAGTTTTACCATCGATATGAGTGAGTGTATGTTTTGTGATCTCTGTACACACCCATGTCCAGAAGATTGTATTCATATGACCCCAGATTATCAGTTCATCAGCAATGACAATGTCAAACTTGAGGTGACACCAGAAGAACGCTGGAGAGATCGTGATCACTTGATCTATCAATTCTCGAAGGTAACTCCCATTGAGCGTGCCCAGCGTAAAGCCGAAGCTGAAAAGGTCGCTGCTGCAAAGGCTGCCGCTATGGAAGCTAAAAAGGCCGCTGCGGCAAAAGCAGCCGCTGCTAAAGCAGAGCAGGAAGCCCAGGAAGCAGCAAGGGCTCAAGATACCACGGCAGCTCAGAGTGAAAATGGGGCAGACCCTGCACCACGTATTACGGAAACACCTGTTATGCCTTCAGATCCGGCTCTAATAAACATTTCAACTCCTGAGAGCACACCTGAGCCTGAAGCAGTGGAAAGGATTGAGGTTCCCCTGGAAAATATTACTTCGCCAGTCATTCCAGAGGAGCAGCCTGCTTCTTCAGAAGTTAATGAGGAAGCAGAAACATCAATTGAACCCGAAGATTCTTCAACAGAGGAGAGAGGGGAGACTGAGAATGGCTGATTTCATTTTCTGGGTTATCTGGGCTCTGATCGTCGCATCAGCAGCACTTGTAGCTTTCGGAAATAACCTGATTCACTCGGTGTTTGCCCTCATGGGAACCTTTTTAGGTGTCGCCGGAATTTACATTTTTCTAAATGCTGATTTTTTGGCAGTTACCCAGATTGTGGTATATGTGGGAGGTATTCTGGTTCTGCTGGTATTTGGAATCATGCTTACCAATAAAATTTCTACTGCTCAGATATCCCAAAGCTCTGTACAGAGGGGACTGGGTCTGGCCGTCGTCCTGGGTGTTATCGCAATCATTCTGACAGCTGTTCTGCCTCATGACTGGGTTGGTTCAACCATGCCTCTGGAGTTTACGGACACTGTCACAGGCATCGGTAATCTGCTGTTTACTGACTATCTCATTTTATTTGAGATTGCCTCCGTATTGTTACTTGGAGCGCTTATTGGCGCAGCCACACTGGCGAGAAAGGAGTTATAATGGATCATTTATCCTCCTATCTCGTATTAAGTGCCATCCTATTTAGTCTAGGTTTGTATACCGTTGTTACTCGCCGCAATGCGGTGGCTATCCTCATGGGTGTGGAGCTCATTTTGAATGCTGCAAACATAAATTTTGTCGCTTTTTCTAAATTTGTGACCCACAATCTTGATGGACATCTCATGTCCGTTTTTATTATCATGCTAGCCGCTGCTGAAGCTGCAGTTGCCCTGGCCATAGTTTTAAATCTCTATAACGATCGCGGGCACATCAATGTTGATGAAGCCAACGCACTTAAACAGTAGGTGCAGCTGATATGATTAAATTAGCACTCTTCATCCTGTTCCTCCCGCTATTCTCATTTGTCTTTCAGATTTTCTCTTTCAGACGTTTCGAAGAAAGGAAAGGGGAGTGGGTTTCTGTCGGAATTCAATTTGTAACGTTGATACTATCCTTGGTCATGCTTGGTATGATGCTCTCCAGGGGCGACCCGAATTTTAGTCTGGAATTGCACCAGAGTTGGCTGGATCTGGGACTATTTAAAATAGATCTCGGGGTCTACATAGATAATGTTACCGTGATCATGCTTGTAGTCGTGGCACTCATCTCATCACTGGTCCACCTCTACTCCACAGCATACATGGCTGGTGATGTACGTTACTCCAGGTATTTTGGTTTTCTGGGGATTTTTACCTTCTCGATGAATGGAATCGTCCTCGCCAATAGCCTTTTCATGATTTATATCTTCTGGGAATTGGTAGGACTTTCATCCTACTTGCTGATTGGCCATTGGTGGGAGAAAGATTCGGCAGCCAACGCCAGTAAGAAGGCCTTTATCACAAACCGGATTGGTGATATCGGTATGTTCACAGGAATGCTGATCATTGCCACTGTGTTGGGTACATTTAATTTTCAGCTAATTGGCGATAGAATTCAGGATGGAATGTGGGCGGCCAATGCCGGCATGTTATTTGGTGGTATTGATGCGCACAAATTGCTCACTTTTGCCGGTGTCCTGGTCTTTATGGGTGCAGTCGGTAAATCTGCTCAATTTCCCCTTCACGTCTGGCTACCAGATGCCATGGAAGGTCCCACACCTGTTTCAGCATTGATTCATGCTGCTACCATGGTTGCAGCTGGTGTGTATCTGGTCGTTCGTATATTTCCATTTCTCACTGCTGATGCCATGGCAACCATTGCTTTTATTGGTGGTCTTACCGCACTTTATGCAGCCACCATTGCTATTACCCAAAATGATATCAAGAAGGTGTTGGCATACTCCACTGTGAGTCAGCTGGGTTATATGATCATGGCTCTGGGAACTGGAGCTTATGTCGCCGGTTTCTTCCATCTTGTGACACATGCTATGTTTAAGGGTGCTCTCTTTTTGGCTTCAGGGTCTGTGATCCACGCCATGCACCACAGTCTACATCATCTCAATGATCATGAAACGGATCCTCAGGATATGCGCAACATGGGTGGTCTGAAAACCAAGATGCCCATCACCTTCGGTGTTTTTATGGTTACAACAGCTGCTATTTCTGGAATTCCACTGTTTTCAGGTTTTTTGAGTAAGGATGCCATCCTTGCAGGAACCTGGACATATGCAGCTACTGTTCATGATGGCTGGTTGGCCCATTTTCATCTTGCCTGGATCCTACCTGTATTTGGGTTTGGAGCTGCAGCCATTACCGCATTCTACATGTTCAGATTAATCTTCATGACCTTCTATGGGGAAGCCAGGCAACCTCAAATTTTTAATCATATCAAGGAATCTCCAAAGGTTATGACGATTCCGTTGATTGCCCTGGCAATTCTGTCGTTGTTCTTCGTATTTACGCTGCCCTCTGTGAATCCAATCTCAGACCACGGTTGGTTTACATCAGTTGTTCAATCTCCAGAGAGTGCAGTAACCACTGGACCTGCTTTTGACCTGGAGCATTTTGAACATGGTATGCATGAAGCTCATGTTCCAGCAATGGTAACATCACTCCTGGTTGCCGGTTTTGGTATTCTACTTTCTGTACTGGTTTATCTGCTAAATAAAATTTCTGCTGAGAATCTTGCTGCCAAACTGGGAGCTCTTTATCGGGGATCATATAATAAGTGGTATATGGATGAATTCTATATCAATGGCATTATTCGACCCTTCCTCAAGGGTTGTAATGCAGTTGGTCGTTTTGATCTGGATTTTTATGATCACTATCTCATCAATGGATGGGGTCGCAATACCAAACGTACTTCCAAGGGAGTGGGAATGGCTGATGATCTCATTGTCGATGGTGCCGTAAATTTCGCTGGCATCATCTTTCAATGGTTGGGTTGGACTTTAAAGTTCATTCAAACCGGTAAAATTCAAAATTATCTCATATTTGTATTGATCGGCGCAGCACTGCTGTATGTCGTCAATGTATTCTAGGACCGAAGGAGTCGATTAACACCATGGAAAATCATTTACTAAGCATTGTAACCTTCCTGCCAGTATTTGGAGCGGTGATTATTGCCCTGATCCCCAAGGAAAAGTTGGACATTATCCGCTGGGGTTCAGCAGCAATTACTGGAATCCAGCTTATTCTGGCAATCTGGATTCTTTATATCTTCGATTTCTCAAGTTCTGAAGTACAGCTCCAGGAGCATTATGCCTGGATTCCGTCCTTTAACATTGAATATTTTATGGGAATTGATGGTCTAAGCGCTCCCATGATTCTATTAACAGCTCTTTTAAGTTTCCTCGCTGTTTTCACATCGTGGAACATTGAAAAAGCCCAAAAGGGTTATTTCGCTCTCTTCCTGTTGCTGGATGCAGGAATGATGGGTGTTTTCTCATCCCTGGATTTCTTCCTGTTCTACATTTTCTGGGAAGTCATGCTGCTACCAATGTATTTCCTCATTGGTATCTGGGGTGGACCACAACGTGAATACGCTGCCATCAAATTTTTCTTATACACACTATTCGGATCAGTACTACTCTTGCTGGGTATGTTGGCTCTCTACTTCATTTCAGAGCCCCATACATTTAACATGTTGATTCTAGCCGAACACTCTTCACAGTTTGGTAATGCGATTCTGTTGGGGATGAATGCCGGGAAGGTGATATTTATCCTGCTCTTTATTGGTTTTGCCATCAAAGTGCCCATTTTTCCTTTCCATACCTGGTTACCTCTGGCCCACGTAGAAGCACCAACGGCTATCTCAGTTATTCTTGCCGGTGTCCTGCTGAAAATGGGAACCTATGGATTCCTGAGAATTAGCTTTCCTGTTCTTAAAGATGCGACCCTATGGTTCGCCCTGCCGCTGGCCATACTCGGCCTTATAAACGTCATTTACGGCGCTATGGCGGCATTGGCTCAGAGGGACCTGAAGAAGATGGTGGCCTATTCCTCAGTTTCTCATATGGGATTTGTATTGTTGGGTATGGCCGCCCTTACACCAGCAGGTATGAATGGTGCGGTATTCCAGATGTTTAATCACGGGACGATCTCAGCCATGCTCTTTATGTTGGTTGGTGTGGTCTACGATAGGGCGCATCATCGTGATATTGAAGGTTTTGGTGGCATTGCCAAGGTTGTCCCAATCTACGCTGGTGTGACAGCCATGGCCTTCTTTGCCGGTCTTGGATTGCCTGGTTTCTCTGGATTTATTTCAGAAGCACTCTGTTTTATTGGTGCATTCCCAGTCTTTACCTGGATCACTATTTTTGCAACCATCGGTATCGTGTTGAACGCAGGATACTTCCTATGGGCCTATCAGAGGATATTCATGGGTGAACTCAATAGCAAATACGAGAATTTGGAAGAGATCAATAATCGTGAATTGTTTGCTCTCATCCCGCTGGCGATACTCACTTTCTTCCTCGGTGTCTATCCCACACCCATGTTGAATTTGATGAGCAGCACCTTGAATCACCTAGTTGAAGCTGTCAAAACTGCTGGAATGGTAGCTGGTCTGTAATCAAATAGGATATTCTTATGAATCTTAATCAAATCATGACGGATCTTTCCTATTTCATTCCTGAGATGATACTCACTGGGATATTGCTCCTCGTCATATTGTTCGACCTGTTCCAAAAAGCAGATAGTTCTATTCGATCTGGTTTTGTTGCCCTGGGTGGATTGATACTGGTTACCATTGCCCTTCTCGGTCAGGATGTGTCAACTCCGGTGGGAATATTTACAAATATGCTGGCTGTGGACCCCTTTGGAAATTTCCTCAAGATATTGGTGACCGTGGGGACCATTCTGGTGATGTGGATGTCCTTTAACTCCAATGAGCTAAAGAATCGGAGGGTAGGGGAATACTATACCCTTTTACTCACTCTGGTTTTGGGTATGTACTTCCTGGTCTCGGCGACCCACTTACTTAGTATATACATTTCTCTGGAGATGGTCAGTATTATGAGTTATCTCCTTTCAGGATATCTGAAGGAGCAGATGCGTTCAAACGAGGCTTCCATCAAATATGTTGTATTTGGTGCCTTTAGTTCTGGAATCCTACTTTATGGATTCTCTTTGTTATATGGTCTCACTGGAAGCGCTGATATATTTGAAATCCAGGCTGCACTCTCAGCAGGAACTGTATCACCGGCTCTCATGATGGTCATCCTGGTGATGATCCTGGTAGGTTTTGGCTACAAGATTGCTGCTGTGCCATTCCACTTTTGGACACCAGATGTGTATGAAGGAGCCCCTGCTCCTATTACAGCCTTTCTCTCAGTTGCTCCCAAAGCTGCTGGTTTCGCCATTATCATCCGATTCTTTAACGTAGCACTTTCAAGTGCAGGCAATCCTAATATGGAAGCCTGGGCCGCTCTGAGTAACATGGATTGGCAGGCAGTCATGGGTGTTTTGGCGATTCTCTCTATGACTGTAGGAAATGTAATTGCCCTGCAGCAGTCAAACATTAAGCGCATGCTGGCATATTCAAGTATTGCCCATGCAGGTTATATGCTGTTGGGCGTGGTGGTCGCTGATCAGACCGGTATTGCCGCCGTCTTATACTACGCGGCAGTCTATATGTTGATGAATCTGGGTGCTTTCTTTGTCGCCATCCATATTAAAAATGAATTCGATACAGAAGAGATCGAAGACTACAAGGCTCTCGGATATAAAGCTCCAGTTCTTGGTGTGATCATGGCTATTTTTATGTTCTCACTGACTGGTTTGCCACCAACTGGTGGTTTTGTCGCTAAATTCTACATTTTTCGTGCTTTGATTGAATACGGAGATATGTACTTCTGGCTGGCCATGATTGGGTTGATTAATGGCGTGATTTCACTGTACTATTATATGCGTGTTGTGAAGGCGATGTACTTTGGAAAAATCGAATTGCCAGACTCTGTTCATCATGCACCGCATAACATTACTGCACTTCTTAGCATATTAGCGTTACCGTTGCTGTTTGCCTGGATGCTGGGCGATCCTTTATCCGCCTTTGCTCAGGATGCAGTACAATTTTTTATTAATTAAGCATTAACACTCATTTAAATAAAACCCTGCCACTTTCGGCAGGGTTTTTTATTTTAAGATCATGAATGAAGCGCAGTCGATTACCTGGCTTCTGGGGGATATTCCATTTCTAAGGTAGGAATTATTGTGAAATTCAAAATTTACAGAAAATTCCTGCTCCCCTTTACCATCTTGTTGCTGATTCTATGTTCATGTGAAACCCATCTAGCTATTAAGGTTGGAGTGCTCTGGAATGATGATCCCCACGTGAGCAAATCAGATTCAGTCTACCTGAGTATTATGCTTGGGCAGTGGGATTCAGAATCGGGTTTTGATTCTGACATATTGGCTACGGTAGAAGTGCTCCCTGGAGTCAACCAGTGTTACTGTTTCACAATTGCCACCAGCAATTCAGATCATTATACTGCTTTTATTTATCATGATCGTGAAGGAAATGGAAAATACGATGAGGGTCATGATGAAGTACTTGGATACAAATACAATTATGGAAAAGAGGATGGGGAATTGAATATATCGCTATCAGCGTTTTACTAGATCTTGTCTCTCATCCTAATCTTCCACATCTGGCTCTTCATCATCAAACTTCCAATATCCATCTTGATTTAACCAGAGTGATTTAGATAAAACTCTATTTTTGTTGCATTTAATTCGCCATTCAATTCCATCGTAACTGCGATATCTGTAATTGTTATCTTTAAAATACTTGCCAGTCAATTCACCAGAATTGATATCATTCCAGTCCTGACCTATCACTTTTCTATATTTATCGCTTATGGGATAAGTACCCGTAGTGCCATAATACATTCGAAGCTGTTTACGAACCGTACCAATTCCAGCGACAGCCTCAGCCCGCTTAGCCACTTCAAGATTGTGTTGATAGATAGGAACTGCAGCACCAGCCAACACGGCTATGATCACAATGACGATCATAAGCTCAACCAGCGAGAAGCCGTCTCTTCCTCTGTTACGATTACTTAGCAATCCTCTCCTCTCCGAGAAAACTAGATACTACCCAATTCGCAAAAAACACGCCTAAATTTCCGATATGAGTTATCCCCATAATATATAATTATTTACAGCGAATATTTTTATATATGGGTTTTGAAATTATGTCACATATATACGACATAACCCCTGATGATGTCAACAATAATTGTTTTTAGTGGTTATAGGGACCCCTATTGGTCTGTTTGGGGGAAGAAATAGTTTAGAAGACTACTCAGTAGAGAATGCGAATAGCCTTCTAAACTATTCAAGGCGTAGAGATTGTATTACATCGACTGAATGATCTGCATGGGTCAGTCAATAAGATCCAATTTTTGAAGTTCTTTCTCATAGCGACTCACTAGATCATCCATACTGGCGATGACTGCCTGAACAGCTTCAGGTTCAGTCATATCCACACCGGCCTTTTTCAGCTGTTCAACGGGGTAATCGCTTCCACCTGATTTCAATAAATTGATGTAATTTGTTCTTGCTTGCTTCTTCGATTTTCTGGGCCCTTCATTCATTTGCTTGAACAGGGAAGCGGACGCAGCATAGCTGGTAGCATACTGATACACATAGTATGGAACAGAAGAAAAATGAGGGATGCGTGCCCAGGTAACATCATAGAGCTCATGATTTTCCATAGAGTCTCCATAATAGGCTACCAGGACTTCGTGGTACACATCGTTGAGGACATCCGCAGTAATCGGTTTCCCGTCTTCAACAAGCTTGTGAACCTGATATTCATAATCAGCAAACATGACCTGAGTATAAAAAGTGCCTGCAATGTTATCGATGGCATGACTAAGGAGTACAAGCCGTTCCTTCGGATCCTTACTATTATCAAGCATATACTCTAATAGGTGGGCTTCAGCCATGGTGGAGGCGACTTCGGCAACAAAAAGTGTATAGCCAGAATTGGAGAAGGTTTGAGTTTCATTGGCGAACATGGTATGGACAGTATGTCCCATTTCATGGGCCAGGGTGAAAACATCAGATAGGGTATTCGTGTAATTCAGTAGCATAAAGGGGTGTACACCATAAAGTCCTGCAGAGAATGCTCCAGTGGTCTTACCAGGAGTTTCGTACACATCTACCCAACCTGGTGAAAAAGCTTCGACCTGCTTTTTAGTATAACTCTTACCTAGTGGTTTCACGGATTTCTGAACCATTTTGGCCACGCCGTCATAGTCATAATCTTTATCAAAATCGATGACGGGAATAGATGAATCGTAGCCATCATATTCATCAAGCTTTAAGGCTGCCCTGCGTAATTTGTGATAGCGTTGCAGGGGTTCTACGCCAGCACGACCTTGTTCCAATAGATTCAAATAAACCTCTACTGGAATATTGTTGTTTCCTAGAGTTCGTTCCAGAGTAGACCCATAATTGCGAGCCTGAGCATAGGCCCAATCCCGCTGACATATCCCATCATAGGATGCAGCGTAAGTATTGATATTATCGTTGTAAGTACCGTTACGCTCCAGGAAAGCAGCTTTACGGTCTTCGTGACTCCGGGATGTTGAGAATATGCGACCTGCTTCACCTTCAGATATCTGCACTTCTTCACCGGTGGATAAAGTGATAGTACCAAATTTTATATCAGCTGTCGAAAGTTGGTTGTAGACGGTTCCGGGTGTACCGCTTAAGGGACCAAAATAGGAGAGTAGGCGCTCACTTTTTTCGTCCAGGACATGTTCCTGTTGGCGGTAGAGATCCTCGATGGCGAAGCGATAGTTATCCAGACCAGGAGTTTCAACCAACCAGGTTTCTACATTTGACCATTCGATACTGACCATTTCTGGAGCGAACCAGGAGGTTGCCGTTCCAAATCTTGAAAACAGTATACCAACCTGCTTCAGTTTCGCATAGACCTCATTGTCTCGATTATCAAGTGCCCGAACCAACCCAGCATATGTTTGAACGCGATCTGCGATTAGACCGAGCTCTTCCCGCATGGTGTAAGCCTTGAGTAAATTCTGGGGTCCGTCTCCCAATGTGCCTTGCAGCTCCGCGTAACCATCCATGAGGGATTCCAGCTTTTGGAGATCCGCTTCCCAGGCGTCCCAATCTTCATAGATATCTGTGAGAGCCCACTGGTGTTTGGCATCAATGGTAGAGCGATCTTTGGGTGCTGCAACAAGTGCCTGTGTTGAGATAAGTAGCAATAATAATAAACTGCCGGTTCGATTTAGCGTTTGCATGGTATACTCCATTTATAAAACCATAGTTTGAACTGATCATGACAGGCGGCTTGTCACGTCCCCAACCCCTGGGGATTATCAGGGAATAAGATAGAAGGAATCAGAGCGCCATGCACCCAAAGGATTATAACGAATTAATTTGCTTGAAACCTTTTACCATGTATTCGATACTCATGAGCATAATTGATACATTTTACTGGTATTATGACAAATTCTGTTGTTTATTGAATTCGCTAATTGAAAATGGGGGCGACCTGGTTTCGACGGGATGACGAAGACCATTGGCTGCATGTAGTGTTTTCCCAACATCACTTTAAAAAATTGGACGCCTATTATAAATGGCGAATCTAACTACGCACTAGCTGCTTAATTAAATAGCAGCTCGTTCCTTCTCTGCTCTTGCCCATTGGCAGGGTCTGGAGCGTCGCTAAAATGGGATCGGAGACTCATTCGTCAGCGATGGGAATCTTAAACTTAGTTGAATAGTCGTTATAAGACCTAGTCCGGAAGGGCTGTAGCGGTGAATTTAAAGTTCGGAATAAACATGTAGACGCTGATCGGCTTTGCGTTTCGGACGGGAGTTCGATTCTCCCCGCCTCCACGAGTGTTTATAAGCGCAATAATATCTAAAAGTCATGGTACTTTATGATGCTAAAAATGCCAGATTCGTGCCTATCCCTCGCCTGTTTTGCACCATCAAGCAGCGGAGCGAAATATGCGCATTAGTAGCTTACCTCAAGCGTCACGTAATCACTATTAAAGGCTGAAAAGATGCCCAGACCACCCTCAATGTTGGTGAGGGGTTCCTGCAAGTCCCGTGAATCTTGCTCACGATACTCATATAGGTCAACATATTCCTGGTTTACGCGATAGACACTGAGTCGATGTGTACCCAAATATTCAAAAAGTGGGAACCTAACTCGATAATGGTCATCCTGGACAGGTGGAAAAATCCTGTGTTGAGCAGGTCTTTGACCCATATTCCAGGTATCAATTTCCACTGGATTTGATTCAATGCATTCAAGCACTACATAGTACCAGGCTTCAGCTTCAGCTGTCCAGCTAACCTCAACATCCTCAGCATTCTCTCGCCATTCCATCATACTAGCTCGGTCACCAAATGCTGGTAAAGTCATAGTATTAACATTAATACTCACTCCATCCGGTCTGGGTGGAACAATTGTCGTTGCGTACACATCCCCACTCCCCGTACTGATGGACAATTCAACTTGATCACCTGCCTTGGCTGAAAAATCCTCCCCAGGGTAAAAATAATTACCAGGGTTCGATGTATCCTCAATGCAGATATACGCAGCCGAATCAGTAGTAACGATGACAGAGGCACCTGATACCAGTGGTGCTTCTTCCAAATCTGAGTCAAGGGATATGGTGGATGTCAGTTTGATATCATCCAAATCCTCATCAGCATAAACATAAGCCCAGACAGCCAGGAGTTCCTCTTCGGGGATCAGGGGTGTTGATTCATCTGTGCAACTGATAATGAATAAGATTGTCGAAATGATCACTAAAAATTTACTTCTCATAATAAACCTACTTGATATTTGCTTTGATGAATAAAGTGGGTGTAATACCCAGGGACGTTACATCCGAGATGACAATGGGACTCACATCCAGGTCATAGTCTCTGTAAATCACGTTGGAGTGGTTGAGCACATTGTAGATCGAGAGACCAGCATCCCAATTCCAGTAGTCCGTCTCAAATGAGCGTGACAAACTGATATCCAACTGATGACTATCCGGCAACCGGTAAGCGTTCTTGTCCCCCACGTGGATGTAGCTGAAGATGTTGCCATCCAACATTTCCAGGAAATATTGGCTTTCCGGTGCAGTATAGGCTCTGCCTGTAGCATACATGAACGTACTAGCCAGCGTCCATGGACCCATGGCATAGCTGCTCACCAGTTTTAGCTCATGGGTGCGATCATGAGTAGCCGGATAGGCCTCACCTTCATTGAGATTCGGAAAAATGTATTCCACGGAACCCAGGGTATAACCCAGCCAACCGCTGAAAGTCCCGCGTTTTTTCTGAAGCAGGAACTCTAGCCCTTTGGCCACACCGTCCCCGAAATAGAAATAGTTCAAGTAATCGGCAGCATCCTGGAAGCGTCGCGAAAACTCGACTAAATTTTTGCTATCCTTATAATAGGCTTCAATGTCTATCAAATAATCAGGGTTCTCCCATTGAATTCCCAGGATATTGTGGACAGAGGAACTGGGCTTGATATTTTCGTCTGCCGAAAGCCAGAAATTCTTACTGCCCTGAAGGACATCCTCATTCTCGATGGAATTGATAAATTGATAATACTTGCCCCATGCTCCCTTTAAAGATATTCTGGGCGTCAGAACCCAGTTGAAGGATGCTCGTGGAGCGACATAATTCTGGCTAGTCTGTTGGTGATACGTGTTTCTCAGTCCCAGAATCAGATTCAAACCAGAGGTTACAGTCCATTCATCCTGTAGATAAGCAGCATATGCCTGAGAAAGCGAACTAACCTCTAGAATTGGGATGGTGTCCCGGATTGAAGCTTGATAGTCTGTCCCCACATTGGCTAAGTGCAAACCAAATTCAAACTTGTGTAATGGTGAGATCTGGTACTGGTTCTCGAAACTCAGGGTGAGGTCCTTTACCGTATTGAACTCGTCCTGAGCGAAACTGCTCAAGCCACGTGCACTCCCCACGCTATCGGTTCCGACAACGTTGGCATCGCCCACACTGAGATCCCTATTGTAGTTGCTCGTGTATTCCGATCCAGACACTAGCAGGCTTGAGAATCCTCTGGAGTTCCACTGATGTGCCCAACGCAAGCTCGCGCCGACATTACCCCAGTCCGTGGTATTCTCATCAACACGGGTGTCAAACTCGGTTCCTCCACTGGTCTGGAATGGTCCGCCCTGCATGGTGAGATCCCGCGATTTGTCTAGATAATCCCTCCCTGTGTAAAGGCTTAAACTCAGCTTGTCCTGTGATCCTGGTCGTAGTGTTAGCTTGCTGTTCACATCGTAATAATAAAAGGATGGCACAAAACTAGTCTGCATGGCACCCCGACCCATTGGACCTCCAGTTGAGCCTTGTTCTTCAGTGTCTTCTCCAGTTGAGAATGCATAAATGCTGTTGTACAAAGGTGTGTTAATCAAATCACTGTAGCTTCTTCGCGCAGAAAATATCCAACTGGCCTTGTCCTCCCAAAATGGAGTCTGGAACATGACGTTTGCAGACAAAAGGTTGATACCCCAACTATAGTTTTTCTCATTACTACCTTCTTTTCCGGTAAGTTCCACAACACTTGAAAGACGACCACCATATTTTGCGGGATAGCCTCCTTTGTAGAGCTGTACATCTTTTATCGACTCAGGATTGAAGGCACTGAACATCCCGAAAAAGTGATCGACATGGTAGATTGTCATCCCGTCGTAAAGGACCATGTTTTCGTCAGGTGTTCCTCCACGGATATAGAGTCCGGCTTTTCCATCTGTAAAGCCACTTACACCAGGTAATAACTGCAAGGAGCGGAAGACATCCACCTCCCCAAAATTCGGTAGAATCTGGAGATCTCGTGGTGCAATGCTCACCTGACTGACGCGTTCAGAGGCCTGCATAATTTTATATCGCTCTGCATACACGTCCACTTGATCACCACTGAGGGGCTGTGGTTCCAGCTTGAGCTGGAGGGTTGGATTGTTTACGGGATGAAGCTGAAAGGTGTAGTGCAAGGACTGGTAGCCAATAAAGGAGACTTGTAGACTACACAAACCTGCAGGTATATCCGTGATAACAAAATAGCCATCCGAATTCGAGGTTCCTCCTCGATTCATACCTTTCACTACAATGTTTGCATACGGCAAGGTTTCTTCCGATTTAGAGTCAAGGATATAGCCTTGAATGTCTACGTCTGTCCGTCCCAAGAGAAGCGAAGGGATGAGTAGTAAAAGTGCTAGAGCAGCATTCAACTTATTTATACTCGTCTCAATCAGACTCAGTTCATTTTCCATAATCACTTTGAATCTCCGAATTTTTCAAGTCGTTCTTTTTCTACGATCAGGCTATTTAGACTTGCTAATGGAGAAAAGGTTAATTTCGTGTGGTATGTCTTAACTATTTCACCGAGCTCCTAGTCAAATCCTCGCGAACAAGAGAATTCGAAACCATTCAGTAGTGATATTGTCTGGACATGGAGGCCCCACCTTGCACAAAACCGGACCCGTCGGTTTCAGATTACTAAAACTTACCCTACCACTATTCTTCATGATTTACTCATTGGGATTTTCACAGGAGGAAAAAATCAGGATTGTCAGCATTGACGTTATCGGGACTAAAACCGCCACCCCAGAAGTGTTAATCGCCGCTTCAGGACTAAAAGTAGGTGGCTTCTACGGTAGCGAGGAGTTTGCTGATGCAATCAAGCAGATCTGGTCGCTTGGACTTTTCTCAGATGTTAAGCTCATCAATGACAGGGAGTTAGACGGCGGCGTGTATCTCATCATCGCGGTAGAGGAGTACCCTAGGCTGTCTAAAATCGGGATCCAAGGAAACAGGAGAATCAAGGCAAGTGAGATTGAGGAGGTCATTGATGTACAGCCAGGCCAACCCTTCAGCCCTCACAACGTGTACGAAATGCAATGTTTGATCGAGGAACTTTACTACGAAAAGGATTTCCTCTTGGTAGAGGTGATTCCAGCAACGTTTGAAGGAATAAAGGAGAATACTCGTGGTGTGACAATCGAAATTAAAGAGAATAAGAAAGTCAAGCTTGAGAATATTGTTATTGAAGGAGTTTCCGAGCAGAATGAACGCAAACTTAAACGCCAAATGGAACACATGAAAGAACAAAGCTGGTGGAAATTTTGGACGGATTTGGATTTCACTATCGACAATCTTCGCAGGGATGAAAGAACTATCGAAGCGTACTTGCGTTCTAAAGGATATCGGGATGCCGAAGTGCTGGGTGATAGCATCAGCTATAATGAAGAGCGCACACGCATGTAC
>JAERTG010000113.1 GCA_016845065.1 Fidelibacterota bacterium | reverse complement strand
GATAAGGAGTGCCTACCGTCATTATCTAGGTTACAGGCAGAGTTTAGAATTCAGCTGTGAGAGGCAATAATTAAATCAAAATCAATGAATCTGAACAAAACATTGTTTCAGATGACCACATTCAGCAGACAATGAATGCCCCCGTTAAGTTGATGAGCATTCGTAGGGATACGGACCACATCAAAATCCAAAGATTTAAATATTTCGGCATTTTTCTCAACCAGTATCTTGTCGTATTTAGTATCAGAATCTTTAAATACAGGCATCAATATCACTTTTTTGCCGTTCTTTTTATTTTGAAAGGGAATCGAGTTTACATATTGTTGATGGTCTGTGATGTTTTTTACTGATGTGTCGATGTTAATTACCTTGTATTCAAGTTTTAAAAGTGCTGATCTGACTTGTTCTAAAAACAATTCCACCGTTTTTACTTCATCTGAATACATGTACGGGTATTTTTCGTGCCCAACGATGTTCGTCACTCCAGCGACTCCCTCTTTCAAGATGATCATGGCCTGATCAAGGTGAAACATCAGGGAAGGTGGTTGCAGGCTATTTTTTCCAATCACTACGATTTCATCACTCTGGAAATAGTCCTTGAACATCCTGACAATTTTTTCGTTAGACGGAGTTTCATCCATTGTACTTTTCCAAACTGCCCTGGTTGAAAGCAAAGTGTTTACTCCAACAAACATAATCCTTTTGTTCTGGAAAGTATCAACAAGAATATTTCCACCTTGAAAGGTCAAAGATGACCGCACTAAATCCATATTATGGGAGGCAAGATTGCTAAGATAGGCATTGTCGTTTGCAATTTTATTATCTGATTTTTTGCCATAAGAAATAAACCACTTATGTATATCAGGCAGCAATAGAAGTGGTTTATGGTTCACCTGCCTAACTGCAGTAAATAAATCCCGCGCCCAAATCGTACCTTGCTTTTGAATCACTTGTCCCGGACTCAAATCAACTGCCACCAATTTTTCGATTTCTGGAAAAACCAGATAATAACTTGCGCCATTTTGCTGCTTGATCTGATACGGTGCAAATTCGAGTTTTTTAAAATATCGATACTTTTCAGCCCTACTTTTTACAATATTTAGATTTGCTGAAGGAAGTAAAACCACAACTTTAGAATAAGCAGGCAAGTGGGTTAGAATCTCATGATGGTATTCAAGCGAGTTTTCCTCTTCAGACAATGAAATCACGACCCTCTCCATTGTCTGACTATATTCGGGGACAGTGGAATATTGCCTTTTCTCCATTGATTCTTTGATTGAATCTTCTGCCAACGGATCCTTGCTGATATAAGCCGTGGAAATGGTTTCTACTTTTAATAAAACGATCATTGATAAGAAAACCAGTATAACAATACCAGAGATCAACACCCGAAACCTGACTTTCTTTTCTAATCTAACTATTCGTTTATTCAGAAACATCATATTAATCCTACAACGATACTTATGAAATGATTCATTGACATAACGACACTTATCGGTAGATAATCTCGTCAACCATTCCAAATCATCAACACAGAGGAAGGAGGACGAACAATGCTACCGGATATCAGAACAAGTGGCGACATCTTCTCGATCCCAAAGTTCGACCTGGATCGAAGTGACGTAGAAGACTTTCTTGAAACGCTGCAGGGCTTTCATGCAGAATTCAGGGACTGCTTCGCAAGAGAAGAGGCGCGAAACAACCTCTTCTATTACACCATTGGCCAGTTCAGCCAGATGGAGCGAAAGTCGATAGAGCCGATGGCCTTAAATGTTGAAGGCGCTAAGGTCAGGGCAGTGCAACGATTCATCAGCGAAGCCACATGGGATGCGGGCAAGATGATGCATATCTATCGTAGTATGGTAAATGACGATATGGGAGAAGAAAGCGGTGTTCTTATCCTTGATGAATCCGGATTCAAGAAAAAAGGTAACGATTCAGCAGGTGTCTATAAACAGTATTGCGGTAACATTGGTAAAGTAGACAACTGCCAGGTCGGTGTTTTTGCTGCATACACATCATCTAAGGGGTATGCGCTATTGGACAAGGAACTGTTCGTTCCCGAAGCATGGTTTGGTGACGAATATGAGGAGAGAAGAAACAAGTGTCAGTTTCCAAAAGATCTCCAGTTTAAAACCAAACCACAAATTGCTGCCCGCATGGTAAATGAAATTATCGAACAAAACCAGATTCCGGTGAAGTACGTTGTAGCGGATAGTATCTATGGGAATAGCCCTGAATTCGTCGAGAACGTTGAAAAGCACGTTGATAAGATCTATTTCCTGGCCACGCCCAGTGACACGAAATGTTGGCTGAGAATGCCGGCAACAGTTGAAAAGGAGTATCGGTACAGAGGAGAAACCCGCAAAAAACTGACTCTAAAACAGGGAGAAAAGAAACCAGTCTCCCTAATGGACCTGGCAAAGGGCATAAACAGCTACTTCTGGTATCGCCGTAAGGTATCCGAGGGGACCAAAGGGCCGATAGAATACGAGTTTACCAAACGTCGAGTTGTCCTGTCTAAAAACGAGCTTCCCACTAAAGAAGTCTGGCTGACGATGAAACGATCACTTGGAGCGAATCCGACTTATTCCTTTTATATCAGCAATGCGCCGCTCAGTGCAGATTTAAGCCTATTTGTCTGGCTCAGTGGAGTTAGGTGGCCCATAGAACAATGTTTTGAAGAAGGAAAAAGCGAACTGGGCATGGATCAATATGAGGTTCGAAAGTACCTCGGATGGAACCATCACATGCTGATCAGCATGCTTTCCCATTTTTTTCTCTGGCACCTGAAAATCAAATTGGGAAAAAAAAGCACCAGCTATTACTGTTGCCCAGCTTAGAGTCCTGTTTCAAGTTATTCTGCCACTGAGGTACTACGATATCGATCTGGCTTTATCAACAGTCAGGTGGATACAGCAGAAGAACCACCGGGCGTATTTGTCGCACCGGAAGAAGAAAACGGAGGGCGAGTCGCCTCCTGAGATACTATAACTATCGTTGTAGGATTAATT
>JAERTG010000112.1 GCA_016845065.1 Fidelibacterota bacterium | reverse complement strand
GGTACAGGTGATGCCTGGCCTGCCGCAGGCTCAAATGCCAATCTTGATATTACTGATAATGGAACTGACATGGCTGTCATGCGCATTGATGATGAAACTGAAATTGATGGTTCTCCTGAGCCAATATGGCCAATGGATGTGATTGGTATTGCCACGGAGTTTAGCGGAGTGTACCAGATATTACCTCGACTACTCTCAGATTTTGTCTCAGACATTGTGACGCCCAGCTTCTCAAATGAAACCCATTCTCCGGAATTTGCTACTTCTGCCAACGAGATTACTGTTACTATTGACATTGTCCCAGGGGATGAGACTCAAAGTATTTCCTCAGCCCTTATCATGTATGGAACAGATGGCACACTTCTAAACGAAAGCGAAATGTGGTTGGACAATGGCAATACCTGGATGGGTATTATCCCCGCTCAGGAGGCCAATACTTTTCTGGAATATGAAATATTTGCCACTACAAATGATGGAAGTGTATTCGATTCTTGGACATATGAGTTGGCAATTGCTTCCTCAGAGATAGCCACAATTGCCTCCATTCAGGCTGATCCGGTCATAGGCGAAGTGGTTACCATCGAAGGAATCCTGACCATCGGCTCAGGTTTGCTCCAGACAGGCCTGACCAAAGCCTATATTCAGGACGCATCAGGTCGTGGAATCAATCTTTTCCATTATGATGAGCTAAACTTGAATCGTGGTGATATGATCAAGGCTGTGGGAGTCGTGGATATCTATCTCTCAACTGTAGAAGTCAAAGATTTTTCATACCAACTTATATCTACAGGAAATGATCTGCCTGCACCAGTAACCTTAACACCTGGTGAGGCTAATCTCACAGAGTGGGAAGGGACTTTCCTGAAAATTTCGGGTACTATTGTAGATACCTGGGCAGCAGGTGGTGGTCAAAATGTTCTGATTGGTGATGGCTCAGATACCTGTGTTGTTCGCATCTGGGAAACAACCGGTGTTGATGTTACCCCTCTTGTTGTTGGTACAGAATGGTCATTCCTGGGTGTTGAGAGTCAATATAACAGTACCTTCCAACTTCTGGTTGCCTATGATGCTGATATAATGAGCACGAGTGATATTGATGTAATCGACACAAAACCCTCGCAGTTTGCCTTGAATCCTGCTTATCCCAACCCATTCAACCCTTCCACGACATTGAGCTGGAATCTAGACTCCTATTCTGAAGTAATATTACGGGTTATGGATGTGAGAGGTCGCGAAATAGCAATATTAGTTGAAGGTAACAGCGGACCTGGACAGTTCTCCATGTCATGGGATGCCTCCAATCTGAGCAGTGGTGTTTACTTTATTCAGCTCATAACACCTGATGAATCATCCATTCAAAAGGTGATGCTGCTGAAATAGTTTTAAATAGAATTGCATAGGGCGTCCTTGTCGGGCGCCTTTTGTGTCTATAGTGTTGTTTAATGTTTTATTATACGATGAAGTGAGAGAATGAAGAGAATAACAATTCAAAGCATATTTTTTCTGCTCATGCCTTATATGGTCTTTGCGGTTGATCACCTCCTGATTAATGAGGTCGTGCTTCAACCTTCAGCAGGAGAATACATACTGATTAGTAATCCCACGGCTGCTGCGATCAATCTCAGCGACTATTATCTGACAGATGGTACAGATAAAGCCAACGGAAAATTTTATTATAATTTGCCCAGTGGTGCTGATTATTGGTCTACTAGTTCAACTGATTTTATTGCTCGATTCCCTGACACTTCCATCGCAGCGGGGGGTTCTCTTATTCTGAGTATGGCTAGAAATTCTGACTATGAAACGACCTATGGATCCAGCCCTGATCTAGCTTTGAAAGACAATATGCTTGATGCCATTGATGGGACATCTACCATCGGTGGCTCACCTAATGTGAAATTGGACAATACGGCTGAATCTCTGATTTTATTCCATTGGGATGGAGTCTCAAGCATCGTAGAGGATGTTGAATACCTCGTCTGGGGTACGGATAGTACTACCGCTTCAGCATACACTTTGGATAAAAGTCTCGTAGCTGGTTATGCAGCAGACACACCAGTCGAGAATCAAAGCTTTATGGGGACCCACTTTGATGGCTCCAAGCTCATTAGAAACTCTGAAGAGGGGACTGAGTCAACCTCTGGAGGAAACGGAATCACCGGTCATGATGAGACCAGTGAGAATCTTGCTGACACCTGGTCTGCAGTTGATTTGACCATCGTCAAGCCACAAATAAGTAATGTTTCAGCGACGCCATCAGATCCTGAAACTACAGAGGATATCGTCATTTCAGCTGAGGTAACTGATGCAGCAGGAATTAGCACAGTGACTCTTACCTACACCTTTCCTTCTGACATGGGGACACCTACTGACCTTACGATGGTCGCCTCAGGTGGTGATAGCTATTCCGTCACAATTCCAGCCACAAATACAGAGGGAACGCTTGCATATTTTATCACCGCGCTAAATACAAGTGGTCTATCTGAGACCAGCGCAATTGGTGGTGTCACCATTGCTGATCCACCTCCGCCAGTAACCATACAGACCATTCGAGAGAATTTTAATAGTTTTAGTGGAACTACGGTAAATTTGAATGTTGTCGTGGCCATCGGTTCTGGAATTACACGACTGGATCGAACCGAAGCCTATGTCCAGGATGAATCCGGTTATGGTATTGTTCTTTCTGCAACAGGACTCTTGAACCCTGCCCTGATGCAGGGTGATTCCATTAATCTGGTTGGTGAAGTATCTGAGTACAACGGAACAAAACAAATTATTAATTTTAGCACGACAGAATTGGCAACTGACAGACCAGTACCTGGAATTCGCACGATTACAAGTGCTGAGCTGGCTGCAGATGCAATTCAAGGTTCATTTGTCAAGGTCTGGGGTGCAGTCCAATCCAGAAGTGATGGAGTCGGTGGTGGGTCAAATGTTGGTTTGGAAGATGCTGATGGTCTTCTCACAATTCGAATTTGGGATACCACAAACTTGCTGAATGATCTGACTGCAGATAGCTTGCTCCAGGTCGGTAATCTGGTTCAAGTGTTTGGTGTTGCCAGTCAATACAATGGGGATGGTCAACTCCTGGCGGCCTATGCCAGTGATGTTCAGCCCTATCAGGAAGGTGAGGAAAGTGAAGGTGAAACCAGTTTAAGCGTTGCACCTTACCCATTTGTACCTCAGTTGGCTGAAAAAATACAATTCACCTATAAGTTTCCTGCAAACTCAAGGGTAACTCTCAGGATATTCGATATGTCGGGACACATAGTCACCACACTTTTCGAGGATTATCGTAGCTTGGCACTTGAAGTAACCAAGACCTGGAACGGTCGCAATGAGATCTATCAAGTTGTGGCTCCAGGAACCTACATCATGCATTTGGAAACTGTGAACCGCTCCACTGGTGAGATTTTGACAGACTTGGCGCCCGTAGTCGTGGGGAGTAAGTAATGAAAAAATCAAACATGCTTACGATTTCTTTGCTCCTGCTCCTCGCCGCAATTTCAGTTGCTCAAGTAACAACGGATGTTCCATACAAAACTGCTGCTAACGGCGCACTCATGGGAAGCAACATCGCTTACTCCACTGATGGAAACAGCTTGTTGCTGAACCCTGCATCGATACAGACCATTCAAGATGGAACTGTCCTGGCCAGCACCCAACGCATATATAATCAGAGCTATTTGCCTCATAATATTCTGGCAACTACTCTGGATTTACCCAGTGGATTGGGAAAACTTGGATTAAGCTTTGAATCCATGTCCGTCTCGTATCAGGACCGCACACTGAGTGGCGAAACGGCTCTGGGCCTGTCTCATGCTTTTAATCTCCGTGAAGACCGCATTTCAAGTTTGAATATGGGGTATACACTCAAATATCTCTCCATTGACTATGGTCAATCTGCTGGCTTAACTGGCGATGGTTCCGATGGCATGAATCTGGGTAGTGCCTCAGCCTTTGCCGTCGATCTTGGTTTTCAAGCCACACTTTCCAAGCGACACTGGCTGGGTGTTGTTGTACACAATATTAATCGTCCCATGATCGGTTCTGGCAGTGCTGCATTCAACCTGCATCGTGATATTCAGGCTGGCTTTTCCTACGCACCGACTCAGCAGGTAGTAACCAGCTTTATGTTGGTGAGCAGCCCAGGATTTGATACTGAGTTGCATGCTGGTCTGGAATATGGACTAAACACCTATTTCACATTGCGCGCAGGTATCCAATCACAGCCCAATCGCTTAGGCACTGGTTTCAGTTTCAACGCCAAGGGAATCGTGTTGGATTATGCAATCCTTACTCACCCCGTTCTGCCTGCGACACATCAATTATCGCTGGCCTATGACTTTGTAGATCCGTTTTAGGTCATTGACATGATTAGACAAATATCAATGATATTCAAGAAAGTGATTCAAATGACCACAGTGAGCATGTTTATGCTGACCTTGGTCTTGGCGAATCCTGTGGATATCAACAACGCCTCGCTCTCAGAGCTAAAGGACTTGCCCCTTTCTGAGGAGCAGATGTACGCACTATACGAATATGTGCAATACCATGGTCCACTTGAGAGTATATATGAGCTGGTTAATGTTTCCGAATTGGAGCATGTGGATATCGAAGCTCTAAAACCACGACTAGTTCTCAAACCAGATGAAGAGGCGTCTAGCAACACGCGCTTACAGGATCAGTATCGAAAGGTGGAAGATTGGACCTCAACAGAAGGTGCCAGTGAAGGATTGATGGAACTCTGGTTGGAGCGTTTGGCAGAACCCATCAATGTGAACACGGCAACCTACGATGATCTGGTGTCCTTTCAAAATGTGAGTCAAATAGATGCTGTAGCCGTACTCAAGCTACGTGCAGAAGTTGATTCCATTGGATCTGCAAGGTGGCTCAGAAATGCCATAGGTTTGTCCTATTATGGTTATCGCAATTTGCGTGAATTCGTCACCTACAGTGAGCCTGAAGATGGACAGATGCATGTTTGGTATAACATGGTGGTAAAATCCATCCCCTCAACAAATTCAGAGGAAGAAGCTGTTGCAGCAACTCTGCAGATTGAGAATCTAGCCGCATTGAAGAAAGGCGAGCTCCTGGATAATATGGCGTCTAGACCAGATGTTCTTCACAAACTGTCATTCACTAATTCCCGGCATTGGAAGGCAGGTATCTCGTACAATCGTCAGCTTGGTGAATCACATCGATATTTTGAAGAGAGTGATCTTCCAGAAGTAAAACTATCATTTACGGTTGCAGATTATGATTTGGGACCACTCCACCTGGATCGTCTGGTGCTGGGAAACTATTCAGCGACCATCGGTCAGGGGCTTGTGATGCAGTCCACTGATTTTCGATCACCCCGTTATTCGGGCTATGGATGGAACAAACGTGTTACCGGTATCTTCTCAGATCTTTCCAGAACTCAGCAGTATGCATTGAGGGGTGCTGGTATACAGGGGTCACTATTTAACAGCTTTAAGTTCATGGCATTCGTATCAAAAAACGATAGAGATGCCATTCTGAATTCAGATGGTCAATCATTCAGTACTCTGATCACCATGTATCCTAGACATCACTATGACTATTTTGTGCAGGATACCCTGGATATGCTCAACGCAGTTGAGGAAGTTACCTATGGTGGCAATCTTCGTTATGAAATTAATCCGGGAACTTTTATCGGCTTTTCCAGCTATGAAAGTCTCTATGATAAAGAGCTAAGACCTGACCCACTCCTGACCTTGATTCTCCCTGCAAACACGGGTTTGTTCCTGAATTCATCCGGGAATGGTGCAGACACGGAAGTAGCTGCTATGCATGCTTCATCAGCAACCTCATCAATGTGGGACGTAGCAAAAGCAAATCGACGTGTTCAAGGATTGGAGTTTAATACGGTTATCAGCAATCTAGCACTTCAGGTTGAATGGGCGGTTTTGGATAAGGATAGTGAAATCTTATCAATTAGCGATGATCCTAGAGCCTTGGTAGCCAATGCCTACCTCCAGTTTGACAATTTTAACTTCATGGTCCTTTATCGAGATTATGACCTGGGTTTTGACAACCCCTATCAGCGTAGTTTTTCAAATTATCAGCGCTATAAGAGCAGCATTTTTGAGGACTACTATTATTTGAAGAACCCTGCATTCTCATATCTATATGCAGGTGCTTCACAACCTCAGGCTGAAAGGGGTGTTTATGTCAGTAGTCGCTATCAAATGCATCGTGCCTGGTTATTGACGACGAACTTTGACACCTGGACACGCGTCGCGGATGGGTCAAGATATTTCCGCACCGTGGCAACGCTAGAATATCGACCTACCTTTAACTATCGATTCCGAGTCCGACAAAAATGGCAAGCTCGTGGGAGATTTAATATCTTTGCCCCTACAGGATACGAAAACCGGGAGACAATCTTTACAGCAAGAATGAGACTTTCAGGTTATGATCAACTTCAGGTGACTTATGCAAACTCCGGAACCCAGTTTGATCCACGTCGACGATTGACCATTGATCTTGCGACGGGGGCAAACAATAACTCTCCAGTAGGACAGGCCTATAGTCCGGGGAATGCCTTGGGATTCACAATGACTCATAATTTCACTGAGAGTTTTAAACTCATCGGACATATTGCCTATTACAAAGGCTTTTTCTGGAGTTTTGAGGATACTGATTTTCAGGTATTTGATTCTCCCAATGGAGCAATACGTTGGTATCTGACTGCATTTTCTCGTCTTGGGAACCACTGGGCCGTCAGAGCCAAACTTACCTGGGATGAAGGATCTGCAATTTCCAACTATGCTTTCGGTGCACCTTCTGCTTCCTCAAGATCACCACAGACAGGTATTAACTATTTTACTGAGACTACAGATTTTAGAATTCAACTGGACTATGCCTTTTAGGTGATGAAATGACAAACATATTTAAAATGAATGATAAGAAGACCTCCATGGACACGATGAGACCTTTCAGAATCTTCAGCATTGTATTGCTGTTACTATTAAACACCACGCTTTTCGCTCAGAGTTATTTTAATCCACTCCTTTTGAATCAGTTGGATATGACTCACAGTCGAGATGTGGCTTTATCGGGGGCCAATACATCTGATTATAGCTCGGCAATGAGTACCTTCTCAAATCCTGCTAACCAGGCTGGATTTAAAGGACTCATACTCAGTGGCTCCTTTGGTGCGCTGACAACCAATGAAAATAGATCCTATCCAGCAATCGATCAGTTTGGAGATGTGGTTACCAATAATATCTATGTGGTTTCCAAAGGTATACAAAACACCTTCTCTGGAGGTGTAACCTGGGGGAGTGGAAAACTTTCGGCTTCTCTGGCTTCAACACCGTTCCTGACTCCAGCATTTACCTTCAAGGAAGAGATTAGAGGTAGCCTATATTCACCAAATATTAATAGAGACCCTTTAGTTGGATATCATCACTTGAATCAGTCCGGTGTGTTACAAGCCTCAGGCGTCAGTCTAGGAACGAGCTTTGGATCCTGGTCTACAGGCCTGGGATTGCGAATGGTCAATGCTGTTGATCTAAAGAATGAGTATGGTATTTCAGTATTAGATAGTTCAGATGTTTCCCCCCTTGCAGCAGGCGAAAGCGCACTAGAAACCGAAAGCTGGGAGTTGGATAATACTCCACTAATTGTGAATGTTGGGCTTATCAAGGATTTCGGATTGCATTGGAGATTTAGCGCCAGTTTTCAAACAGCATATACACTTGAATCTACGCGTCAGGGAGCCATTCCTCTTTACGATTCGGAGCTGGATTTACCGATTTTGGAATGGGCTTCTGATTCGCTCGGGACGATTGTCAATATTCCCGCTCGTCTGGAACTGGGGTTGAGGATGAAACCCTCCAACAGCTTACCAACATCAGTATATGTATCACTAGCTTATCAAGATTGGACACAATATGAATTAAGTTATAGTGATTCTATTATCCAGGCCGATACGCCATTCGAATTTCCCATGCAGGAAGCTTTTACAATAAGTGGTGGAATCGAACATTGGGTAAATGACAACGTTCCTTTTCGAGCAGGTTTTAGGTGGTCAGAATCTCCACTGGATAGTGAACTATCTATGGCAGTTCTCAGTGGTGGTTCAGGATGGAAAAGTGGACCGCTCCAGTTTGATGTGGCTGTGCAGCTTTCTTCGCTGGCATACAGATACTACGATATTTTTGTTCCTGTAGATATGTCAGCAAACACATATGAAAATGTTCGGGAATCCAAGACCAATTATTCAATCTCAGTGAGTTATAGTCTGTGAAACGATTTCCCATACTGGGCTTCTTTTTTGTAGCATTCATTCTGGTGCTAGTTAAACCAGATTTTGTGGACGCCCAGACTTCAACTTATAACAAAAAATTCGACTCCCCAGAGTATCTCAAAATTCATCTACTTTTCACAAATGACCTGCACGGAGGGATAGCTCCTTCCAAGGCCTGGTTTATGAATCCTGAATTTCCACCTGACCTGGGTGGTGGTGCTTCCATGTATACCTATGTAAATGAGATTCGAGATCTGGCCGATACGGAAGGTTCAGAAGTACTCCTTCTGGATGGTGGTAACATCTTCCAGGGAACTCCCCTGGGTATGGCTGATTCAGGTCGAGCCATGATTGACTGGATGAATGAAATGGAATATGATGCTTCTGTAGTTGGTTTGCAGGAATTCATGTTTGGCATAGAGAATATTGCCGCCTTGGATGAAAGAGCCAATTTTCCTATCCTGAGTGCCAATCTTAAAAGTGCTATCTTTTCACCTCAGACTCATCTGGTTAAATCATTTCAAGGTGTGAAACTTGGTATTTTTGGATTGACCACTTCCAACACCCCCAGAAAACTTCTTCCTGAGCAAACTGAGGGAGTTGAGTTTTCCAGAGAAATAAGCTCAGCCAATACGCAGATAAAAGCTCTAAAGGATCAAGGAGTAAATTTAATCATTGGTCTATCTCATCTCGGCGTACCCTATCAGCGAGAAAATGAGTTTGCTGAATTCGTGGATACATATGAGGAAGAGAGCGATTTTAGTGATAGAGTTATCACAAACCTTGAACTGGGTCATCTGGTTGAAGGCCTGGATCTCATCGTATCTGGTGGAACCAATGCGGGGTATAATTCACCCTGGGAAGATCCACAGACGCATACACTGATCGTTCAAGGCTATGGTGGAGCCAGCAACATTGGCCACATCGTTCTATATGTTCATCGAGAGACAGGTACATTGGCGGGGTATAAGAATCCTTTTGCCAGAGGTGTACTATTTACCTTGAGCACAGATGATATTCGGCCGGATCAGGCTATGGCAAAGCATCTTGTTGAATTGGAGCAATCACGTAGCTTTGTAAAAACACGAGATTTTAGTAAGGCTCAGAATAACCCTGTTGCGAGGGAAGTCTCTGTGCTGGAGCGTTGGAATTTTGAAGTCCCCAACTATAATCAAGACAACTTTCTTGATGTAGTTACCTGGAACATGGAATGGTTCCCCAAATCCAAGGACAGTACCATTACAGCAGTGGCTGAGATCATGCAAAAAATGAATGCTGATGTTTATGCTGTGCAGGAGATTGGAAGTCTTGAGCAATTTGCCGCCATGGTGGATCTTATCCCCACTTATGATTATGTAGTAACCAGGCAATCAAGCTTTTTTGATCAAGCTGTAATATACAAGAAAAGTGTGCTAGCCTATGTGGGTAGGGAAGAACCCTTCGCACATTCTGATTACAATTTTGCCGGACGTCCACCCCTTCGCGTTGATTTTGTCTGGACAGTGGATGGAAAACGAGAACCTGTTTCAATCATTGATCTGCACTTGAAGTGTTGTGGTAATGGTCTTGAAAGACGCAAAAAATCGGTGGCAGAGTTGCATGAGTATCTAAGTCTTGGAATGGAGATAGGTGAGGAAAATATCATCGTTCTGGGAGATTGGAATGACCAACTTGATGATGTTGGAGTAACACAGAGCTTCACCGCTTTTTTAGATGATCCAGAAAACTTTCGATTTGCTACAGATCTTATTGCCGGGGATGTTGAGCAGGCTTCATATCCCAGCTGGCCAAGTTTTTTAGATCATATCCTGATTGGGAAGGGCTTTTTTGACGAGTTTGAAAATGGCAGCACCATTCAGACTCTCCCCGTATCAGATTGGCTTGGGAGTTGGGAAGAATACGAATTGATTATCTCAGATCACCGTCCCGTGCTGATGCAGCTTAATATGTCAAATTGACTTTGAGATTGATGATCCAGAATTCCTTCACTCGTCATTGCGAGCAATTCGAAGCAAACTCAATTTTGAGATTGCCGCAATCGGGAGCTCCTTCGCGAGGATTATTCTTCTTTAGTTTTGTTGCCATCCTTACGCTCCTACTAATCAGCTGTGCTGAACCTGTAGATTCCAGCTTGCCCACAGGTCCTCAGATTCCCTCTATAGATAGTGAAGCCAATATCAGTATTGTCACCTGGAATATTGAAAATTTCCCTCAATTAGGGAATAGGACGACTGAACGTGTTGAGTTGATTCTTGACTCATTAAATGCTGATATTTACTGTCTTCAAGAGATAGATAATAAATCTGATCTGGATGAAATAGTTGAAGCACTAGACCAATATCAAGTGGTTCATTCCTCATCAGATAGTTATGTCAGATCCATTGTTTTTAAACCCAGCGTATTATTGTTTCTAGGAACCTCTGAGATTTTGACTTCCAATTCATATGAATTTGCCTGGCGGCCTCCTTTTTTATCATCCTTTTTGTTTAGCCACAATGGAAAGGATCAGACGCTGAACATTATTGATGTGCACTTGAAAGCATTTGGGGACCAGGAAAGCATCCAACGCCGACATGATGCCTGCAACCTCCTCCATGATTATCTGACTGATGCCATTTCCTTAGGGGATAGCAACTTCGTGGTGGCAGGTGATTGGAATGATGATATACATGATTCGGACAATTCAGGGGTGTATAGTTTTGAGGCATTTCTTAATGATGATACAAATTTTCGGTTTACCACGGATAGCTTGTCTGCAACTGGGAATATTTGGGATGCTTCCTACCCCAGCTATCCCAGCTTTATTGACCACATTTTAATCAGTCGTTCCTTGTTTGATGAGGAGCGCCACTCTAGTGTATCCACAATTCGATTGGATGAGGTTTTTGGTGATTACAGTTCTGCAGTATCAGATCATCGACCAGTAGTCTGGTCATTTGATCCCCAATAAAATCGTTCACTCACCTATCTGTTAGCCCGTAGCTCTAATCATCAAAGTTGGGGTGGATGGGAAACTCAATAATGAAATGAGCTCCCTGTCCTTCTTTTAGATCGACTGTTCCCATGAGCTGTTGCTCAGACAATATTTTGAGTAAGTATAAACCCAGGGAATGGACTGAATCCCAGACGACGGGTTGTTGCAGACCAATCCCGTTATCAATGACTTCCAGACGAAGACAATCTTCCTCATACTCAGTGAATTTAATAGTGATGTGTTTATCCTGCTGGGTTGGATCGGGAAAGGCGTACTTTAGCGCATTTGTCACCATTTCATTTATCATCAATCCGCAGGGGACTGCGATATCCACGGGTAAACTTATTTCCGGGATACTTGTCCTGATTTCAATCGGTGCTGCATGGCGACCGAAGGCAGCATGAAGGGTGTCAGTTAAATCCTGGATATAGGTTGAAATATCGATATTGTCAAACTCTGGTGACCTGTAGAGAGCATCATGCACCAGGGCCATTGAATTGACTCGGTTCTTAATGTCATCGAGAGTTTGTAGCGTTTTATCGTTTTCTGTGCCCGCCTTCTGTAGCCCCAGTAAGCTAGCGACAAGTTGTAGATTGTTTTTTACCCTGTGATGAACTTCCTTCAGGAGTAAGTCCTTCTCAAGGATAGATTTCTCAAGCAGAGATCTCTGGCGGACTATTTCTGTCACATCCTCAATCGAAACCATGACCTGGTTCGTCATTCCAACGATATTTCTCAGCGGGTATAGTAGCATCTGAACCACTTTTGTAGTTCCGTCATCCCTATCGAATTTCACTTCTGGAATTTCAATGATGTTGCCTTCTACTGCTTTTTTAAAACTTTCACCCAGAGACAATTGATTGGCCAGCTCGTCATCTTCAACATGGTAGTCTCTGATAATATCCTCCGGGCTTTCAGCTCCCCATAAATCCACCCAACCTGAGTTGAGATGAGTGATGTTTCCTTCAGAATTGTGGATTGCCATGGGGATAGGGGACTGTGCAATCACGGCGCGGAAGTAATTTGCCCTTTCACTGGCTTTCACGTGTGCTTTGCGACGGGATTCGATTTGAGCATTGAGCTGGATATTATGCTTTTCCAGTTCCAAGCCTCGCTTGATTAAAAATTTTGTACGGAGACGGTAGGCAATGAACCCTATGAGAAAGAGTACAAGAATAGTACTGGAAATGAACCACCAGGTCTCATAAAACTCAGGATGCATGATGACCTTTAGGGAGTGAAAATCATCATTCCAGACCTGATCATTATTGCTACCCTTAAGTTGGAAATCATACTCGCCAGGGGGTAGATTCGTGAAGGTGACGTTGCGTTGATGACCAATTTGACGCCATTTCTTGTCGAAACCTTCCATGTAATATGCATAACTATTGCTCAACGGATGGTAATAATCCAGACTGGCAAAGCTCAAACTAAAAAATAAGTCATCTGGGTAAAGCTCAAGTACGGAGGTCGATGTGATTGATTTGTCTAAAATGATTCGGTTATTGAATTCCTGATTAATGCTGATTGGGACATTCATGATGGATAGGTCTGTGAACACCACTGGTGGTATATGGCGGTTGCTCAATATCTGATCCGGATCGAAATATGTAATACCTTTCACACCACCAAAATAAAGCCACCCATTGTCGAGCTGACATCCAGCTGGGTTAAATTCCTTGCTTAACACTCCATCGGCGATTCCATAAGTTTTCAGAATCTTCTTTTTGGGGTGGTACTGCGCTAAACCATTATTGGTACTCATCCACAACCAGCCGTGGGAATCCTGAAATATGGAGTAGACAGAACTACTAGGTAATCCATCTTCAGTGGAAAAATTTTCAAAGGTACTGTTACGCGGATTAAATTTACTAATACCTCCTCCATAGGTTCCCAGCCAAATGTATCCATCCTCATCCTCATAGAAACACATCACGTCGTTATTAGGGAGTGCGTTGGGTTCACCTGGAGAAGCTACAAATTGTCTCAGAGTCATTGTATTGCGATCAAACCTGATCAAACCTTCGTTTTCAGCTCCAATCCATAAGGTGCCACGTGAATCTTCAAACATGCAATAGAAGGAGATATTACCTAGATTTACGTCCTCATTTCCAGGTGTTCGATAGGTTTCAAATTCCATGCTTGTCGGATCCAAACGGAAAAGACCTTCATCCCAGCTGCCTAGCCAGATGCTACCCTCCTGGTCTTCAATCATAGTGAGTAGGTATTCACTATCGAGACCTTTCGGGTTCGTCGAGTCAACATTAATATGGGTGAAAGAATCCGAATTATTTCTTAGAAGATCAAGACTGGTACTGGCGCTGATAACCCAGAGGTTATCATTTCGATCTACTAGAATGTCCTGTAGCCCGTCATCACTCAAACTCCCAGGATCTTCGGGGTCGTGTCGAAATATTTTAAACTCATTGGTGGTCGGGTTGTAATATGTAAGACCGGATGACCAGGTAGCAATCCAGAGATTACCCTTACTGTCTTTTGCGATTTTAAGAATCCGGTTATCATGCAATCCATCTAGATTGAGTGGATCGTAAGTGATACTATGAAACTTTTTGCGATTTCGGTTGTATTTGCCAACACCCCCACCGGCGGTACCCACCCAGACGATATTACCATCATCATAAAAGGAGCGGATTGCATCATCATTGAGTGCAGTTTGGTCATATACTTTCTTTCCCACAGTCGTCAGTAAATTCCCCTTTAAATCTAGAATAAGGATGCCTTTGGAATCAGTACCGACCCATAACCGATCATCACTCACTTGAAGCATTCTGCTCACACTGGTTTCTGCATAATCGGGATTGACTGTGGACTGATATCCGTGGTGAATAAAATTATCAGTTTCAGGAATATAGCAATCCAATCCGCCCCAATTGGTACCAACCCAGATTTGGTAATTCTCGCCATCAAATGTTTCGTACACGTAATTCACATTATCATGGAACAGGGAAGCGGGATCATCTTCATCGTAGCGATAGTTCCGAAGTGTATAATTATTCAAGTCCAGGACACTCAAACCATTGCGAGTTGATATCCAGAGTTGATGCTCATGGTCTTCAAAGAGAGCGTAAACAACTGGATCTGCCAGGGTCTCGTCATTAGTAATTAATTTCCTTACTGGGACGGATACTCCCGTGTTGGGGTTTAACCGGGTGAGACCTCCTCCGGAGCTCCCGATCCAGATGTAGCCCTTATGATCCTCAATCAGTCCCCAAACGGAGCCCTCACCTAGTGAAAGACTATCTGCAGGATCATGTGGGTAATGGACGAATGATTCGGTATCATCGATATACCTATTCAAACCAGAAACATAGGTGCCAATCCAGAGGTTACCCCTACTATCCAGGAGGCTGGAGTAGATTGAATTAGAATTTATTGAAGTAGAATCCATGGGGT
Organism: Fidelibacterota bacterium; assembly: GCA_016845065.1. Lineage (GTDB taxonomy): Bacteria > Fidelibacterota > UBA8477 > UBA8477 > JABMPR01 > JABMPR01. The sequence goes on along the minus strand of JAERTG010000112.1, from coordinate 35,959 downwards.
CATGACGAAATTGCTTGAAGGAGATCCCATCGTATCGATTAAGACCGTCTTCAGTACCAAACCACATGAATCCATTTTTATCCTGAGTTACAGTCATCACGCTATTCTGTGAAAGGCCATGGGTGATATCGATGGTCTCAAACTGAATGGAATGATGATCATGGCTCATAAGGAAACTTGCCAGGAAAATGATCAGGAGGATGGATTGAGATATTCGATTCATAAGCTTTGCCTGACAGATCTTTCGTAGATTATACTAACTATTTTTCTTGGTAAAAAATCAATTACTTATGTGTAATGTAAAGTCAAGAAATATAGTGTGAATCAGAAGCCCTACAAAGGTTAGAAACATCGAATGATTCGATTCAAACAGGACGAAGGGAGGCGAGGGTGGCTAAACATTTGGATAGATGCCATCCAGCTTTGGTATTTTTAGAAGTCTGGGGATCCTATTGTTTGTCGGAGAAAAATACGTCCCAATTTTTCAATGTATCTTCGGAGGCGTGTTGGCTTGCCTCTTTTTTATTGCGTCCCTCACCAAAACCAACGATAGTACCGTCTATACTGACCTGTATCATATAAAGTGGATCATGGTCAGGTCCAGTGGTCTTGGTGACTTCAAAAGAGGGGTTACTCATCTTCAGACGTTGGCATTTTTCAGCCAACTGTCCCTTATAATTAAAGGACTGCAATTCAGCAGCATAATCAGGCTTGCCTGCGATCACATGTTTTTTCACCCACATTGCTGCCTGCTCATAGCCGCCATCCATGTAAATAGCGGCAATAAGTGATTCAATTACATCAGCCATAATTGAGTCATTATCCCGCTGACCACCACGACGGCTGGAGTCGCTTAGAAGAATCCACTTTCCTAAGTCAAGGCGGAGGGCACACTCAGAGAGGTAATTACCATTCACCAGAATGGTACGGTATTTTGTGAGGGTTCCCTCATTCAAATGAAGATGTGTTTTGAAAAGATAGTCCGATACAACCAACTGCAGAACAGCATCTCCGAGAAATTCAAGGCGCTCATAGGAGTAGGCAATATTATTTTGGCTGGCAAACGAGCTGTGGGTTAGCGCGCGTTCCAGCAAGTGAGGCTGTTGAAACGAATAACCCAGGGCTTTTTCAATTGTGGAAAGTTTTTTCGCGAAATGATCAGAGACCACCAGTTTCGAATCATTTTTCCTGAAGAGTTTCCCCAAAATCCTCATAAGTGGGTGTTAGGCCTTATATTCCTTTACTGCCAGCACTGCATTGTGTCCACCAAAACCGAAAGAATTACTTATTCCAGCTCTCACTTCCCGTTGAACAGAGATACCAGGAGTATAGTTCAAATCACACTCATCACAGGGATTCTCATGATGAATAGTTGGAGCGATTGTATTCGTCATCACTGTTTTAACCAGTGCAGCCAGTTCGATTCCACCAGATGCACCAAGGAGGTGACCTGTCATAGATTTTGTTGAGCTCACTGATAGCTTGTAGGCATGATCGCCAAAAACATTCTTAATCGCTATGGATTCGTTTTTATCATTTGCAGGTGTCGATGTTCCGTGGGCATTTATATAATCAATATCAGTAGGATTGAGATCTCCATCTGAAAGGGCCATCTTCATGGCGCGGTTAGCCCCTTCGCCACCTGATGCAGGACTGGTTATATGATAGGCATCTGCTGTCATTCCAAATCCAGATAATTCTGCCAGGATAGTTGCTCCTCTGGCTTCGGCATGCTCAAGGCTTTCCAGAACAAAGATTCCGGCTCCTTCACCCATGACAAAACCGTCTCGCGCTTTATCAAACGGTCTACTGGCAGAATCGGGATCAGGATTAAAAGAGAGGGCTTTCATGTTGGCAAATCCAGCGAATCCCATTTGGGTCAATGCAGCATCTGAACCACCACAAACCATGACATCAGCATCACCATAACGAATGGCTCTCATGCCAAGACCAACTGCGTGGGCAGCTGTAGCACAGGCAGAGTTTACCGAGAAATTGGGTCCTTTTAGTCCCCAGATAATTGATACATAACCTGCAGCAATATCTGGAATCATCATGGGAATGAAGAATGGACTTACGCGGCGATGTCCCCGTTTGATCAGCATGGCGTGTTGTTCTTCAAAGGTATAAAGACCACCAACACCACTACCAATAATAACACCCATCCTAGAGGGGTCTTCATTTGACGTATCCAGACCACTTTGTTCGATGGCTGCCTTGGCAGAATGCACAGAATAACGAGTAAAGGGATCCATGCGACGTGCTTCTTTAAAATCAACTACATCGTCAATGTTAATTTCATCTTTCGCAGTGGCGGCTACAGTAGCATTGTAACCTTGTTCAACCAGCCAATCCTGGGTTGTTACTCCATTCGTTCCTGCAACCAGATTGTTCCAAAACTTATCGATTTCATTCCCCAGCGGTGAAACGACCCCCATCCCGGTTATGACAACACGCTTTTTCATGATACTCCCTTATAAAAAAACTGGATTCACCGTTAAGCCGGGATTCAACCCAGACCCCTCAGTGAACCCAGTTTTATTTCAGAATGTTTTGACTACAGCTTATCCAAGCTTACTGTCAACGTACTGAACGGCCTTCCCAACTGTTGTGATGGTTTCAGCATCTTCATCGGGAATTTCAATATCGAAGACTTCTTCAAACTGCATAATGAGTTCAACGGTATCTAGTGAATCTGCACCAAGATCATCGATAAATGATGCATCTTCAGTGATCTTTGCGGCATCAACACCTAATTTCTCGACAATAACGTCACGTACTTTTTCAAAAGTTGACATATAATTCTTTCCTCCTAACGTTCAATTCTATCCTTGCATGACCAGGCCGCCATCAACATTGAAGACCTGACCTGTGATATATCCAGCTTGCTCGGAACCAAGAAAAGCTACCAGATTGGCAACATCCTGAGGTTCTCCAATACGACCCAGTGGGATCTGTGCAAACAATTTTTCCTTGGCATCGTCTGTGATCGCGTCTGTCATATCGGTGGCAATATAACCAGGTGCAACGGCATTCACAGTGATTCCTCTTGACCCAACTTCCTTGGACAGAGACTTGGTAAACCCAATAATACCAGCCTTAGATGCAGCATAATTGGCTTGTCCCGCATTCCCCATTTGCCCAACCACGGAAGTAATATTTATAATGCGACCCCCTCGCAATTTTAAAAAATTTCTTAACAAAACCTGGGACATGTTGAAGACACTTTTAAGGTTGATATTCATGATATCATCCCATTGATCCTCTTTCATACGCATCATGAGATTATCTCTTGTAATTCCAGCATTGTTTACCAAAACATCTACTTGACCAAAAGTCTCCAGGGCGGCCGCACTTAAAGCTTTGCAATCATCCATAGATGAAACATCAGCAGCAACACCGAGACAGGCGTAACCCTTTGCTTCGAATTCAGACTGGACCCTTCGACAATCCTCAGCATTTCTGCTACTGACAACAACCTTAGCTCCCAATTCAGCAAAACTCAGGGCTATTTGGTGGCCAATACCGCGGGTAGATCCAGTGACGACCACAACTTTTCCTTGATAATCAATCATGATAAAACCTCCAATTGCTCCTGGGTTGCGAACCCACCTGTTGTCATATCCCTCTTGATACGTTTTACTAGTCCCTGGAGTACTTTCCCCGGGCCAATTTCTACTATCTCTTCAACACCATCCTTAACCATGAATTCCACAGTATCTTCCCATAGTACAGGGCTTTCCAGTTGATCGATAAGGTTAGACTTGATCTTATCAGGATCAGATGTTGGGGTTGCGTCCACATTGGCAACGACTGGTACCTTTGCTTTGTTAAATTTGGTTTTTTCAATAACAGCACTGAGATCAGGTTTGGCCGTGGACATAAGTGGAGAGTGAAAAGCACCGCTCACATTCAAAGCAAGAGCTTTACGCGCCCCAAGGTTTTTGGCAATTTCCATGGCATAATGGACGGCATTGGTTTCACCTGAGATGACAATTTGCCCTGGGGAATTGAAATTCGCAGCCTGCACGATTCCCCTTAAAGAGGCATGTTTGCATACTTTAGCGATCTCCTCGCGGGACATATTCAGAATGGCTGCCATAGTACCAGTTTGATTTTCTCCCGCAGTCTGCATTCCCTCTGATCGTACCTTCACTATGGCGAGAGCATCTTCGAAACTGAGGACGCCAGCAGCAAAAAGTGCTGAAAACTCACCGAGACTGTGTCCAGCAGTCATTGAAAACTCATATGACTTTGGAAGAAGTGTAAACAGCGCAGCTGATGTGACAAAGAGAGCAGGTTGAGTTACTTTTGTTTCGGTCAGAGCCTCAAGAGGACCATTGAAGCTGATATCGGCAACATCAAAGCCGAGTATCCCCTCGGCAGCTGCATACATGTCTTTTACAGATTGATTTTTGTTAAAAATATCCTGTCCCATTCCAACATACTGGGACGCCTGTCCTGGAAATACGAGAGCACGTTTCATGAATTACCCTTTCTTGCCCGGTCCATAGCGCAGTAGAATACTGCCCCAGGTATACCCTGCACCAAATGCTGCAAATAGGACGAGGTCGCCATCTTTAATGCGTCCCTCACGGACTACTTCATCTAATCCGATGGGAAGTGTACCTGCAGTGGTATTACCGTATTTATCAATGTTAAGTAAGACCTGTTCATCCTTGAAGCCTGCCTTGCGTGCAGCAACATCGATGATTCGCTTGTTTGCTTGGTGTGGAATAAAGATTCCAACATCTTCTGCTTTAAGATCGTTTTTCTCAAGAATTTCTGCACTGACGTTAGCCATATCGTTGGAGGCACGCTTGAAAACACTGCGTCCATCCTGATAGATATAGTGCTCCCTTGCGTCAACAGTGGCATGGGTTGCTGGTTTCCGACTTCCTCCGGCTTTCATGTGGAGTGCATCTGCACCACTACCATCGATGTGGAGAATGTCATCGATCATTCCATAATTCTCATCTTCAGTGGGTTCAAGCAGAACAGCGCCGCCTCCATCACCAAAAAGAATGCATGTATTGCGATCAGTATAATCCAGAATGGAGCTCATGGTATCCACGCCCACGACAATAACTTTTTTAGAACCGGTCTGGATGAGTGAAGACCCCGATTTGAGAGCAAAAAGAAAACCTGAGCAGGCTCCTGATAGATCATAGCCCCACGCATTGACAGCACCGATTTTCTCCTGAATCAATGCGGCTGTTGAAGGAAAGAGCATGTCAGGGGTGACAGTTGCCACAATGATGGCATCGATCTCTTCTGCCTTGGTTCCAGTCTCATCAAGTAGCTTATTTATAGCACTCACACTCATATCAGAACTGGCTTCACCATCAGCAGCTACGCGTCTTTCCCTGATCCCAGTACGGCTAACAATCCACTCGTCATTGGTATCCACCATTTTTTCAAGATCAAAATTTGTAATTACTTTTTTGGGTACATAGGAGGCAACTCCAGTTATTGCAGCACGGATCATATTGTTTCCCTGATTGGTTAGTGGTGGATGATTTGTTCGTCCATATCCGTATAAACTATGTTGGATAAGGATTTAGTGATTTCCTGCTCAATGGCATCAATCATATTCGATTTAATGAGACTCTGGGCTTCAAAAAGAGCTGCCTTAATGGCTTTCTCATTTGAAGATCCATGAGCTATCAGCGAGATACCCCTAATGCCAAGTAGGGGTGAACCGCCATAATTGTTTGGATCAAAAATTCCTGTCAACTCAGCAAATACTGGCTTGATAAGACGTGCTCCCAATAGTCTGCTGGGTCGATCTATTCTTCTCTTGATCATGCTGAACAGAGTTTTGAAAGTGCTTTCAGCCAGTTTTAATGAGACGTTGCCAGTAAACCCATCGGTTACAATAACATCAAATTTATCGAAAAAGATGTCTCTACCTTCTGCGAAACCCTTGAAGTTCAGACTGGAATCTTCCAGGAGCCGTTTAGCTTCCCGAACCAGTGAAGTTCCCTTCTCTGCTTCTTCACCAATACTCATAAGCCCAACCCTGGGCATTTCTGTTTTGGTTAGATAACGGTGAACAATACTGCCCATGATTCCAAATTGGAGTAAATTTTTAGGTTTTGCTTCAGCCGAAGCGCCGACATCCAGCAGGAGAGTTGCTCCTTCTTCGTGAGGCATAAATGCTCCTACAGCAGGACGGTCAACTCCTGGGATACGTCCTAGTGAGAGAAGGGAATAGGTCATTGTAGCCCCAGTGTTCCCAGCTGAAATAAAAGCTTCTGCCTCGTTTGATTTAACCAGACCGATTCCAACTCGCATGGAGGAATCTTTTTTCTCTTTATAGGATCTGGTTGGGGATTCATCCATGGAAACCACTTGGGAGGCATGATGAATATGTAAACGAGGGCTTTCAAATGATCTGTTTTGAAGTTCGTGGCGAATAAGGTCTTCTTTACCAACGAGTATGACATCACCAATACTTTTAGGATCATTCAAATATTGAATAGCTCCGTCGATATTGATAAAAGGGGCATTATCGCCCCCCATACTATCAACCACGATTTTCATGTTTGAAATCAAACTTCTTTAGGAATGGTAACCTGTTTTCCCTTGTAATATCCACAATGGGGACATACACGGTGTGGTAGTTTTGGTTCGCTGCAGTTTGAGCAGGTGATGAGACCAGCGAGAGACGCCTTCCAGTGCGTGCGACGTTTATCCCTTCTGGCCCGTGAGGTTTTTCTTTTTGGTACAGCCACGAGTTAAAATCTCCTATTCGTTGAACAAATCTTTTAGCTTAGCCCAGCGCTCATCCGGTTTCTCAGGCGGTTTGATTATTTTTTGCAGTTCTTCACCTGCCTTACAATCAGTACCGCATCTATGTGAGATGGGGATGGCTAACAACACAGCATCGTGGACAATGGGATAGAGATCATATTCTGCCTGATGGGCAGGAACGTGAAATATTTCGTCCCCTTCGTAAGACTCCAGATATTTAGAATCAAAGGTTAGCATGACTCTAATTTCACTCTCCAGGGTGTCTTTAAACTCCTCCATGCCAGCCTCACAAATAAAGAGACCTGTGCAGGAAATATTCCCGTGTAGATAAAAATTTTGACCCTGTCGGTCCATGCCTAACTTCAATTCAAACTGGAGTGGTTTCCACTCGATGCTTTCATCTTGTTGTAGCTGTGCTACGCTGTCAAAGATCTGCTCTGGTTTGCCTCTCGGCAATGTGTTCAGTACTATCTTCATTGTCAAAGCCGCGCAATATAGATGGGAGTTATTCGCATGTCAAACGTTTAACTTATTGAGAAATCAGCAGCCTATCAGGGCTGCATCAGAGCCTCAATCTCTTGTATAGTTTTAGGTATAGACTGACTCAAAACACGGTGTCCCTTTGGTGTAACAAGCACATCATCCTCGATACGCACACCGATATTCCACCACTTCTGATCCACATCATCGGACTCGCTGATATAGATTCCTGGTTCAACGGTGAGAACCATCCCTGGTTTTAGTATGTGAGGTTTTCCATCATCTCCGACCCAGCCCCCGGCGTCATGGACATCCAAACCCAGCCAGTGTGAAGTTCCGTGCATGAAAAACTGACGATATGCCTTCTCCTGAATCAGATCGATTGGATCACCTTCAAGTAAGCCCAAATTAATCAGCCCAGATGTGATTACCTCGATTGCTGTATCATGAGGGATTCGCCATGAAGTACCTGGTTTGACCAATTCAATAGCTGCTGCCTGTGCATCAAGTACAAGTTGATAGATAGCACTTTGCTCAGGGCTGAACCTTCCTGAAATAGGAACAGTCCGGCTGATATCAGCAGAATAATAATTCCACTCGGCACCAACATCCATGAGTAACAGATCTCCAGCAATCAGGGGGCCCTGATTATCATTATAATGCAGGTAAGTAGCATTTATCCCAGCTCCAACAATCGAGGGAAAACCCAATCGTTCAGCTCCCCGTTTTGCGAAGCCATATTCAATGGCAGCTGCAACCTCGTATTCAAAGTTCAGAGTAGGTATCAGGGGTAAGACTTCCGCGAGGGATTGATGAGTCACATCAATCCCTTTTTGCAAGGAATTGATTTCAAAGTCTGATTTGAGGAGACGGTATGATTTGAGAATCGAGGATGCCTCCTGGACGATGCTGGGATGACTCCTGGTGGATTTAAAATAATCATCAAACTCATGCTCGAAAACCAAGTCACTGCCGTATGAGATGACCAATCTCTCATAGCCTTTGATAAGTTTTCCCAAATGGGTGTAAAAATCAGCATAATCATAAGCTTGATCGACGCCTGGCAGCACCATGGCCTCATCAACTCCAGCTTTGGGACCCGTCCAAACCTCCCATTTTTGGTTCCGAGGCACCACAAACATGGAAACCTCAGCACCATCCTCCACTTTATCTTGGGGAGTCAACAACAATATCCCCTGCATTTGAGTCCAACCTGTTAAATAGAAGAAATCCGAATCTTGCCTATACTGAAATTCCACATCATGATTGCGTTTGTATTGTGGAGCAGTATGAAAGATTGCGCAGGCATCAAGTTCACGTAATTCTTCAATAAAAACGGCTCTACGTCTGGCGAACTCGTCTTTGGGGAGATTCTCCTTTTTTGACATACTACTGGCAGTGGTACTGCAGGCTAGTATGAGGAGAAGAGGGACAATTAGTTTTATTTTAGGGAGCATGGAAACATCCTTATTCAATAATTTGATATTGGGAACGTGCTTCTTTGACTGGTACAGCGTTGAAGTGCCACCACTCAATAGAGATAGCCTGGAAGCCAGCTTGAGTCATCACATCTCTCAAAAGATGACGATTGTCAATCTGCTGCCTGGTTAGCTTTTTTTCTTTTAGAAAGTGTGCCTCATGTCGCGGCTGGGCTAATTTCCCAAAGTAGTCAAAAGCGGTACCCATATCCAGGGGGACTCCTTCATTAGTGGCAATGGTAAGGTCGACGGCAGAGCCAAAATTATGCACAGATCCTCGATCTGGATTGGCCACATAATCTTGAGATGGTGTGTTCACAACAAGGGCCCACATTTTACGCTGAATAGAGCGGGGACGAGCACCATCATAGACCAACAGGCTTAAATCGGGGTTTATCTTCTTGAGGTTCTCCTGGGCTTGTTTAAGCATGACAGCTGCCTTGGGTTGGAGATAGCAATTTTCCAATTCACCATAAGTATCCGCATTGAGAAAATTATCAGTTGTGGAGTATTTCAGCTCAACCAAAATGTCTGGAGCCAATGTGTGAATGTTCACCAGACCCTGGTTTTGAAGTCGAGTCTCCAACAACAAATCCTGACCTGCAATCAGGGAGAGGAAACAAATAAGAGTAAACAGTAATATGTATGCGATTCGTTTTTTCATGGCTGCAAGATAGTGTAATCTCTCCCCATCTGAAAGTTTCGAACTCGTAATGGATTTTTTGTGCAGAACGCGGTATAGCGTAGATCAATAAATCGATATGGGAGATGGTCATCCCTGCCTGGTGGGATACCTAATCGCTTGGTTTGTATGATCTTTTCAGGAGCATAGGTGTCATCCCAGAGCTCTAGAGCATTTGGGGTTAATTGTTTTGTATCCCACTCATGTACCTTGAGGTTAAGCGATTTACATAGCAGCGTTTGACCTGCACATAGTGTGTTAACGGAGCGTTTACTGCCATTCCTAATTGGATTGTTGCGCTGCATGACAGAAAGAGTGTCGAGGCTGGCATTTTCCTGAATAACTGGGTAAGCTGACTTAATGAGTACTGCGTTGCCCTCGCCTTGACATGAGAAATTGAGAGAATCACCCCCTCTAGCATAATACATATATATAGTACCAGGAGACATGAAGAGTGCTTTCCTCTTTTCGGTGTAGCCCAGGGAAGAGTGGCTGGCCTTTTCCTTACGATAATAGGCTTCCGTCTCAATGATTCTCACCATGAGCCAACTTGTGGAGTGGGGGACGGCAATTATTTTCCCAAGAAGAGACTGTGCGACCTGTATAGGTTCTCGCTCAAAAAAATGAGGGTCTATGGATTCCACTGCATGATGGTTGAGAACTTCCATGCTTTTATATTGTCCTAATTCGTGTTGTGTCAAATGAATCCACACTTGAGATACAAGCCAAATGTTACCAATTTTATCACTCTCAGTTGCGAGAACTATTTCTCGAAACTCAGAGAAATGAGTCTGCACAAGTAGTTTACAATATAAATACTCGCTAAAATCAGTTGATTTGATACGTGAGTATTAACTAATCATAATTATTTCTTAACAACAGTTCCACCTATTTGCCCTAATTGAGAGTCATTAGCAATTAGACCCCATTTTTGGCACACACTTTGTAAATACGGTATTTCAGAATACAGAAAAATTATATGAGCATAAACCCAAACATTGAAGCATCCATAGAACCTCACGAGAGTGAAGTACTCTACACACCTAGAGAAGTTGCTCAAAGGCTCAACCTTTCTGTAGAGAGCTTGCGTTTGTATGAACGCGAGGGTTTGTTGGTACCACACAAGTTGGATTCCGGTCACAGACGATATACTGAGTCTGATATTGAATGGATTACCTGCATCCAAAAACAAATCCACGAGAACAAACTGAATTTTGCTGGCATTCGCTACATCCTCTCAATGTTGCCCTGTCACGAAATGAAGCCATGTGGTTTGGAGGATTATCAAACATGCCCTGCTGGAGATAGAAGCTGTAGACCCTGTTGGGATTTTGAAGATACACCTTGTCGTGAGAAAGGTGAAAATTGTAGAGGCTGTGTGGTTTATCAACAGGTCCTGAATGTTGAAAATTTAAAAAAAATACTATCGGTGAAATTCAAATGCGATTAATACAAAAATTTTGGATGGCCACGCTATTGTTGATGAGCATTTCATTTTGGAGTTGTGATGCTATCAATCCAGCTGATGAAGGTGATCTAACGGATTATACTTGCGAGGGTTGTCACACCAATCGAGGAACACTGGACGATGTCATTGAAGCCCTGAATCTGGATCCGCCAGACGAAGGTCACACAGCGCCTGGCTGAGGCGGCGGAGCGGTGCCGTTGGCACTATCGGAGAAGGTCTGGATACGTTTGAACAAAATTCAGGGTGTTGAATCATTTCATGATATTGACCCCGTGCATGCAGCCATTGGTTGTGCAGGATGTCACGGTGGAAATTCACAAGTTGATGCAGCGGATGATACTTCAGCATTCCGTTCTGCTCATGAAGGATTGATGAGGGATCCTTCAGCTGTGGGTGAACTGGGATGTAGTGGTGGAAGTTGTCATGCAGATATCGTAGCCCGCAACGAAACCAGTATGCACAGCAATCTCTGGGGTGAAAAAGCGCATGTTGCTCTGAGAAATGGATACGAATCATTTGAATCTTGTCCTTCTGAAATTCAGGAAGGATTTGCCAAGGATTGTAATAGCTGTCACACGACCTGTGGACAATGTCACATTAGTCGTCCCCATGCAGCAGGTGGCGGTTTTGTTAAACAACTTGTAGGATATAGTCATAAATTTATTGAGACACCTGATGAGGCGAATGTTTGTACAGCCTGTCATGGTTCCCGCGTCGGTGATGACTGGAACGCCAACCAAGACCGTGTTCCCGGCAACGTTCCCGATGTTCACAATGATTTTGGCTATACCTGTCTGGACTGCCATACCGAAGATATGCATGGTGAGGGTGCAACAGATGCCCAATATACTTCTCGGTATCAAGTAGCAGATCTTCCTGATTGCGTAGATTGTCACACTGTTGATGCAGATGATAATGCCTACCACACCAGGCATTGGCCCAATGGAGATCCATCTGATGGCGCTGACCTGGCTTGCTTTGTATGTCATTCACAACAGTATAACAACTGTAATACCTGTCATGCGGGCTCATGGACCCACGAATATGAGGCTGACAACTCCGGAGAGTACCGGGTATATCCGCAATTTAAAATCGGGCGAAACCCCTATTATGGTGAAGCCAATCATCCACATACTGATGAAGCCTGGATTACTGTAAGACACGTACCTGTCTCACCAGATGCTTATAAAAACTGGAACATTAGCTCCTGGGATTTACAAGACCTATCCCTAATAAAAAATATGGAAACCTGGAAATATGCCAGCCCACACAATATTCAGCGATGGACTGAAAGAACATTGGCTGACACCAGTTGGGCAAATAGTTCCACCCAGGATTATACGACAGATAATTGCTACGTGAATTGTCATATGCATGGTGATATCGGGGCATATACCGCTGTCAATGATGCACTTTATTTAACAGATGAAAATATGGAGAATGATATTACCGATGATGATTTGAGTGACGAGATCCCATTCAATACGTTTACAAGTTTGGGCCGCATGTCAAATGGTAATTATTGTTCTGCCTGTCATTAAGAAAAGTCAAAATAACAAGTTAAAAAGCCACGAGGAGGTAAAATGAAACTTGATTGGAGACTAGTAATGGTTTTAGTGGTATCACTAGGACTAATGGTTGGTTGCGAAACTGATGAAGAAGATCCAGTAGTAGGTACATTCAGCGACCTGTCAACCTATATGCAAGACAATGGTCTTGATCTGCCCGCTCAGATAGCATCAGGTTGGGTAAAACCAGCAAGTGAAGTTGTTGATCTCGACACCTACACAATTCCTGGATATACTGTCCTGGATATTCGCCAAACAGCTGATTATAACGCTGGTCATATTGATGGCGCTATTGATGCCAGTCTAGGTAACATCCTTGCTGATGCAGAAGCTAATCCTGCTGGAGCAAATGGATATCTGATTGTGTGTTATTCAGGTCAGTCAGCTGGTCATGCATCCATGGCATTACGTCTGATGGGTTATACATCCACAGTACTGAAATGGGGAATGTCTGGTTGGAATTCTGATTTTGCAGGTTCATGGAACAACAATGCAGGTCATGAAAATGGCAACAATGCAGCTGGACACGCAAGTTGGGTTACAACTGCAGCTCCTGCACTTCAAAGCTATGATTACCCAGACTGGGAATCTGAAACAACTGATGGTGCCGCTCTTCTCGTTGAGCGCATTGAACTTGCCCTCGCTAATGGATTTCAGGGGGTAGCAGGATACGGAGCCTCTGGAGTTCTGGAGAATCTGGCAAACTATCAGATCATCAATTTCTGGGGTGCAGATGATTATCTTGCCTTTGGTCATTATGATGGTGCATATCAGATGCAACCCATCTCACTTGCCGGTGATGAAGTGTCTGCAATAGACCCAGATATGGTAACAGCACTCTACTGTTACACTGGACAAACTTCATCAACATCCACATTCTGGCTTAACGTGCTGGGATATGATGTAAAAAGTATTGAGTTTGGTGTAAATACGCTTAACTATGATGGTCTCTATGATGCTGACAAACCAAACTGGCATGGACCTGAAGAGTACGAATACGTAGTTGAAGGCTAAGATTAAAGGAAAAATCACAAGATTTTGAAATTTTCTTTCAAAACAATCTTTGTCACGGGGGGCCGAATTCTATTCGGCTCCCTTTTATTGACAAGCGTTCTTTTTGGGCAGCTCACATTTCCTGATGTAAAGAACCCACATGGGAGTGAGGACTGCTCATTCTGTCATACCGTATCGGTTGAGGCAAGTGCAGCCAACCTAAAGCAGGATGTCTGTGTCCAGTGCCATGCAGCTGCTGCAATAAACGACATGATTCATCCGCTCCAAAATGTTAACCCCAAATCTGTAAAAATGTCCATTCCCGCTAGTTTTAAGCTGGAAGCTGATGGAAGTTTGGGGTGTCTGACCTGTCACCAGGTCGCCTGTAAAATTGATCGCTCCAATAGGACTTTTCTTAGAGGGGGACCTTACAAACGAGAGATCGATTTTTGTTACAATTGTCACAACAAAGCAGACTACAAAAAGATGAATCCACATAATCAGGTTCAATCTGATGGTAGTATCGACAACTCCACCTGTTTGCAGTGTCATGTTAAGCAACCCAGCAAAGATGATCACCCCACCATTGCCAGAGAGATGCAGCTGGATATGGCTGCCACCTGTAATAAGTGTCATTCTCTCCATACCCATGAACAGAATCATCAGGGAAAGAATATTGAATTATCAAAAAAAGCGACTGTAAAACGCTTTAACGAAACACAACAAAAATTTGGGCTCACTTTGCCCCTTTCTGAAGATAATCTTATTCAATGCAACACCTGCCACTACACTCACAACCGGGGGACCCTCGCTGCCGATCAGGTGGTATATGAGGGTGACGGAGAGAACCAGCGTTTCTTACGCCTATCAAAAGAGAACTTGTGCTATGCCTGCCACGATATCTAGACAATCAATTCTAGCCCTTTTGCTTGTGATGCTGACTGCACTTTCTGCACCGGCACAACAAGCAGATGCTGAAAACTGCAATCTCTGCCATAGTTTGGCACTTCTGGGAATTGCAACCCCTTCAAATGGAATACGAAGTTTCGAAGTCACTGCTGAAGCATACAGCCATTCAACTCACAGAAATGTCATCTGTCGAGATTGCCACACGGATGTTAATGTTTTCCCCCATCCAGTTGAGGTTGCCAAGGTTGAATGTTACAAGGCTTGCCACATTACAAAACCATTTGCGCTCACGGGATATTCACATGCTGAACAGGCAGATGCACATGCCATTAGCGCCCATGGTTTCAATTCCAAGTACTCGACTGAGAAAAATGAGGCCAAACCTGATTGCAAGTATTGTCATTCAAATACTTTCAGGAATGTTATTCAGGATGATGTTCTCGAAAAGAATAGTGAACATTGCGCTCGATGTCACGAAGGTGAGGGCCTGGCAGGAGTTATCCTCCACGTCAGTTCTCACTCTGGTCACCGCACAGCTGAAGAATCCATCGATGTGGTAGAATTATGTTCTTCCTGCCATGCTGATCAGGGTCATATGAAACAGTTTGATGTAAACTTGACCCAGGTTTCAGGTTATGAACGGCATTTTCATGGCAAGGCTCTCAAACGAGGGATGAATGAAGTAGCCAACTGCATGGACTGCCACCGCAATCATCTCAACCTGCCGGCAGAAGACCCGAACTCTAGCATTCACCCCAACAATATTCAGCAGACCTGCAGCTCAAATAGTTATTGCCATGCTAATGCTACAGCCAAGTTTGCAGTTTCTGCGATTCACTCAGAACCTACTACACAAAACAATCCCATTCTATTCTATGTGGAATGGGGATTCATCATATTAACCGCTGGGACTATGGCAATACTCTTCTCCCACATTTTCCTCGATTTTGGACGCTGGGTTGGTGATATATGGTTGCGGAGGAAAGAAAAATGAGTCGAGACTACACCCGATTTACACTGAGTCAACGTTTACAGCATATTTTTATGTTCGTTCCTTTTATCATTCTGGTGTTGACAGGCTTCCCCATCAAATTTCCTGAGAGCGAGTTCTGGAGTGTTGTCATGTCTGCCGCTGGTGGCATTGAAAATGCACGGATTATCCACCGGTTCGCGGCGGCCGTAATGATTTTAGATTTTGCTTTCCACATTGTTTATGTGGGATACAATCTCATTAAAAAAAGACCATCCCTGGCAGATATGCATCTCGTACCAAACGGAAGAGATGGCAAAAATATCATAGAGAACATAAAGTATTTTCTCTTTCTCTCTGACGATCGTCCCAGGTTTCACAGGTTTTCTTATATTGAGAAATTCGACTACTGGGCTGTGTTCTGGGGTATGTTCATTATGGCCGGTAGTGGTATTATTTTGTGGTTCCCCGTACTATTCAGCAAATTCCTGCCTGGAATAATAATTCAGATCGCCTACATCGCCCATAGTGATGAAGCCATGCTGGCACTCCTGGCTATCATCATTTGGCACTTTTACAATGTTCATTTTAATCCCCGCATTTGGCCTGCCAATAACGTTTGGTACAAGGGTACTTTAACCGAAGAAGAAATGGAACATGAACACCCTCTTGAGCTGGAAGAAATAAAAGCCAGAGAGGAGGCTTCAAAATGAGCAAAGCATTTAAGCTTCTTTATGGTGTTCTGGCACTTGCCCTAGGAACCTTTGTTTCAGTCACTCTCATCAAAGCGGTGGTTTCCCACGATACGCCTCATGATACTGCAGTTGTTTCAGAATCGCACTTCCCTGACTATGTGGAGCAGCTAAACAGCTACTATGACAGCTATGAAAATCGTCAAAGTCATTTTCATCAAACCTCGGAGCGCTATTTCTTGCCCATGGATCAACAAGAGAATTGCCTAACCTGTCATTCTCTCTGGCCTCATGAAAAGGATTTGCGGACAAGAGCCTTTAACAACCAACACTCCAGATATATGTCCTGTATGAGTTGTCACATCGATGAACAACCCGGACGACCTGTAACTTTCGAGTGGTACGACTTTGGTGTGGATAATTCCATCACCAGGCAGGGAGCCTATGGCTTAGTTCGTGATGCTGATTCAAAGCTTTCGGGTTCGGATAATTTTATCAGTAAAATTCTCCCTGTCATCTCTGATGGTGAAATTAAAACTAGACTCTATACGCCTTACAGCTCAGAGCAATCCCTTCAATATCGAAACGCAGTCGATGCAGGTGAAAAAGTGGATGATGTGAAAGCCAGACAAGCTGCAGAGGCACTTGTTGGTGAAAAAGCATTGACCTGTATGAAGTGTCATTCAGAATCAGCATCCTTCCCATGGGAAGATCTTGGTTTTAAAGGTGATAGACTCAATGAAATGAGACATTCAGCAGTGGTTGGTATGGTTGAGAAATACGAATCATTCTATTTCCCTCCAGTATTTGAGTAATTCAGAAAATTTGAGAGCCTTCATGAGATTTAAGACGTTGCTCATTGTTGTTTCTGTTATCGGCTCTGGTCTGGTACAAGATCTTGTAGCTCAGGAAGTAAGTTTCACTCATGTGAGGACTCTTGAGTCTGAATTTAATTTCCCAACGGATATATGTGGCAATGAACAGGGAGATGTTTTTGTGCTGGATGGCATGAATGATCGCGTGGTTCAGCTCAAATCCAGCGGTGAAGTTGTGGAAATCAAACCTCAGAGGGAATCCATTTATAAGGCAGTTGGTATTGCCTGGATCAATGATGATCTCTGGATTGCCGATACACCGCGTTCACGTCTGTTGAAAATGAAGATGAATGGACGTATAAGCCAGGTTGTCAAGCTGGATCATCAAACTGAACCTGTAGATATCACTGCGATGGGTGACAACATTGTTGTGACTGATCGCTTAAATCACACCATCACAGTTCTGGATAAAGATTTTAAGGAAAAGTACTATTGGGGTACCCGAGGCGAAAAGGTTGGTGAATTTATCAATCCTGGGTTCCTGGCTCCGGGTCCCGAAAATAGAATCATCATTGGCGACATTCTCAACCGCAGAGTTATATCATTTTCTCCCAGTGGCCGCTACCCCCAGATCATTGCCAAACCTGGTGTGGAAAAAGGGCAAATATTCAGACCTAAAGGTGTTGCTCTCGATTCACAAAAGCGGGTTTGGGTAGCAGATGGGTATACTGGTGCGATTCAAGCCTTCTCAATCTCCGGGAAGTTCTTGGGGATAGCTACAAGTGAAGGAAAGAATCTCACTCTTTCAGCTCCGATGGGTGTTTATATCGATAACCAGGATCGTCTGTGGGTGGTAGAGTCATTTGCAAGCAAAGTTAGTGTCTGGCGGATGAAATGATGATAACTGCAAAAAGAGTAATCATTGTTTATGCCATCCTAAGTATTCTCTGCATGTCCGCTTTTGGGCAGCATAATCCAGATGGTCGCAAAGTGAGTCTAGATTGTGTCACCTGCCATGTTAGCTGGCATGATAACATCGACCCCGATAAATCATTACTTCCAGATATTGAAGCCCCCATACAGATTCAGGGAATGCCTGCACGTATACCTACAGCAGCCATGTGTTTCACCTGCCATGATGGAACCGTAAAGGATTCTCGTCAAACTTTCGCATCCAGTAATCATCAGATGGATATGGATGTAAAACATGCAGATATCAAGGATCTTCCTCTGGACAAAGACGGAAAAATCTACTGTGGCACCTGTCACACACCCCATAGTCTGAAGCCCACTCGTAATGGGGGATTAGCACCCTTCTTGCGAATGGAAAAAATGAATTCTACACTATGTCTTGACTGTCACTCCAATCAAGCAAAATCACATAAAAACCATCCCATTCAAGTCAGGGTTTCACCTGATCACACCATGCCAGAAAGTACTTTCTGGGGTCAAGACGGTACGATGGAATGCATGACTTGTCACCCCATACATGGGACTGAAGCTGTGGTTGGTGTGACTGGAAATGATCGAAGTGAGCTCTGCTCCTCGTGCCATGAAGCTTATTTTAACATCAAGTTAACCGATCATGATCTCACCAGCTCCTTGATGAATAAATCAAGTGATATTGGTCCTGATTTTGGTGGAAATGATCCTTGTGCTGCGTGTCATGTTAGTCACGACGGTCAAGCTAATCACATGTGGGCCATGGAAATAGATCCAAAAGCGGGTGAGAACGGTTATTGTATTGGTTGTCATAGTGATAATGGACTTGGCCAGGAAAAAACTTTTACCCATGCTGGCCATCCAGTATCTAAGATCACTTTACGAAAAAGTATTCCTGCGCTTGGAATTAAGGCAGGTGACAAATTATTATGTAAATCTTGTCATGATCCTCATCAATGGGAATTCTCAAGCAAACACGCAGTGAGCGAAAAGAATGAAGAAGGTACTGAATATACTTCCTTTCTTCGCTTACCTGATGATGCCCAGGGTCGATTGTGTGTGAGCTGCCATACAGGGCAATCCAGTATGTTCAATTCGGATCACAGCGTAGCTAGGGAAGGTTTCCAGCAATTATTCAGAGAATCAAACACACTGAATGGCCAGTGTACTGTATGTCATGGTGCTCATACAGATGCTCTTCAAGGATCAACTGAAGATGATCCATACACCATCTTATGTATGCGTTGCCATGATGGTCAACATTTTGCCACCTCTGTAGTTCACAATAACCATCCCATCGGCGTGCCCTTTAAATCAAAAAGCGATTTACATGGATATGAAAAGGATGGACAGACTTTATTGAGTTGTAACACCTGTCACGATCCGCATAAGTGGGGCAAGACGGTTGAGCAATCGCAAACAGTTGATTTAAAAGGGGACGATCGAAATTCCTTCCTGACTATTTCAAATTGGCCAGAGCCAAAACTCTGTCTTGATTGCCATCCTGAACAAGAGACGCTCCTAAACACTGATCATGATTTGACTGAAGAAGACAAGAGTGCCTGTAGTCTTTGCCATGCTCCCCACAACGCAGAAACAGAGTATGGCATATTTGCAAAATGGGGTGATGCACCTGGTGCCAGCTTTAATGAAAAGCACTGTTTTAGTTGTCACAGCGAAAAAGGTTCAGGGTCAGCCAAACTGGTTGAGGGATACAGCCACCCTCGGGAATTCGGCATCTTAACTCCTCCTGCAAGAGGGACTGGAGATTGGTTGGACTTCCCACTATTCACGGAAGCTGGTCCAACCATGACTGTCGGACATATCGATTGCTTTACCTGTCACGATCCACATAAGTGGTCCTATAAATCGAAATTTCAGGAGCTGGGCTCTGAAAACGAAGAAGGTAATGACCTCACGTCATTTTTACGCAACCCCAGTCAGTTGACACTTTGTACTGATTGTCATGGTGAAAGCACGCTCTGGAAATACAATTATTACCAT
Organism: Fidelibacterota bacterium; assembly: GCA_016845065.1. GTDB lineage: Bacteria > Fidelibacterota > UBA8477 > UBA8477 > JABMPR01 > JABMPR01. The sequence continues at coordinate 16,202 of JAERTG010000112.1, read as the reverse complement.
GATCCTGTGAAGAGAAAGAGATATTAAGATGAGTGACACCACGTCTTTTAAAACCTACCTACCAGTTTTTATGCTCATCATGGCGGTTTTTATGTTTGGACTTGTGGGATGTGCTTCAAACAGTAAGGTCAACGAGGCTGTGAATTACCCGGCTGATATCCCTCAACCCTATTTGTCCCTTGAACAAGTTATTGAAGGAGCCCAAGACACACCTGAAGGCTTATTCAGCCGTTTTCTAGGTATGATAGTAGGTCCAGAAAGGAAATTCACCTTAAACCAGCCTACGGATATGGTTGTTGACCAAGAAGGACGTTTACTGATTGTTGAGTCTGAAGCTGGCTTCATCTCCATTTATAATGAGGTGGAAGGGGAATGGCTGAACAGTGAACGTGTTCGACTCCCAGAGATTTTACATCCAACTTCCATTGCTGCAGGACCAGATAGGATATTTGTTAGTGATTTGATGGGTGGCACTGTGCACATTTTGGATTATCAGTTCAATCTGGTCGGGACAATGAAGCATGCTGACATGCAACGGCCAGGTGGTCTGTGTTTTGATGGGTATTCAAATCGATTGCTCATTGCAGATCCACCCGCAAATAGGGTATTTGTATTTTCACCCAGAGGCGAATATCTCGCTCAAGTGGGGCGAAGTGGACATTTACACGGTGTCCTGCAGAGTCCCCTGGCCATGACAGTCGATGCCGTTAATGGGGATATTTATGTTTTAGATGGAATGGCTCGCAAGGTCAAACAATACGATCATGAATTTCAGTTTATCAATAGTTTTGGTGAGTACGATCAGGTTCCTGGGAGTTTTGCTTTTCCAAAGGGTATTGCTTTGGCCGTTGACGGTACACTTTTTATTGGTGATGCCGCCTTTGGCAATATTCAGATGTTCGACCCTACTGGTGCGCTGCTTTTCTATTTCGGTGAAACAGGGAGTGGACAAGGCCAATTCCTGATGCCACGCAATTTATTTATTGATCAAGAGCAGCGCCTGTTTGTTGCTGATCCATATAATAACCGAGTACAAATATTTCAATATTTCGCACAATAGTGAGCGGGGATATGAAGCTTAATTATACAAATCAGACAGCACCTCCCATGAGATTGATGTTGCTAGGTGTTCTTAGTCTGGCTTTGCTTGGCAGTCAGGGATTTGCCCTTGATATGACAAGTATTGGCAGAGTTGAAAGTAGAGTCGGAATGATCACCAGTGAAACTGAGGACAATAGTAATTTGGTTCACATGGAACGAATTAACTGGGGCATTCACCAGCAATTTAACTATCTGGATTTTAACTATAGTCTGAGTGGTGGTGGACTTCTACGAGGTTCCACCCAGCTTGGGCGGACTGAATTTATTCCTGAATTCCAGGCCAAGGCGCAAATTCAACCCTTTCGTCAAACCACCATTGAGATGTTTAGTTATTCTCAGTTAAGAAACCCTATGCAGATCGCACAGGATAGCCTGCAACACAAGGAGCAGGTCAGCGGGCTTCAATTTAGGTCCAGCCTTCCCAACAATGGGCGGATGCTCGTTGCCTATGGATTTAGGAACTCAAAACGCGACACCAATACAATAGATCACCAATTTGCCAAGCTTCATCTCGAACAGAAACTGCTGGGTATGCAATTTCGATTTCGTGGTGAAAAAGATTTAATAAATGATGATGTTACAAGCGGGGACAACGACAGATCCAACATGTCCATTCAGTGGTACGGAAGTCCTGCAAAAGGCTTAAACTGGACAGCAATTAACTCCGTCTATAACTATGGCGGAAATGCGTATTGGCGAGTTTATCAACGTGTAAACTATCAATTATCCAACCGTTCCACTGTCTGGGCACACATGAACAATCAACAGGTATCCTATCGTGGCAGCTATCTCAATACACAAGCCTACGATCTGGATTATCGTTGGAAGAAAAGTGATGCCCTGGCCTTTCAACTGCTGGGTGAAGGAAGCAAAGTCAAACCGTTAAGCGGTGATCCACAGTATCATTGGAGGGCTTATCTAGCTGGTTTGCATTGGCGTCTCGGAGATAGAAAAACTGCACTTGGCGTGCTCCAATTTGGTTATAAGGAATCTTATCGTTTTGGCTCCGGTCTGGATTTACGTTTTGAATTGGAGGAGAGACTCCCTCTGATGCAAAACAGGAAATTACGTGTGGGTTTGAGTGATCATTCCGAAGGTGAAATCTTTATTGGTCTGGATGAGGTCAGTGAAGATCCTCGCTACGATATAGATCATCGATTAGATCTGACTGTAGATCTTTGGCCAGGTCAGAAGGTTCAAGTTGCCAACACATTTCGACTGTTAAATCATTTCGGAACCGATCTGGATTTTTCTGAAGATACCCTGCGTAACGCCATCACACACAACGTGCAGTTTAAATATGTAAAGAGGAAGTTGAGAGCTTCATTGGATCATCTCACCGTGAGTGATTTGGGTGATGAAAGTGATTTGCGTCTTCACCTCAATACCAGGTTCACCTACCATATGTCTCCTGGAAGCAGTTTGAATTTGATCAGCATGTATCGCTATAAATCAGAAATCTATCCTGACTACCTATGGCTGAACTCATTTATAAAAGTGAATATGCACTATTTCAATTGGGTTCTTGAAGTTCAAGCCCAGGGTCAACCAGATACCATGTTTGATGATAAATTCTCGATATGGATGCGTTTTGTGAGGCAGCTATGATCAAGCTAAAAATTATTCCCATTGTTTGTCTGCTAGCAACGTCCATATGGGCTCAGGGATTGGAAGATCTTCAAAACAAGAGCAAGATTGCTGACACTCCACACAATCTTATGATGAATAAAGATGTTCTGATGCTTGATAGCGTGCTTGTCGATTTTTCACTCTGCCGTTCTTGCCATGTGCCAAATAAAGCCACAGCGGTTGAGCCCTTGTGGTATAGGAAGATATCAATCCCAAGATTTGATATAAATAAGGTAGTGGATCCTGCTGATGACCATGTTCATACTCTGGATCCGGGGAGTCGCAATTGCCTATCGTGTCACGATGGATCCATGGCTCGTAGTTTTCCACATCGAGGAGAGCAAAAACATCCTCAGGTGAACATGACTGCGCCTGAAGTTCAAGCACCAGCCAATTACAATATGCATCTTTTCAACTTTCCAAAGTCGGGGAAGGAGATTAACCGTCCTGATGAGGCTTCAGAATTGATGCTAACTGATCAAAACCAGGTTGGTTGTATCACCTGTCACGATCCACATAACAATGAAAAAGGTCATTTCCTCAGAGTGTCAAACCGGGGATCTGAAATTTGCCTGGAATGTCATTCTATGCAAAACTGGGAATTGTCCACACATGGTAACCCTCAGAATCCACTCCATGCTGATCTTGAAGAAGTCGCCTGTTTGCAATGTCATTCCATTCATACTCTGCCAACCAATGCAAAATTGTTGAGAGCGGATGAAAACACACTCTGTATGACCTGTCATGATGGTCGAACTGATGAGGATACAGAAATTGCCAGTATAAAGAATCTCGAAGAAGTTTTCGAAAAACCATTTACTCACCCCATCAGGATCAATCCTAATGTTACTGATGTCGGATATGATTCAGATAGTGACTCTCCATGGAATTTCGGTTTAGCTGATGATCGTTTTGTCCGTTGTGGTGATTGCCACAATCCGCATGCTGTCACAGAACAAAATGTTTCCCCTGTCCTGGATGGAAGCCTGGCTTTTGTTGAGGGTGTCGATGCAATCGGATTTCATAAGGATCAAGTTGATTATGAATACGAAGTTTGTTACAAATGCCATGGGCAAAATCAGAATGTGAACTCTGGAAACGATGTTGCCCGGTTGCTCAGCGTTGGAAATCGTAGCTATCATCCTATAGAAAATATTGGACTATCCCAACGCGTTCCCAGTTTGAAGGATGGTTGGAGTGAACAGTCCTTAATCACCTGTTCTGATTGTCATGGAAATGATGACCCTTATGGTCCCCAGGGACCTCACGGATCTAGCCTGCCTCACATTCTCAAGGCACCTTACAGTGACTTCCCATATGCCAGTATTGAAGAGCAGGAACTATGTTTTAAATGTCATGACCAACGTAAGATTACTGGAAATGATGGTTTTAAATTCCATGATCTCCATATCAGCAGGGCAGGCTACAGCTGCTCAGCCTGTCACAATCCCCACGGCAGCGTTGATTCCCCAGGTCTCATAGATTTGAATCAATCTCATATCACCAGTATTAATGGTGTAAAAGAGGTTGAAAGTCTGGAACCAGGTCATGGAACCTGTACACTGAAATGTCATGAGGGTAAACATCTGAGGGATGTTTACTAGCGTTCGCTAAATCGAGTTATTTATTTTGGCCTCCCTATCATTGAATTGATAGGGGGGTCTTTTCAATTCTGCTTGCATCTTATAATCAATTAGACGCTTCCTCTATCTAAAAACCTGCTTATTGAATGAGATACAGCTTGCCCAGTTGTAAGGAGGAGTGCTCGTCCTATAAAAAAAGTGTCCTTGTATAGATATAGTAAAGATGATCTGGCTTGTCTCGTGTTGTATTTTCTTCCATGAGAAGACAATGAATTTTCTGGAGGGGAAGTTATGAGAAAGCAAATCAGAGCATCAATCTTATTTCTGTTCATGGTACTCTGCGCCAATACTGATGGACAGGAAAGCAATACAGTTCTTGTTGGTCGCTGGGCTGACGGTCCATGCTACGATGTTGATGTGTCAGGAAACATTGCCTGCTACGGGAACGGAGGATATCTCGTTGTAGCAGATATTTCAGACCCTTCAAACACAATTGAACGCGGACGGATTCTTACACCCTCCGTAGTGCTGGGTGTAACTATCAGTGGCAATTATGTATATGTAGCTGACTGGTATGATGGTCTGCGGATTATCGATATCACAGAACCAGCAAATCCAGAAGAAGTTGGGTTTATTGATACGGAAGGCTTTGCCTATCAGGTGGAAATTGATGGTGATTTTGCCTACATCGCAAGCGGACATTCCGGGCTTAGGATTATTGATATTTCAGATCCAACTGATCCAACTGAAGTAGGCTATCTGGAAACAGAGGACAGTGCCAAAGATTTGGCGTTAAAAGGGGATTATATATATATGACTTCCCTGGATCACGGTATGAGAATCATTGATGTTTCGGATCCTTCGAATCCTGCTGAAATAGCAAATTTAGCTCCTCTGGATGGACTTTCCATTTGCACAGCCGAAGATACAGAGTTTGCTTATTTGTATAGTGAGGGTGGAGGACTTCAGGCTATTGATATATCAGATCCTGCGAATCCATCAATCACTGGAACCTATAACGAATATGATTTAGTCACGAGTATGTGCATAGCGGATAACGAACTCTATGCAAATAGCTATCACGGCATAACAATAATAGATATGTCAAACCCTCAAAATCCAGAGTTTGTCGGATCATATGAGACATCGGACTACAATCACATTCTCTCTGGTGTCGCGCTAAATGGTAATCGAGTATTCTCGGCAAATGGGTATTTTGGTTTGAGGATGATTGATGTATCAGTTCCTACCGAGCCAATTACTATGGATTCGATAGCTACTGCAGGTTTTGCTTTGGACGTTAAAGTATCAAATGATTTAGCCTATGTTGCAGATGAGTTTGGAGGTCTACGAATATTGGATATATCTGATCCATCCACTCCTGTTGAAGTTGGCTCGCACCATCTGGTGTTTGAGGAGGGTGAAACAGCGACTGCTCATCGTATTGATGTAAACGGTGATTTTGCAGCCGTTTTAGGTTTGCATACGGGTCTTCACTTTCTGGATATATCCGACCCAGCATCACCCTCTGAAGTGGGTGTATACTATGGACATAGAGGCTGGTGGGGTCCCCATTATTACGACATCGCTCTCAAGGGTGATTATGCATATTATGTGGGGAATGGTATTACTGTCTTAAATATTTCTGATCCTTCAGCCCCTGCTGATACCGCTGACCTCTTCACAGAAGGAAGTGCTGTTGATGTGATCATTAATGCTAACTATCTGTATACTGCCGAACTTTGGGCTGGACTAGGCATTTATGACATTTCTGACCCACTAAATCCTGTGGTGGTAGCTAACCTCATGATTGATGATGTAGAGATATATGGAGTGACAGTGAGTGGTGAATATGCATACTTGGCAGCATATGATGCCGGTTTAAGGGTAGTAGATATTTCTGACCCCTTGAATCCTACAGAAGTAGGTGCCCTCGAGACTAACGGATTAGCAGTTCAAGTCTCATGTAACGACGAGGTGGTTTATCTGGCAGATGGTCAAGAAGGTCTGCGGGTAATAGATGTATCTGATCCCGCGCATCCCACCGAAATCGGATATTACAACACGGGTGGTTTTGCCATGTGTGCAAATGTCAATGGCAGCTATATCTATGTGGCTGATGGTGACAATGGTCTCTATGTAATCAGCTCAAATGCATTGCCACTAACAAATCGGGACAAGGTTATTCCAGGTCAATTTGAATTGGCTCAGAATTTCCCAAACCCATTTAACCCTACCACTACAATCAGCTACTCTATTCCTGAATTATCAAATATCAAGATAACCATATATGATATGATTGGTCGGGAAATCATGACATTCCAGGATGGATCAACCCCGCCTGGAAACTATGAATTTCAATGGGATGGCAGCAAGCAACATGGTAATCAGGTGAGTACAGGAGTGTATTTTTGCAGATTGGAATCTAAATCATATACTCAGACAATAAAGATGGTGTGTTTGCGATAAATAAATACCCCAAGTATATCCGAGTAACAAAGAAAAAAGCCCTGCTGATGTGAAGATCGGCAGGGCTTTTTATTTATCAGAAAGCTTAGTGAGTCAGCTTATTCCTCATCCTCCTCAGGGGGGTTGATATCTGGATCTGGGCTGGCGCCACCATGTTCGTGTTCGAACATGGCTTTTGGCATCTTACCTGATAGCCAACTGGTGTTCATAGGACCTACACTGGGTCTGAATACTGTGTTGTACAGGTGCCAGATGAGAATGGCCAGGGTTGCCAGCCAGGCTTCCCAATAGTGGATGACGAGTGAAACATCCAGGAATGCACTGGAGAACTTCTGTATGAAGAAGTTGTCAAACCAGAGCACCAGTCCAGTGGCGATCATGACAATATTTCCCCAGACTCCCGCCCAGTATTCCAGCTTTTCTGCATAGGCAAATCTACCAAATCGGGGTTCGTGGTTTCTAAAGTCAAAGAAGTATAGTAACATTTCCCAAAATTCCTTGATATCTCGGATTCCCGGAATCATATCCTTCACAAACTGTTTCCCACGTTTTGTGAACAGGAAGAAGAAGTGCCAAACAGAGGCTATGATCATGAAAACAGCAGCATAGCGATGAAGAATTCCCCTAAATTCAAATCCACCTTCCCAGCCAAAGAAGAACTCTGCGATCCAGGATTCATTGAAGCGTAGTGAAAAACCTGAAATTACTAACGTGAAGAAAGAAACCAGCAAAGCTGTATGTTGGGCAACTTCCAGTCCACGCATCCGTCGGATTGAAGGCTCTTTCATCTGCATACGGACTTGCTTTAAGTAATCAAGAACGGTATGAAGGAACATACCACCGATGACGACAGCAATGAGCAGGATGTAAATTTTCTCGATGAGAACGGCCAACCAGTGACGTGGATCTTCGTCGCCCAGTCCATGAATGGTAACTGCTGCCAGCTCATCACTCATACCGGGGTGACATTCACCACAGGTTGCAGCAAGATTTAAAGGGTGAATGGTTGACGTCGAATCTGTACTGGGTAGGATCCGGTGGGCACCATGACAGGACTCGCAATTTGCAACATGCAAGTCACCTGCCTGGCTCTTTAAGCCATGATAACTATCTACATAATTGCTTACCTCACCGCGGGTGCCCAGACGCTCATTGAGAACAGTTGATTCGTGACAGGGTTCACAAGTTGCAGCTGCTACACGATGTGACGAAACAGGCGAAAGGGGATCATCTGGAGAGATAATACCATGTTCGCCATGACAATCAGTACACACCGGTGCATTGGCCATACCGCGTGCAGCTAGTTTTCCGTGGATACCCTCCCTGTAATCTTTCTCTGCTTCTGGATGGCATTTTCCACATGTTTCTGGAATATTCAGATGGTAAATCGAAGATTCCGGATTGGTGGGGGGATAAATTCCATGAGAGGTCCCACCCGAAGAGTGGCAATCATCGCAAGAAGCAGCCTTTATGTTACCTTCACCGGTTGCTTTACCATGTACACTGCTGTTATAGATCTCAACGGGGTGATCAACAAGGATCTCATACCGTTTGACTAGATCAATATTCTCGTGACAGTTACCACAGGTGTTAGCCAGATTAGAAGGGTTGACTTTCGAGTTTAACATTGAGCTTGGGAGAACATTATGATCACCGTGACAATCTGCACAGGTGGGCATGTCTGCACATTCACCCTTTGTTGAGCGACCATGTGCCTGATACTCATCAGAAGCATCTTCGTGGCAATCCCGGCAGCCTTCACAACCAGCTACGAAATTTTCAGCTTCCTCGGTGTGTGGTTCAGTGTCATGATATACATGACAGTCCAGACATTCCAGTCCTTCGTGAATGGAACCATCCAAATCATCTTGAATAATGGTCTCCATCTCGCTGGTATCATGACAATCAATACACTGATCACTATCGATAGGTTCAAATTCATCATCCTGTCCCAGAGCTGGAACCACCATAAAAAATAATAGCAAGGTGAGTGTGAAAAGATAGGCTTTGGTATGTCGCATAAGGTTTATAACCCTCTCAAAGTGTTGGTCATTTACAAGTTATTTCAGTGGAATTCTTTCTCCAGGCAGATCCGTGGGAAAGCTCACGTCATCATCATGACATTCCATGCAAGATGGAGGGATGTCATACTGATCATCTGTATGGCATTCATAACAATCAAATTCGATATGCTCTTCATTTAGTATTAAGCCTGTTGCTGCGTGATCAAATTCATCCACCTCAAAGTTTGTGTGGCAATTGATGCAGGTAGGATCAAGGGCGGCAATTGGTTCAGTTCCTTCGTGACAGACATTACAACTCAAGGATTGGTGAAAATGCTTGAGCTCAAATCCTGTATTGGCATGATTAAAGCCCTTGGAGGGCGTAGAGCTGTGACAGCTTTCGCAACCATTCTCCTTGACTGTGTCATGACAATTACTACAGGGGTCATGATGTATAGCCAGCGATTTTACAACCCCTTCTGGCTCGGGTGCATAATCGTGACAAGTAGAGCAATCGGTCTGTCTGTGGCAATTTTCGCATTTGAATCTATACAATTCCACATGCTCTTTATGCTGGAATGACACCGGTTTCTGATTACTCTCAGGTGAAACGAAATGGAAAACTTCAGGAACGACTATTTCCTCATGATGATGAGCCAGAATGTCTGTGGCATCCAGAGTCTTCCGTAGGTTAAAACGGAATTTTTTCTGGATGTGACAGGTCTTGCAAACCTCATCTCCTGTCCAACTCTGGTGACAGTTCAGACAATTTCGATGATAGGCTCCATTTATGGTTGGCATGGACATGGAGGCATTTTCTTCTCCACTCACATGACAATCTGCACAGGGTTCATAAACGCCCTCAGAACCATGGTGGTGACACGTGTTACAGCCTTCACCCATGGTTGTCATATCCGCATGGAGCTTGTGATCGAATAGAACGGGTTTGAAAATATTTTCAAGCGCTCCGATCTCAATCTTGTCTGGTATGCTGTCTGTTTCCGTCCCCATCTGGCTGTAGCCAGAACCCACAAGTATGATGAGAAGGAGTATTGCCAATCTGACCTTCATGAGTTTATCCCTTATTTGCTCGGATCAGGGTGAGTAACTTCCTTGATACGGACCGCATAATCAAAGGGCTTATATGTAGGTGAATCTGGATTGTGACAAACGGTACAGGTTTGTTCTGAAATAGTTATAAGGTTAACAGATTCTCGTGTGATTGTGCCAGCGGCGATTGCAGCTTTGGTTTTCTTTGATTTGTACAGACTTCCGGCGCCATGGCAGGATTCACAACCGACGCGGCTGAGGTCTTTGTTTTTCTTAACCGCCTTTTTGTTAAGCGGGTCTACCTCAAGTTGATAACCAGATTTGTCTCCCCAACCAGTTACATGGCAGCTGAGACATTCAGGTGCTTGTTCTGGAGAAGCTTTCAAACCCATCTTCTTTGCGATAGCCTTGGCAGCGTCTGTCTTCAAGGTCTCAAAAGATCCCGAGTGAGGTCCTTTTTCCCAGATAGAGTACTGTGAGCCAACTTCTGCTTTGCTATGACACATTTTACATTTTTTTGAGCCAATGTATTTTGCAGTTTTGGTTTGAGAATAAGCCATCCCTACAGATAAGATTAACAGTACAATAAGCATTTTTTTCATGTTAAAGTCCTTTCAGTAAATCCAAATTATTGATTTTATTATTGATATAGAATGTGATCGAGTGTACATATTTGTTCTCCCCGCACTCAAATACATGATTATGCGCAAACTTAATTATAACAAATAATGTGCCAATCAGCATATATAACATTGTCGAACACGTAGTCGATTCTTGGAATATACCTTTTTATTCTGATCAGTAATAATAAATACTTAGCGCGGTTAATTGCGTGTAATTAACAAAGTTTGCATAAATGTATAGTAGTGGATATGAAACATGTATAATAGCAAATATTAGTAAAAAAATAACACTATGTAAAACAATATGTTTAATACGTGCTAAATAGCAGTTATATTTAATTTGATAACATATACTAATTTTCAAATGCTGAAAGAGGGGTCAATATGAAAGTGGGAATCGCATCAGATGATAAACAATCAATCGCCAATCATTTCGGTCGGACAAGGGGATTTATTATAGCTGAGTTGGTGGAGGGGGAGCTTAAATCCAAGGACTATCGACCAAACAATTTCACCCATCACAGTCATCAAGGAGGTCATGAACATCGCGGAGGGCATAATCATTCTCATGCCCCTATTCTTGAAGCCTTAAAGGATTGCCAGGTTGTGATATCAAGAGGCATGGGTAAACGGATATATGATGATCTCCATAACGCAGATATCGAAGCAATCATCACTGACATCGCCGGCGTGGATGAAGCTATTGCAGCATATATAGGGGGTAGTCTGGTTGATAACCCTGAGAAAGGGTGCGTTCATTGATTTAATATAACAATTGGGGGAAACATATGTCAGATCTCACCCAGTTATCTCGCGGCCAACTCATTGGGATGCTGGATGACTTTGCGAAAAACTGGCTGGCCCATGATGGTCTCTGGTTTCAGGCTATCGAATCCAAGTATGGTATGGAAACAGCGATAGAATGTGATACCGATGCTTGGCGACGATTCACGGTAATTGAAGCAAAGCGCATCATGAAGCGTCATAATATTGAGGAGGGCTCAGGGTTGCCAGGATTGAAAAAGGCCCTTGGTTACCGCCTTTATGCGCGCGTAAACAAGCAGCGCTTTATTGAGGATAAAGAAAACAGTTTCATTTTTGAGATGGAGGAATGTCGGGTTCAAGTTGCACGAGTTAGACGCGGACTCCAAGATTTTCCCTGTAAATCAGTAGGGAAAGTCGAGTATACTGAATTCGCAAGAACCATCGATCCACGAATTATTACATCCTGCGTGAGCTGTCCCCCTGATGCCCACCCAGATACCTATTTTTGTGCTTGGAAATTCTTGTTGAAGATCTGATCCGGGACTGAATTGTGAAGCAAAAATAAGCTTGCAATAGGGGACAATAATGATCATCTTTAAACTGTATACTAACTTGACTTGAATGGGGTAAAATAAAATGATCCAAATTACTGAAACTGCAGCCGAGAAAATTAAAGTTCTCATGAGTGAGCAGGATTTGACTGCCGAGGGTGGTCTTCGCATATACGCAAACTCAGGCTGTTGTTCAAATAGTTCTTACGGAATGTCACTTGAGAATAAGCAACACCCCGAAGATAATGTCTTCGATTCTCAGGGTGTCCGTGTACTGGTAGATCCAGCTAGCTTCGCACAGTTGGAAGGTGCCAGTGTTGAATACTACAAAGACGATAATGCTGAAGGCTTTACTATTATGAAACCAAAGGCACAATCAAATTGTGGATGCGGTGGCAATTGCAACTGCGGAGGCGGCTGCAACTGTTAAACCCGCAACTCTCCTCGAACAAGACCCTGGCTCATCACCAGGGTTTTTTTTTGCCCAAAACCTCAGCTAGATCCATGTTTAACTCGTAAAATTGATATAAATATAGACCTTAGACTGTGAAATTGTCAATTTAGCCAATACAAATATCGCTTCAGCGCAAGGTGATCTCGCGTTAACTCAGTAAAAATGCCCATTAGCTAGCATGGTTTACCTTGTTAGCGAGTATTTTGGTCTTAGTTTATCCATATGTTACATAATGATAAGCGTATTGATCAAATCCCCTGGATGGTCAACTTTAAGATGAATCCAATCCCTGTAATTCTTAAGGCAGCCCCGCTACCAGTGCGCTATCAATTGGTTACTGACATCCTGGAGGATACAACTTCCGATGATTTTTTAGCTTTACAAAAAAATTTAAGAAAGCATCAGCCTAGACGAAAACTCCTTGCTGAACAGAATGCAAAGGGATTATGGCCTGTAGGTGGAAAAATTACGGGATTAAGTGACGCCCAGATTCATACCCTGCAGCTATTAAAACAACAAGAAGTATTGCATGAGCTCCTGGAGTTCTCCGTGACCCACAAACAGGAAAAGGTCATGTTGGGTATGCGTGAAGTTCTACGCAGCCTTGCCGAACAGGAACTCGAAATGAGACTTCATCACCAATCACAAGCTGTATTTCTGGCTATCACCTATCAGCTGGAAGGTAATCCAATCATCAAGGAGTTGATTCGAGATATCATTGCGCGGCAAAATTCAGACGGTGGTTGGTCCAGTTTACCTGACGAGACATCCTCATGCTATTGGAGTAGTTTATTTTTCGTCTGGACCTTAGGACAATCTGATAATTTTCGTAAGAATCGTGCCCTTAAAAAAGGGCTTAAATATTTGGAGAGCAAAGTCCTTCAGGAGGGCGAAAGTATTCTTCTACCTGGTATGCAGGTGTGGGATACCCTCATCTCAGGAACGAGCGGTTTGAGTATAATCTCAGGCGGTACCCTCAGATATTTAGAAACTATCAAGTTGGTTGATAGTGATAATAAGGATCGTAAAACATATAAATTGCTTGATTGGCTCATAGATGCCCAGCTTAATACTGGATTATGGCCAAGTATCGTTAGTCGTGACAAACAGGGTGACTTTGGTGTCACTTTACGTGTCTTAAAAGTATTGAAACATTTCCAGTCACAACGTGTTCAGGAAACACTAAAGTATGATTCAGAATTCTAATTCAATTAAAACATATTCGGAGTAAAGTATGACAGATATAATCCCCTCAACCGCATTTCCAGTGATGCCTCTACGCAATACGGTACTTTTCCCACAGCAGGTCATCCCGTTATATATCGGCCGTGAGCGTTCGCTTAAACTTTTACGTGAACTTCCGTCTGGGAAAAAGACAATTGTCGTCGTGGCACAGCGTGAAGGGTCCGTAGAAAACCCTGAAGCTGGAGACCTCTTTGATGTTGGAACCACAGCCTCCGTGATGAAGATATTGGATATGCCGGATGGGAGTCAGAGCGCTATTGTTCAGGGAGGGGAACGTGTCCGCATCAACAGTTACTCCCAGACGGACCCGTATTTCAAGGCCACCATTGAGGGTATCGAAGAAATCTATGATGCGGATCTGGAAACAGATGCTATGTCCGCCAACATACGAACGCTTTTCCGTGAGCTTTCGAAAGTTGCAGACTACATCACCCAGGAGCACATCTCATTGCTTTCCAATATCCAGCATCCTGCGCGCCTGGTTGATCGCGCCGTCTCCATGATGCAACTCTCGAATAGTGAAAAGCAGGACATTCTAGAGGAAACTGATGTTACTGAACGTTTAAAGAAAGCCACAGTACTCATCAATCGGGAAATACAGCGTCAGGAAATTGGTGAGAAAATTCAGACTGAGGTTCAGGAAGAAATCTCAAAGAGTCAGCGTGAATACTTTCTTCGAGAGCAAATGAAAGCCATCAAGAAAGAATTGGGTGAGGATGATCAAACCCTGGAAATCAAGGAGCTAGAGGAGAAAATTCTTGAAGCTGGCATGCCGGAGGAAGCTCTAAAAGTAGCGAATAAGGAAATTGATCGCCTCCAACGAATTCCCCCCTCATCACCTGAGTATACCGTATCGCGTACTTATCTGGATTGGCTGGTAGAATTACCATGGGATAATGAGACTGAGGATCGCGTTGATATTGATGAAGCTCTGAACATCCTAAATCGCGACCATTACGGGTTAAAAAGGGTCAAGAACCGAGTCCTGGAATTCCTGGCCGTACGGAAGCTAAAAATGGAACAGAGTCCAGATGCACCTATCAAGGGACCTATCCTGTGTTTTCAGGGACCTCCTGGAACGGGAAAGACGTCACTTGGAAAATCCATCGCAGATGCACTCGGAAGAGAATTTATTCGAATCTCTCTTGGTGGTGTACGAGATGAGGCCGAGATACGTGGTCACCGCCGAACCTATATTGGCGCATTGCCGGGTCGCATCATTCAAGGTTTAAAAAAGGCCAAAACTCGTAACCCTGTATTCATGCTGGATGAGGTTGATAAGCTTGGTACTGATTTCCGCGGAGATCCAAGTTCAGCCCTTTTGGAAGTACTCGATCCGGAACAGAATCACTCATTCAGTGATCATTATCTTGAGGTGACGTTTGACCTTTCGAAGGTTATGTTTATTGCTACTGCAAATTGGCTGGACCCTATTCCTGGTCCTCTCCGAGATCGCATGGAGATGATTGATTTCCCAGGATATATTGAAGAAGAGAAAATCCACATTGCCAAATCTTATTTGATACCGAAGCAAGTGACGGAGCATGCGTTAGAGGAAGAGCAAATTACCTTTATGGATACCGCCATTGGTGAAATCATTGGTCGATATACTTACGAAGCAGGTGTCCGAAATCTAGAACGTCAGATTGCCAATGTGTGTCGTAAGGTTGCCAGGGAACGGGCAGAGGGAAATGACAAACCGCGTCGTATTACCAAGAGTAGTATCACCAAGCTATTAGGTCCACCAAGGCGTCACAGCGAGATTGCCGAGCGAATGTCCAATTATGGAATTGTGATAGGTTTGGCTTACACGGCAGTGGGTGGAGATATCCTATTTATTGAAGCCATGAAAATGGAGGGCAAGGGTGGCTTGAAACTCACTGGTAAATTGGGTGATGTGATGAAAGAGTCAGCCCAGGCTGTATATTCATATATTCGCTCGAATGCCGAACTTTTTAATATCGATCCCGAATTCTATAAGAAATGGGATATCCACGTGCATATCCCGGCTGGTGCAGTTCCAAAAGATGGACCTTCTGCTGGTATCACTCTATTTACAGCCATGATATCTCTGCTTACGGAGCGTCTGGTTAAGAGTAATCTGGGTATGACAGGTGAGATCACACTTCGAGGGGCAGTCTTGCCCATTGGTGGAATTCGTGAAAAGGTCATGGCCGCTAATCGAGCTGGCTTGACAACCGTTATCCTACCCAAGAAGAATGAAGCGGATTTGGTCGACTTACCCGAAAGAGTGAAAAAAGAGATGGATTTCGAGTTTGTAGAGCAAATTTGTGATGTTATTGAGCTTGCACTTGAACCTGAAGACGGGAAATCTACCAAGAAGGACAAAGTTAAAAAAGCCAGTTAGGAGAGAAAATATGCGTTGCCCGAAATGTAAAGGATATATGAAAAGTATTGAGTACGAATATGTCCAGGTTGAACGCTGTACCAAGTGTTATGGAATCTGGTTCGATAGATTTGAACTTCAGGATTTGAAAACGCTCGGTGGTTCAGAGGTAATTGATATGGGTGATCCGGAAATTGGCAAACAGCAAAATCAGAATAAAGATGCAATTTGCCCAAGATGTGAGATAGAAATGATCCCTGAAGCTGATAAGCGGCAGCCACACATACACTATGAACGGTGCCCGGATTGCAAAGGGGTTTACTTCGATGCTGGGGAATTCAGGGATTACAAAGAATTGACCATCGGTGAGTTCTTCAAATCC
>JAERTG010000111.1 GCA_016845065.1 Fidelibacterota bacterium | reverse complement strand
CACATAAGATTGTTCAAGGTCTCTGCTGCGAGCAACCAGAGCGGTGAATTTGTCATAAATATCAATGACGGAATTGTTGAGTACTTCATGCTGATAAGGATCCATGGGTTTCATAACATCTATGAAATTGGAGTGTTCATTAGTCATCACATCATCAAAGGTGATGCCCAGTTTGTTGTTGAACAGTTCTTTAAAGTTTGGGATGATGCCAAATACTCCAATGGAACCGGTAATGGTAGTGGGTTGTGCAAAAATATAATCAGCATCTGTTGAGATCCAGTATCCACCTGAAGCGGCCACATTACCCATGGAAATAATAAAAGGCTTGTCTTTTTTAGCCAGTTCTACTTCTCTTCTGATGACTTCTGAAGCCAGTGCATCTCCACCTGGAGAATTCACACGCATCACAATGGCTTTTACTTTTTCATTTTTCCTTGCCTTGCTGATGGCTTTGGCCAGACTTTTGGAGCCGATTTCATTGGGTTCACCATTGCCTTGTACAATAGCACCCTGAGCATATACAACCGCCACACGGTTTTTGCTTACATTGACTTCCTCATCCACCTTAACATTAGTGTATTTGCCAATGCTTACAGAGGCCAGTTTGTCATCTTCTTCTTTGCCTGTTTTCTCTTTCAGAAGCTTAATCACCTCGTCACGATACATCAGTCCGTCTACGAATTTATACTCAAGGGCTTTACTGGCTTCACTCAGTTCAAGTTTATCAGCAATGCTGTTTAACTCATCCAGGCTAATCCCACGACTTTCGGATAGTGCCACAAGCATTCTCCCCCATAATGAATTGAGTAAGTCAGTCATCTGTTGCCTGTTGGCTTCACTCATCTTTTCAAGCATCAATGGCTCTACAGCACTTTTGTATTTATTATTGGGTCCCCTTACCACTTGCATGTCGATTTCCAGTTTGTTAAGCATGCCTTTGAGGAACATCACCTGGGCATGCAATCCCTTAAATAGAATCATCCCTTCTGGGTTCAGATAAATTTCATCAGCCAATGTGGCCAAATAATAGGCTTTTTGGTCATAGCCATTGCCATAACTCACTATGAATTTGCCACTTTCCTTAACTTCAAGTAGTTTGTTTCGGATCTCTTCAGAAGTGGCTAAACCAGCTGGTATGGACTCCATGTCGAGGAAAATACCTGCAATATTTGGATCCTTACTGGCTTTTTCAAGGTTTTTCAATATGGAATTCAAGCCATTGGCCTTGTTCGACTTCATAGTAGCCGGATCAAAATTCTCAAAAGGATTGTCAGAGGCTCGGTCGAGGATTTCTGTTTTCCAGTTGATATATAAAACTGTGTTCTCTTTTATTGTTGTTGATTCTTTGTCGGAAAGTGCCGCTAAAGATGCGATCAGACCGGCGAAAATAAACACCACCAAAAGTAAGGTGAGCATAGTGCCTACAAAGGAGGCAAACATAAATTTAAAAAATTGTTTCATGATATGTTGTATTAGGATTTGTTCTGATTTACAATATTAACAAATAAGTGTGAAAAAATATGTGCTTTACAATCAATTCTTAAGATAAAAGCTTTGCATTTTTAAATTATGCGAAAATGCGAGTCCTCTAAACCTAAGATTCTGGCTTTCAGGAAGAAATTGTATGTTACAGTTTTGGTGTTGTCTTTTAGCATCAGCCCCTTTGTCATTACAGGTGTAGCAGGAACAGATTCAATGGATAAATCCATCATTGAATATCAATCGCATGCCGGGTTTATTTTGCAGAAACAAGGAATGATTAATATTCTCAAACCTTTACAGTATCTATCTGCCCATACACCCAAAGTAATTGAGGCGATCAGACCAACAGATTTAATTATGGGACAGGGACTGGTGGATATGCATGTGCTGTCTTCCTTTTTAATAAGTCATAATCCAAGGGTGAAGAAAGCTGACGCCATGGAATTGGCCAAGATCTATGTAGAAGAGGCCAATGTTGAAGGTGTGAATTATGAGATTGCTTTTAGTCAGATGTGTCTTGAAACCGGTTTTTTGAAATTCGGGGGTGATGTGGATCCCTCCCAGAATAATTTTTGTGGTTTGGGTGTGACTGGTGGCGGAGTGAAAGGGCATTCATTTATAGATAAACAAACAGGGGTGAGGGCTCATATACAGCATCTGAAGGCTTATGCATCCACACAAAAACTGAAAACAAGCCTGGTGGACCAGCGCTTCCATTTCGTGAAACGTGGTTGTGTGGAGCGGGTGGATGAGCTTACCGGTAAATGGGCAACTGACAAACGTTATGGAAATAAGATTAATTATTTACTCAAACGCCTCTACGACCACCGGCAGCAAGTGACAAGCCCAAACAGTTAATAAATCCTATCCACTCATTCTTTTTTAGGCAGGGCTTTTTATTAGTTTTGTAAGACAAAAACCTTGGTTACTTGCATCAACTTTTTCTGCTTCTTGGAAGTAATATATCGCCGCGTCAGAAATATCTGGAACATGCCATTTCAGCGATACAGTCTGACATTGGAAGCATCTGGAAATCCTCCGGGGTCTATGAATCTCCACCACTTGGATTTGAAGCTGAAGTGAATTTTTTGAATCAGGTGTTGTGGGTAGAAACCAAACTGAAACCTCAGGAAGTACTCGTAAGAATCCAGAAGATTGAGAATCATCATGGGCGTCAAAGAATTGGGAAGGCTATGATGTCCAGAACCCTGGATATTGATATCCTTTATTATGATAAACTTGTCATCAAGACACCAGGATTGACTGTTCCACATCCTCGCTTACATTTGCGTCGGTTTACTTTGCTTCCGCTAGTGGAAATAGCTCCTAGGCTGATTCACCCAAGTATGAAGATGGATCAGTCGGAATTGCTGAAAGCCTGTTTGGACCAAAGTGATGTGAAGCTTATTAATGCGGCAGCAATGGATAGGATTGATTAATGGATATGCGGTATAATTTTATAGCCATAGAAGGAAATATTGGAGCGGGGAAAACATCCCTGGCATCTATGATTGCCTTAGATTATAACGCTAAAATTATTCTGGAACAATTTGAGGATAATTCTTTTCTTCCAAAATTTTATCAAGATCAGGATAAATATGCTTTTCCATTGGAGATGTCTTTTCTGGCCTCACGCTACCAACAGCTTAATGACGAGTTAGGGCCTCAGGATTTGTTTAAGTCCTTTACTATCTCCGACTATTATATTATCAAGTCGTTGATATTTGCCAAAAAAACACTGGCTGAAGATGAGTTTACACTCTATACCCGTTTCTTTAATATCATTCACCAACAACTCCCTAAACCCGATTTACTGGTTTATTTGTATATGGATACTCCCAAGCTTCAGGAGAACATCCGGCAAAGGGGCAGGGCCTATGAGCAGGATATTCAGGATGAGTACCTGGAAAAAATTCAGCAGGGGTATTTTGAGTTCATCAAGCAGCAAACCAATCTGAGGATTCTGGTATTGGACACCAATTCGCTGGATTTTATAAAGCATGCATCAGATTACCAAAAAATCATAGAGGTGATGAACCAAGACTATCCTTTTGGAGTTCATCGCATTACCTTTTAATTCCATAGCACCTTTATTGTCAGTCGACATTTTCACTAGTGTAAAAGCTAAATGAAAGCGCATTTATATAATTGCACTTTCAGGAATGAGTTCCTGATTAATAATTAATGGGCAAAAAAAAACCCGGCCATTAAGCCGGGTTTTTTTCTCATGAAATAATATCTATTTTGCTGTTAAAGCTTGGAAATCTGCTTCATCAAAGAGGAAGAGGAATTCACGGTCCATGGCAGCCATTTTTGCGTAATCGCCATTGGCTTTGATGGCTTGGGTTAGATAATCCAAAGTACCAGCTTTATCTTCCTGACGTGCGTGAGCAACGGCAGTTACATAAAGGGTAGTGGCATTCTGGTTCTCTACACATTTGAGAGTTTCAGTAGCTTTAGCGTAATCTTTGTTCAGCAATTGGGCTAATCCCAGGTTGAAGTCACAAGATACACCGCTCATCAGGCTAACAGCTTTGGCATAATCTCCTTTGTAAATATTTACAATTCCTAAGTTGTAATCCACATCGGCTCCAAGTTCTTTAGCTTTCAATAAGCATTTTTCAGCTTTCATATAATCTTCGTTAAGCATATGGTATACACCCATACCGTGACGTGCTTCGAATGAATTTTCATTCATTTCAAGGGCTTTGTCGAGTAATGCTTTGGCTTCTTCCAGGTTACCGAGATCAAGCTCTACATGTGCAGCATTCACAACAGCTCTCCAGCATTTAGGTTCGCTGGCCATGGCGTTGGCATAAACCACTTTCTTAGTGTTCAGGTCTTCAGTAAGTGTTGCAGCATAAAGCAATTCGAAGATGCCCAATTTGTCAGGTTGTGTGGTTGAGTACTCAGCAATTTGAGCATCAGTCAACTTAGGCATATAAGTGTTTACTTTAATGTCAGCACGTCTCAGTGGAGGAAGAATGTCGCGTTCCAGTTCAGGATAGATTAAAATCATATTCCTGATTTCTTCTTCTTTCTTCATCTGGTCAGCTGAGTTGATCACATTCAGGATTGCATTTTTGTCAGCAATGTCAGAAGCTTCAACTGCTTTCATGAATTGGTTCCAGTCAGGACCATTGGAGGTCAGAACAAATTCCACATCTTCAACAGATTCAATGGCCATTTGATTATCCTTAGCTTTCAGAGCTTTCTTAATCTTCTTGGTCATATATTTTTCTGCTGTT
>JAERTG010000110.1 GCA_016845065.1 Fidelibacterota bacterium | reverse complement strand
TACGTTATCAATGAAAAGCCAAAACAGGTATTGAGAAAATTTGAACGATATCCCGTCCATGAATTCGCGATTTCTTCAATAACACACGCGGAACTTCAATATGGCGTTGCGAAAAGTAAGCAAAAAAATATAAATCAAATGGCCCTCGATGAATTCCTTCTTCCGCTGAACATTCTTCCTTTTCATGGCAAAAGATTGGTGGAACGCTATGGGGAGATAAGGGCATTTCTGGAATCCAAAGGAAAGACAATCGGTCCGCTTGATACCCTCATAGCCGCCCATGCCTTGAGTGTAAATCTAACCATTATCTCAAACAACATCAAAGAATTTTCCCGAATCCCAAATCTCAAATGTGTAGATTGGATATCCGAAGCATAATGAGCCTGATCTTTTTCATTGATGTGCTAAAAGTCGTGTTATTTGAGGGAGGTAAAGAGATAGCAAGCTTCCGTCTATACCTAAGGACTGGTTACAATCTATATAACCTAAAGGATGTTTTGTGATTTTGAAGAGTGTTCCGTTCCGAGCGCACCCCCCTAGAAACTGGAATGGAACGATATAGGTGTTTTTGAGGAGATCACTGGTTAAGAAACGGAGATTATTGGCTAAGAAACAAGGAGTTTGTCAGCACGGTGCAAGTCATGTTTGTTTGTGTTAACCCAACCGCCCCGTGTTCTAAGGATAAATCCCTGTTGATCGAGACTGCTAAGAGTTTGGCTTAAGCGTTGATTGTTTACTTTGAGCTGATTTCGTATGATGGTTTGAGTCAACGGTTTGTTTTCATTTACCAAAAGGGTAACGATACGGTCTGTCAAGGTTGCATCGATTTTGCCGGTGGAAGCGATTGCGAGGTGGGTGGCGGAGCCATCAGCCAAGGATACAAGTTTGAGTTCGATGGTATCCGGCGGTTTTGCTGTTCGATGTTCGAGGGTAAGGATGATCCTGTTGTTGCGAGGTGTCAAATAGGCATTGGAATCTCCAAAGGCGTGCAAATCAGAACTGCCGCGCAAGGCTTGACCGGGTTGAGCACGGCGTTTTTTACTGGCATGGTGGACCAAAACGACAGCCGTGTCATATGAGCGCTGCATTTCGCGTACAAATCCGAGCAGGTTTGAGATGTCGGATGCGCTGTTTTCATCGAGGCGATGAAGCCTTATTAACGGGTCGAGGAGCAAGAGACGGGGCTTAAAGGCAGCAAGAGTAGCCTTGAGTCGTTGTTGGTCCCGGACAATGTCAAGGCGTAATGCCGATGCCGTAATCACATAGAGATTCAGGCTGTTGATATGGATTTGACGGTGGGCGCATAATGCCTCGATACGTGCACGGACCGCAGGCAAGGCATCCTCTGCCAGGAAAATCAATACAGGTCCGGTCCGCTGGACCGGAAAGCGGTCAAGACATGAGCTCCCTGAAGCCACGCTTACCGCCATATCGAGACCGAGCCATGATTTGCAGCATTTGGGTGGTCCTCCGATGATGCCGACGGCGGCATATGCCCATATAGATTCTATCAGCCATGTTTGTTCCGGCGGATGGATATCAAGTTCATTGGCCCGGCACACCGGGAGGATTTCTTTGGATAGGGTCATTTCAATCTCCTGTTTGTTAGCGGGCGGGTGGATGTCTTGAAAACATCTCTAAGAAAAGCTTTTCATCAAGCTGACTCACCTCTTTCCGGGCGCCTTCAGTGAGCAACTCGGCGGCCATGGTGCTAAGCACCCGAAGGTTTCCGGCGGCATGTTCGACAAGGGTTTGCATAAGGGTTTTGGTCATAAGGTGTGAGGCCCCCGCGTGAGAGAGGATATGATCGAGGTAATTGAGCAGATCATCGCGGCTGTATGGCTGCAATTTCATGCGGACCCGCATCCTGGTACCAAGAGAGACCAAAGCCGTATTTCTGAAACGTTCGGGCAATCGCATATCGCCGCACAATACAGAGGTGAGCAAGCATGTCGAATCGAAGTGATCGCTTCCAAGGAGGCGTATTTCATTGAGGCATGGGGTCAGCATCTCCTGGGCCTCATCGATGAGGAGCACGGGTCTAAAAAGAGTGCTCTCGATATGATTTTTCCAGCGTTCTCTCAGGGCCTTGAAACCGCCGTAACGATTAGAAGGAGAGAGGTCTACCCCGAACAGGGTCCCCATTTCGCGATAGAAGTCGCTGAGGTTGCTCTGTGGACGTTCCATCACGCCAACCACAACGTCTCCAATACGCTCAAGACGATGTGCTAACATCTGAAGATTTTTTGACTTCCCGAGGCCGGGTTCTCCGCAGACGAGGGCAAATCCCCCATCCATAACCAGGTTTTCAACACGAAAAAGGAAAGAATCTATTGCCGGAGGGACCCATAGGTCTTCGACAGGAATGCTGGGCAGGAAGGGATTCCATTTAAGGCCATATAGAGATAGCAGTTTTTTATCATTCATGGTTATCCTCCATTTCCTCTTTTGGGACATACGCAGGCGGCAGGCCGGTTGCGGCATAATCAGTTATCAGTTTTCGCAGAAGCGGTGGAATGGGATCTGAATCGGTTGCAGGGGCTGCGGGTTCAGCAGGCGATTGTAAGGTACGCCTGTATCCATGGGCATTTTTAGTCTTATCTTGGGGGTAAATGCGGGCTAACAAATCGCCGGTGCGTTGATCCGCCAAATATGCGGTGCTGAGATCCCAGCTCTGATAACGAACATAGAGATGTTGAAAGTGACGGAAACGGGAGGGCACTTCAAATCGCACCCCTTTGACCTGCAAAGTGCCGTCGCTCTTTCGCTGGGTACGCCTTTCCTGGATCGTGAATGCAAATCGGAGGGCTTCACTGTCAAGCGAGGGGCGAGAGACATCCGGGCCTTCAAGTAAACGTTCAAGAGGAGGACAGCCAATCTCCTCATGCACACAACGGTTGTATTCCATCTCAACCCATGCCTGAGTGACCCTGTTCAGAAAATCCAGCCGTAGAGGTTCAACCCTGGAAAGCATGGCCATCAGACGGCCTTCGACCTGCCCCCAAAACGACTCTTGTTTACCATTCTGATAGGGACTGTAGGGAAGTGTTTTTTCATGCATAATCCCCAAACGTAAAAGGCCGTTTTGAGTCTCATGGGCGATCATTGCTGAACCATTGTCCGACATTAAGGCCCTTGGAAGACCTCGTTTATGAAATGCCTGCATCAATCCATGGAATAGGGAATCCGCAGTTTCATTAAGATACCACTGGATATGATTGCAAACCCTGGAACGGTCATCCAGTACAGCCAATGCCTCTGGCGTATGCCAAACGCCCTTTGAATCCACCACTTTACGCCATCCTTTATGAAAGTCCAGGTGCCACAAGGCATGTACATGGGAGGACTCAAAACTACGCACCTCTCTTTGTTCAAGGCGCTCTTGAGCCAACTTCTGCCCTGGTGTGGGATTGCGGCGGCTGGATGCTTTTTTGTACCATCCTCGCTCTTTCATCCGCCTGACAACGGTGGAGTAGGACGGCATCGCTCCCAACATTGGCTGCATCTCTACCAGGGCTTCCAGATTGTCTGTATGAAGTTGGTAGCTCCAATGTTGATACTTGGCATACTGCTCCCCCAGTGCGGTCAATAACTGGGGACTCATGGCGATTGTCTTGCCTGCGTCGGAACGGATCTTTCGGCTTAAGGCCTTAATGGGATCGTTAGAACCCAATGCCCGGTAATACCAACGCTCAATAGTCGAAGTCCCAAATGTTACCCATGCATCTTTGGTGGGATGCACATAACAACGACTGGCAAGTTTTTCGATTTCTTTGCCAAGCTCTCCCTTGTCAGGCGGCTTTGCCAGAAGACCGCCGATGATGGAAAAGCGGAAATAGGCCCAATCGGTCAATTGCTTTTCGGATTTCTTACTCATTTTGCAGCTCCTTTCTTTTTTTGGCTCGAAAGGACCAATCTAATGCGCATCAGGCAGAAATCGACTACCCATCTTTTGCGTGAGTAAAATATTCCATCAGCATGCTTGACCTACGGACCTCCAAGCCCTGTCGCCAAAAATCGAAGGCAGCCCACAAGACCTGCCTCTGCCGAATCGGCATAACGGATAAAGTATCGTAATAGGTCTCCGGGCAACTCGCTGTCTCTAATCGATGAATGCACTCTCCCGCGAAGTTTTTGCCATTGTGCACTGCTCGGAAACGCTTCTCGAAAATAGCTTATCCATCTGAAGAGAGTCTTTCGCGTCATCCCAAACATCCGCATTAATTCACCGGTGCCGGCGCTTTCCGGTCTATTTTGCCTTAGTGCCATAACCACGAGGATAATGCCGGCCCAATAAACCCGTCTGCCCATAAATAGACACGATACCGGTAAACTCCTTCGCCGACAATTTTCGCGCCCACAGCACAGGCTTTGTCGAACCAGGTACTCTTCAGGGAGGCCTTCCGGACCGCCTCTCGGTTTACGCTGGTATTTTGCTTGATGTAGAGGTCCACCGCAAAAAGGGCACCCTCTCTCGCGGCATTGGTTGGCAAGATCGGTATCAATTCGATGGAGAAGTGAAAAAAGACTTGATTTCTGAAGTAATTCTGGTAGCATGGCTCCTGTCCTTTCATGGGCAGGAGCCCTTTATCTTTCGTCGAGATATTTGAGGGGGCTCCCTGCCCATGCATCACATATCTCGCATATTTGTCTCTATCTTTACATCATTTATTGTTCACAGTCTCAGTGGAATTACCCAACCCTTTTGCCGCCACGGTTTAAGTTCGTTTTTTTTAGAACACGTCGCACCGTCTCGTGTGAAATGTTTTCAATGTAATCAAGTTCGACAACTTTTTCAGCCAACAATCTTAGTGACCACCTGGAAAACCCTTTTGGAGGGTCGCTGCAGCTCAAAGCGACCAGATGGGCTTCAAAGTCGCCATCCGCCTTTTTTTTATAAACCCGGCTCCCTTTCTTCCCATTCAGAGCAACATCAAGGCCGTCGACAACGAAGCGCTTTTTTACACGATCAATCTTTCTCATGCTTGTATTTAGCACTCGGGAAATCTCCTCGTTCTTCGAACGTTTCTGTTGATGTTCTCCTTCATCGCACGCCAGCAAAATCAGTGCGTTCAGGATCTTTTGAGATCGGTGTTTACCTTTGGACGTCAATCCAGTTAACAAGTTACGCTCCTCTTCGGTCAAGGTCACTATGAATTTCTTCATACTCTATCCTCCCGTTTAGAGGTTTGATTATGAAGAAACTCTATCACATATTATACGACATGTCAAGTGTGACATGACACTAGTTAAATAGCACAAGCTTCTTTCATAGTTCTTCAATACGATACCCCATTTAATTTCATTTTAGCCTGATTTGTAAAGCCATTCCCAATACCATTCCAGGCGAGTGAATTCCAGAATGATTGGGAAATATTACATGGAGTACGACACTATTTCAGGGAAGGACATATGGAAAAGCGTGTTCCAGTGTTTTTGAAAACTGTGATATTCCCCGTATTTTATAGCCGCAAGTCTTGATTTGGGCGCCAAGCTCCCCTGTCAGGGCAGCCTTGTAGGAAAAATCAGCGCTATCCAGACGCTTGTCCATCTGCTGGAGAATGCCGAGATGTGTAGCCAGACTGACGGGTTGATCCGAAGGCAGAAAACGGCTTG
>JAERTG010000109.1 GCA_016845065.1 Fidelibacterota bacterium | reverse complement strand
ATTTTGAAACGTATCTTGATCTACACCCTTCATCATAAGGTGCATTTAAAAAATATTTTTTCTAACCGGGGCCAATACCAACTGAATATGCTATTACAGACATTAAGAGAACTATGGGAAAAATGCTATAAATCTGATCTTTTGTCAGGAGAGGTTTCCCGGATTTCAGAAATGCAAGAGCCATCCCACCAATAGCAACCAAACCCGTTCCAACACTAATACCTAAAAAATTCGCCTCAACTTTTCTCTGAACAAGCAGTACAATTGGCATGATAAATAATACCAAACCAGAAAAACCATGTAGCAATATCTGGAAGATTAGCGATGATTTATCATAGTGCCTGAATTTCTGAATCAGAAGACCACCATATAGGATTGAAACGAGGGTTGAAAATATCAGGTGATATTCCAGGAGAAACTCACCGACGAGTCCCATGGAAAATCCTAGTGGAAGCATACTTGCAGCCAGAGCAGCAGGGGTGTGTTCAATGATATCAACCCCCATGAGAATCATGAGAATTGCAGATATGAGGAAAATACCGTAAGAGACCGTATAGTATGCAATGGGAATGGTTCCAAGACCTTCTATGCCAGATACAATCTGAACACCTGCAATAATGGCCACAAGAAGCAATATTACTCTATTTATATTTTGCATAACTTATCTGGCACCCAAAATAACCATAAACATACTGGTCATCATGAACAGTGAAGCATATTTGAATAAACCAAAATTAATTCGCTCAGATGCATTAAAAATAGTCCCCATAGCCATCCCGGTTAACCCAATTGCCAGGACTATTATAAGTCGTAAATAGCCAGTTGTTAAATCCATCAGAATCCCGGAAGCTAAAATACTTATCGCAGAGAATAGACTCGATCCGGCGATTATGAGACGGGTCCTGTTTACACCATAAGTAGATGGAAATGTGGGTACATCTGCTGCAGCATAGTCATCTGCATACTTGATGCTAAATGTTAAAATGTGGGTTGGAATCCAGAAGAGGATACCGAACATGAATAGAATACCAACTTCGTCAATTTGACCTGTACCCAGTACACGACCAGCTAGAATCGGCATCCCTCCCGAGATACCTCCCCAGACAATAGACCAGGCTGTTCTGCGTTTTAGCCATATGGTGTATATCACAACATCGATGAACAGTCCGGCAAACACAACTACTGTAAATAAGAGATCAATTGCTGCAGCCCAGAGTAGCCCTAAAATGGATATGCCCAGCCCGACAAACCAAGCCTCACGAGGTCTAATTAGACCTTTGGGGAGGGGACGATTCCTTGTTCGATTCATTTTGGCATCGATATCACGATCCCACACCATATTCAGAATAGTTGATCCACTCACAGCCAGGAAGAGGCTGCCGACGAGACCGACAATATCCATAAGGTTGTAGACGGGACAACGTGCCGAAACATATCCTGCCAAACCGGTAAGAATGAGTAAACCAGTCTGCAGGCTTTTTATAAGCGGCCAATAATGTTTTAATTTTGTTATCACGTTTGCGTTACTGTCCTAATCAATTGGTATCTATTATCATTTAAAAGCGGCCTGTGAGAGTAGGATTCCCTCAGACCGCATATTTTTCTATTCGCTGGATTCGTCTGGAGCTACTTCCACCTGCTCTGGGGTTCGAGCACAGCGGAATCCAAGACTCATACTGGTATGTTCCGGTCCAGCACTATTTCTAGGCCACACCCGGAGGTTATACTCATAGCTTTGATAGGAACCGCCACGCATATAGCGGTAATGGACTTTGGGATGATCATCGCCTGTCCACTGGTACACATTTCCAGCCATATCGTAGAGACCATAGGGGGTGATCCCTTCTATGGTCTGGTATCCATCATAATTTTTTCCGTTATAAAATCCGACTGGTGTTGTTTTCACAACATCACCAAACATCTTCTTGAATAGATTATGACTACTCACAAAATTTGCTTGATTTCGTTTGACGGTATTGCCCCAAGGATAATCGTTTGTACCTGTACCTCGTGCTGCTTTTTCCCATTCTTTTTCTGTTGGCAGGCGAAAACCATAGAAATCAGCATATGCCTTTGCCCCAAACCAACTGACTTCAACCATCGGGTGGTTTCCATATCCAGTTTTTGGGCTGAAGATTCCACCTTCGAAGTCCAATCTCAGACCCGGATTGGTTAAAGGAACATGTGGGTAATCGCCGGCAGGGATTTCAAATTCATGGAGGTAGGCATCAAAGGGATCGCCAGGATGATAGCCCCAAATCGTATCTCTTTTAATATAGATTGTCCCCTCTTCAAGGGCTTCATTGAGATAGTTGGCATACTGACGATTTGTCACATCAGTTATCATGATCTCATAATCATAATTCAGATCAACTACGTGTTGATGTTGACCGAAATAAAATTCACCTGCTGGTACCAGCGCCCACGTATTTGGGTTGACTCCGGTATCCACATATTTCATTGGTTTTTCTGCAAACAAACCAATTGCAAGGACCAAGGAAATGATAAGTGTTGATTGCATAGTTCTCATATCTCCATCTCCTTATTAATGGCATCTCGACCTTCCTGGGTTAATACGGATGTTCGTTCCAGATCCAGCTCAGGAGAGGCTGATTCTTTAGTCCAAAGTCCATCAGAAGTGAACAAGTCCTTTAAGCGCCAGATCAGAATCCCACCCACCAGAACCAGGATGATTCCCAATCCAAAATCCATGGCCAGCATGGTCCAATTGACCACAGGCGCCTGATAATATTCAGAGACGAATAGCCGCTTCATCGAAAAAATAGTCGCCGCTGCAAAAGCTATATCTGATCCAATTATGATGGTCCATCCCAACCATTTTCTCATTTTACCCTTGATGCCGGCAATATCTATGTAATACATAAGGATGATGGTTGCTATAATGGCAGAGAGAATGTGCCAGTGACCAGTCAGTGTAATGCGTTCTTCGCGTGCTGGCCAAACCCGGAAGATCTCGTCCAGTTTGACTGCCATAAATATTCCCACACCACTAACCGTAAAATTCATAAAAACCATCTGCCAGAAAGGTCCGAATTTGATGGGATCATGAAAGAGAGCGACAAACTTTTGCCCAAAGGTTGGATTCTCAAGACCGAGTTCAGCAGTTCGATCCTTGATCAGCTTACCCCATGAGTATATCACCAGAAGCAAGGCAGCAAACATGACGAACACAGATCCAACATAGATAAAGGTATGGGCCATATGGGTCCATACTACAGACCAGACACCACCAGAGATAACCGCGGTACCGAATATCATGGTAGGCATGGCAACTTTATGCATTTTGCCCTTAAAATCCATCCAGCGTCCGACGATGAGAGTAATGGCCACTGCAATAAGAGTCAACATGATGTGAAGATGACCAATAACGGCCTTTTGCAAGGCGGTCTTGTCCGGATTTCGGATGAGGTCTTCGGCCAGAAATGTTTCATGGCCATTGCTCCAGAATGAACCTGTGACTGCACCAAACCCAGCCGAGATCAGCATGGATACAGCCATGATGAAAAAGGCCATTCTTTCCAGGTCGTAGCCATTTTTAGTGTGCGCATAGTCCTTGTCTTCCACCAGAAAATGCTTTCTCCAGGGATACAGAGCTGCCGCTAGTAATAATCCGGCAAAGAATATGAGAGACTGTCCCACAAGGAACAGACCATGATAAAAGTAATTGTGTCCAAAATATCCAAACGCCAGCCCAAAAATAGTGGTGGTGATCCAACCCACGGTAATGGTATTGTTGATGTTGGCGCGCTGATGTCTGCGCATAGGTACAATAGAAGTAATCATATATACTTCAATAGCGGTGACAATCATTGCAATAACATGATATAGCATGATAATGCGACCAGAACGCTCAACGCTTTGTAAATCCATCCCCAGTAAATTCACAACAAAGTCTCTGACTCCCCATTCGACCATGGGACCCGATAACATCCCCCAGACTGCTGTAATCACACTAATAGAGGTGATACCCAGTAGAATCAGACCTTTTGTGGATTGAAAGAAAAAGTGGAACAGGTCTTTAATTTTCTTCATGATTTTTCATCCTGTTTAAATTATGATGCTAAATTTTTTGGTTCACAATAAGTGATAAATTATATCCTGTAATTCTGGTACTTAACAGTAACAACTATCATGCCGTACCATCAAAAATAAACGGAGTATTTTGTCTGATTTAAAAATTTAGCCGAATTGATCCGTAACGCAATCATAATATTGAAAAATGTATCAACGACCCCATGGCAAGCACAGGGTCGTTGACACTTAACAATTCAGTTCTTAAATATCCTCAGCCTTCAGGTAGAAAGGTTTGAAGATTGGAAGTTGGAAGATAATAAATAGAGCTAATGACATGAAGCCACCAACTAACCATTCAAAGGAATGACGGACAATATAACCATCCAAACCGATGAGGGCGGTTGCAAGTGCAGTCGTCAGCACCATGTAGTAGCCTATCTTCTTTTTAAGGGCAAGAAAAGGAATGGAGAGAATCATCAAGGCGGACGACAAGTAATTCATAAATCCACCTAATAGCAAAGTAAGCGTGTTAGGATCGTAGACAGCTTCTGCAGTCTTGGTGATTTGACCTGCATCTATTTGAGCCTGGGATGTTTTTACCAGTGCGAGGGCATCATAGTGATCCAAGTTGGTGTAGAAATTACCTAGAGGATGTAGTGAT
Organism: Fidelibacterota bacterium; assembly: GCA_016845065.1. Classification (GTDB taxonomy): domain Bacteria; phylum Fidelibacterota; class UBA8477; order UBA8477; family JABMPR01; genus JABMPR01. The sequence goes on along the minus strand of JAERTG010000109.1, from coordinate 15,977 downwards.
GATGTAAAATCCAGATATTCTGGTATAAAGATGAAGTAACGCACACCATGTTGACCATTCATGAATACCATGCCAGCTACAACACCTATCGCAGTGTATGGAATGAGTTTCAGTATCTTATTTTTAATTGAATCTCCATCAGCGAGTAGCGCAATGAAGTAAAATATCAGGCCAAAGATCATGACCGGTAGCACGGGTGGTGCTGGTAAATTTTCCGGTGGGGGTAATATTCCAGCAACAGGACCATTCGAGTAATCACTAACGACGAGGACCATCCAGGGGATGAACATCGTCATACCGGCTACTGAAGGGATGGCGAAGACACCAAGAATAGTTCCCCTTGCCCATTCTTCTCCCTCATAAACTTTTTTGGCTAATACCAGTGAGAATGCACCTCCAATCCAAAGAAGCACAAACCAAACACCATAAGTAGCGCCTAGAATAGGTACGGCAGGGTAAAAATCAGGATCAAAGGGAATCAAGCGTTCCATCACATTCTCAAGAGCAATCTTAAGCGTTTTCATTCCCATCGTTGGTGCCAGATACATCATAAAGAGACCGGCAAGAACCGCAGTAACTCCCAGAATTGTCCTCTGGAGTTGGGTGGTTTTGTTAAACATCAGGTTTTCCTCCTATTAAACTTGAACTGAATGCTCAAGTAGATTGTAAATAGTGTGTTGCGATTTGCCAATGGTGTTGACAGAAATGCGCTCCCACAGATTCTCATCTCATGTTGGTTGATGCATACTAACATAATCGAACAAAAAAAAGCCCTGTTAGCCTATTAGCTTAAGCAGAGTCTTTTTGAGTGAAGCACCTTTGATGGTAAGATCATACTGAAAACCACCAAGTCGCCAGTTTGTAACCAGGAAGCGGATGCTGCCCAAAAAGATGTAAGCAATATCCTCTGCAGAGAGATCCTTTCTGAAAGCACCCTCCTGCTGCGCCAGCGAGATGAATATCGTGATTACAGAAATTCTCTTCTCAACAAGCTCATTGACCTTCCTAGCGAGTTTTGAGTCGTACTGAAATATCTCTTCAGAGAAAATGACGGCAGCAGTTGCAGGGTTTGCCTGAAAATATGCAAGATGACCATCTATAAATGCTGACATCCGTTTTTCTACGGTGGGAATCTGACTTACAGATTGAAACACATTTTCAAAGTGTTCATTGAAGTAGCTAATGATCGAGCAAAGGATGTCCTGTTTACTCTTAAAGTGCCTATAGATAGCCTGCTCAGAAATTCCAACTCGCTCGGCTATACGCTTCATAGTCAGGTTTTGAATCCCACCTTCCTTAATCAGATTAAGGGAAACATCGATGATTTGTTTTTGCCGGGTTTTAGTATCAAGTTTATTCATAATAATCGCAGTTAGTTTATACCTACTTACATAACATTACAAGATTTTTTTAGATTCATAACTTAATTTGGTGAATGCAGAATGTTTCTGAGACAGAGCATTAAATCCGCAACAAAAGGATACAGAAGCCGTTATTTGAGTTTGGAAAAAAATGATCATTTAGCATTGGATGCGGGACTGTATTTACAAGCTTCATCCAGCCTTCTATGCCAAGTTTCATGCAATTTTTCCACGATACATTTTTTTCTATTTTATATAAATGTTTGTTTGTTTTTAGTTTTCACGTCTCATATTCAGGACATTGTCAGGATAATCCAGGTGGATGGTAATGTTTTCTACAAAAAGTGTGTAGAATAGACTGACAATAGGAAAGCCACCTTAAGTGGTTATGATTAAGAAAGAGGTTCAAAAATGACTGATCAATTAGTCAACGGTGTGGTCAAATGGTTTAACGATGCAAAAGGTTACGGATTTATTCAGCAGGAAGATGGTCCAGACGTATTTGTACATTATCGTGCGATCAACGCAGAAGGACATGCGTCCTTAAAAGAAGGACAAAACGTTACTTTGAATGTCACTCAGGGTGAAAAAGGTCCACAGGCAGAGAACGTTACTGCTGTATAATTCTTTATAATAAGAATTTCAAAAAAAACGCCGGTCTCATTAAGAGTACCGGCGTTTTTTTTGATGTCTGAATGGGCCAGAGAACGAACAATGTTTGCCCGGTTGGTTTAAAAGAGAAGGACCAGCGAATGCCGGCCTTCATCAACTCATCTATACCTTCATTTTACTTCAGATACATTTATCCTAAGATTCTTTAGCGTAGAAGAACCATCTTGATCGTCTTGCTGTACTCTCCTGCTTGAAACCGAGCAAGATAGATACCAGTACTTACTTGCTTCCCGAATCCATCCAGTCCATTCCACTGGAGTTCGTAGTTACCTCCTGGTTGTTTCTGGTCTATGAGAGTGACTACTTCTCTACCTGTCACATCATAGATGGTGAGATTCACAACTGATAACTCAGGGAAGTCGTATTTGATCGTGGCGTTGGGATTAAAGGGATTCGGATAGCTCTGGACCAACAATGGTGATACATACGTTCTACCAGGAGGCTCAGTGCCCACAACATTCTCATTCTGAAAGAAACTGAACATACCCCCTGAGTGAATTATAACCTGGTCATCATCCACAGCATTATCATGCCACCAGATACCTTCTGGAAGGTCATACGATCCCAATACCTGTAGACCATTCTCTATCGAAATATCAGTGAATACAAGTTTCTTAGAACAAGACTCCCATTCACTATTCCTGAATCCCAAGTAGAGGTAGTGCTCTGAAACACCTATGATCTCACAGTCTGCGTCGGGATAAGAGGGGTCGAAATAGTGAATCCGGAAGTCCGATTCATTATGTAAACTCTGTATATATAACATGTTGCCTTCTTCGTGAGCGAAGAAGGCATAATCAGCATTCATCCCTAAAGTCTCTGACCATCCTATATTGGGAAGCTCAAAGCTCGAGACTAACTCTGGGATCCTGAGATCGACCTGATGGAACCATGTTGAATCACCGTGGGTTTCAAGTATACCCAAGGTGGATTCATGATGGGTCAGACCATCAAAGCTGAATCCAAAATTTAACTCAGAAACAAGGTTGGGGGCATAAGGGTTACTTACATCTATTACCGAGATATGACCAAGTCCATTCCAACCAGGTAAGTTTCCCCCTACTACAATGTTTTCCTCAAATGCGAACAAGTTCCGGTTATTTGAAGGTGAGTTCATTATGTCCACACGACCTGCAAGTTCAATCTGATGGGGGTCACTTACATTCAGCCCCTGAATTTCACCATCATAACCTACGGTCCAGAGATATTGACTACCATGTGCAAACACCATATCCCCGAACAGGTATGGAGCAATGGTATCAGGAACCAGAATATTCTCCACAAATTCCGGATTTGAAATATTCAGACAGATAAGTTCTTCGACATTCTCTCTAGGGGCGGTGTAGACAGGAGTCGTGTAAAAAATGATGTCTTCCTGGACTGTAAATGGGTGGGAAAACCAAGGGGAATCCTCCTCCCAAACTAGCCCAACCCGATTCATTGTATCTGAAGAGACGTCGATTATCATCAGATTATGATAGGGTGGCGGCGCATGTGGATGGGGATTGATCCAATATCCAGCAGCATATACATGGTCATCCATCAAAGCAAACTCGGAAATCCACATCACCATGTCGTCTTGGTACACTGAGGAGAATTCAGTTTGCACCGGATCGGCCACACTCAGTTTCAGGATGTAAGGACCAATAGAAACGTAGAGCGAGTTGTTTACCCTCTCAACTCTGGCTGCTCTATCATATTCAGAAGGAGACAAATCAATTACGGATAACAGAATTGAGTTCTGCGGATCAGCAATCCAATAATTGTATAGGCTATCCGTGGCAATGTGAAGGATACTGTCCCTGCCCGCTAAACTCATCCCCCTTAAATGTGGTAATATCTCGGTGATATAGACGGGTTGAGCTGGGACGTTAAGATTTAGCACCTTTACACCAGAATCTGATGAGATGTACAAATGATCCTGCAAGATGATCAAGCCATCCAAACTTACATCTAAATCAACAAATGATTGTATTACAGGTTGGCCTGGGTCATTGATATCCATTATGACCAGGGAACCAGAATGTGTTGTCAGGTACGCAACCTGGTCATTGCGTATTATCTTTTGGGGGACCTCAGGGATTGCGATTGAGGCAACCAAGTTTGGATCAGATGGCGAAGTGATATCATAAACTCGCAAACCAGGGAAATCATTTAGGACATAGAGATACTCCTGAACCAACATAAGATCATTTACTATTCCTGAGGTAGGAAGTGTTGTTAGGTATACAGGATTTTCAGGATCGCCAATGTAAGCAACTTCGAGTTCGGTGCCACGGGAATAGTAGAGAGTGGTTGAGTCACTTGTTACTGCTTTTGTGTTGCCAAGTTTATAGGAGCCCCGGTAACTCAGGTTCCAGCTTCCTTGGGCTTTAGAAGTCCCAGAAATAAAAAATGAGACAAATATTGTTAACACTAATTTAGATACATCCATAAAGCCCCCGATGTTAAAGCAATTGATTTCAATCAGCTCTGAGAATCAGAAGAAATAGATACTACATGTCGATCAGATAGGTATGCTTGGGATGTAATGCGTTAATTAATGCTAGTAAGTAATCCCAAGATTCTACTCTAATTTATGGATTCTGGAGTGGTTTGGTTAACACATATGGAACATATCCTAGCCTAGATGGAACATTTGGAGTGTTTTGGGTGAATTAGAGAGCAAATGATTCTTGGTCATGAGCCTCCCCTATACACCACATATTTGCCATGCCCCCCTGCCAATCAATGGACTGAGAGAAACAATTGATTGTGTGTAAGCCACACTATAAATAGAATAGCCCCCAGGCACCGAAGTGCCCAAGGGCTTGGGGGGTGAAGTCAGCAATTACCGAAATCAACTTACTATCGTGCTCTCAGGATTGTTTTAACTCTGTGCTTCAGCATCCTGAGCTGGAACTTCAATCTTCGGTAATCGATTGAAGCACAGAGTGTGGTGGGCGCTGAGGGATTCGAACCCCCGACCCCCTGCTTGTAAGAAAGCATATCTCAATTTATATCTAGTTGATATTATTGTATTTATACTGTGTGGAGGAAAAGCGTGGCCTGCCCGATTGGAGCCTACCGATCAATTTCTCTCAGAGCATTTTATAACGAGAGTACGTTCAAAGGATACAGGCACAATCACGTTTCTCATTAATGTCTCATTTTGATATCCGTCTCAAATTGATACCCATTTTTTAAATTGATTCATCTTTCTCAAATCTTCATAAGTCTTAATTTTACAACTACTTTGCTTATCCTAAATCGACTGGCATGTCAATTGACTTTATAGAGTCAGAAAATGAAACGGAAAGGAAACAGAACATGCAAACATTAACCTCAAGTCTCAAATCATATGCCAGGAGTTGGGCAGGTGATGAAACACTTAATCCCCTCAGCACTTGTCAATATTGTGGAGCAGATGAAGAGTTTCTCTTGATTCATAAACCTGTCAGAGGTTCAAGTCGTTGGTTGTGCTCATCCTGTTACACCAACTCCATTGGATCAAGACGAAAATATAATCGCTAAAAAATCAAAGGAGTTAAGCAATGGAACTTTCACAATACACTAAAATGGAATCTCAAGATATTGTTACCATACCTGAAGATATGGGAATCAGATTTTCCAAACAATTAATCAAAAACTTAGAGCCATCCCAAGACATGATTCTGTTTGACATGTCCTCTATTAAAGCCCTTAATGCCAAAGGATTGGGGAAATTATTGCGCATGCACCGCTCAATCACCTCTAATGGAAGGCAGCTCAAAATGATGAATGTTGCCCCACGTGTCATGGTATTTCTTGAACTGACTCAGGCAGATAAAATATTTGAGTTTATTCAGGATCACCACCAAAACTCAGATTTTGCAGCATAGACTTGGATGATCCTATGAAACCAGCGATACTGATACTCATGTTTGGCTTTCTGATTGGTTGCTCTACCAGTATGCCGCTTGAATTACCATCTACTCAGAACCACTCCTCTGAGACTCAGGTTTATCATCTGATGCCTGGAGATGAAATCGAATTAATCGTCTCACAGCGGCAGGATATATCAGGTAGCTATACTCTTGATCCTTCTGGAGCCATCTATATTCCGGTCGTTGGACGCATCGGACTAAATGGTCTGAGTCAGTCAGAGGCCCAAGCGTCACTGAATTCAGAACTCTCACACTATTATTCGTCAGTATCAATCATATTGAAGCTAAAATCTTTTCAGAATGATGAGTTTGTCGTCATAATGGGTGAAGTCAGAGAACCAGGGATTTATCCTATTCAAAACAGACTCACCCTGCTCAAAGCCGTTGGGTTAGCGAGGGGTTTTACAAAGGCAGCAAACCTATCGAAAATTCAACTTGTTCGAAACGCACCTGGTGGAGAGGTTATCAAAATTGATTTCAACCAGCTCCTCAAGGAGAGTAACTATGGTCAGGATCTCATTTTATTAAATGATGATCTTATCTATGTACCTGCTAAACCATTGAGGAATATCCTTGCTATCATAGCTGACTATCTCCCCCTACTACAGATATCCCTACTCACCGTCGCAACCTTTAACCAGCTCAATTAGTAAGGTCTGATACATCATGAGCCCAGAACAGAACGCATCCGCATCAAACACAATGGTTTTTAGCCTCAGAAGTGCCATTCTGGATAACATAGCCATGGTGGCAATTATACTGGGTGTTGGCTCAATCCTCATGTTCACTTTGATCGCCTTAACCCACGACCCGTACTATACCGTGTCTTCAAAACTGCTTTTCGAGCCCAGGGAACCTGAACTGGTGTTTAACAATTATGACCGAAATCTGCATTCCTTTGAAGACTGGATGCGGACACAATCTCATGAAATTGAAAGTAACCAGGTCCTGCTACCAGCAATTCAGAACTATGAGAACTCTGGTTATCGCTGGATACATGAAGGCGAAACCGATAAAACAGCCGTTGACAGATTACGCGGGCGCTTAAACATTAGGCAAATCAATAATACGCAGATCATGACCATCAGTCTGAGCAATTGGAACAAAGAAGGTCTGGCGGAACTTGTCAATGCAGTGACATACAGCTATATCAACCTTAAAGATGCAAAGCGAAAAACTCAGGATCAAAAGAAGCTGGAATACTTACGCACTGAGAAAGAGAAGTATAACCACAGACTGGATGAGGCCTATGAAGATCTCACTAATATTTCCAAGAGGTATGGGACTGCTGTCGCCGACGAAAAGAATCTGTATATCTATCTGGATATGTTTGTGGATCTGCGTAGCCGCTATAATAAGGTGCTCACCAATCGCATCGAAAGCGAGAATAAGCTAGAAGCCCTCACATCCCAGAAAAAGCAACTGCTGAGCATGGATGTTTATGACCTGGAAAATACCCAGCAGCTACTCAATATGGAGCAGGATATTAATTCGAAGATGGTTGGTCTCAACCCTGATAGCGAATTGTACTATCGATATTCTGATATGCTGGCAGAAATTGATTCAAATAGCATCCGCTCAGCGCGGAAATATCTGGTGGCTGATATAGATCATAATATTAGTGAGCAATCCATGCTCAGAGATGCTGCAAAGCTGACTGAAAAAGATTTGCAACGAGAATTAAGAAAAGCTCAGAATGAGTTGATGGAAATCAACACTGCTGTCTTAAAAACCAGCACACAGCGCCAGGCTATTGATCGCATTATCAATGTGTGGGACCGTATCAATGATCGGATAGAACAAATCGAAATAGAGTTGTTTAATCCTGGTCGCGTCAATGTTCTCAATGCTGCTGAGGAACCCGAATTTCCAGATCCCAATAAACTGATTAAAAAGATGTTTGTTGGTTTGATTGCTATTTTTGGTTTAGCCATCGGACTTGCTTCTTTTAAGGAACTGACAGATGATCGTGTCAAAAGGGTAGCTGATATTGAAAAAGTACTCGGGTTTCCAGCAACAGGCTTTCTCCTGGATGCCAATGAGGAAGATATTCCTATAGAAAATTTGGATAAAATTTACAGGGAGCACCCTGACTCATACATGACTGAGTTGTACAACCAACTTGTGGTAAAAATCGAAAATGAGCATGGGTCACATGGTGCTCAGACCTTTTCACTCTTCTCGCTTAAGGGCAAAAGCGGCGTCACTTCAGCTGCTAAGAATGTTTTAGCCATGTTGGATGCAGATAAGCATGAAAAGATTCTTGTAGATTTAAATGCTCATCCAAAAGACGCTATTGAAAGTCAGGTTGAAAATGACGGACTCATTAGCTGGCTTGCTACCCACAAAACTCTGGAGAGAGGTATTGTTCGTGATGTTGATTCATACTTTGATGTCTTGCCTCTGGGCAGTTTGCGGGAAATGGATATTGCCAGGATTCGGCCTTCGGTTGTACGTGAATTAATGCAACGATTGAAAAAAGAGTATAAGTATATTTTTATCGATGGACCTCCTTTGCTGAACACTTCAGAGTCACAAACAATTGCTCACGAAACTGATGCGAGTATCCTGGTTGTGGATTCACAAGATAATATCTGGCCTGAACTCAAGCGTGCCGTTGCCATTTTGGACAAGTTGAAAATATCCGTGATTTCGATCATCCTTAACAAGGTTCAAGTGAGACGAGCTGGCTACATGCGTAAAACACTTACGGATCATTATGCAAGCCATGAGTCCAATATAGATCCTGAGAACCTGCAGGTAGATCAGGCAGCCTGATGGATAAGTTGGCATTACTTCCGCTATTTGGAGCTTTGGTACTGCTCACCCGGGGCATGGATGCACGCCATGCATTCATCGTGTATTTTTTACCCATTTTAACACTCATCCCGGCGTACTATGACACAAAACTGATATCAGGTATCCCTGAGTTCACCTTCTGGTCATCTGCTCTCATCCCCCTTCTGGGTGTCTGGATAGTAAATGAAAAAATGGAAGGTTATAAGTTTTCTTGGGTTGACGTGGTTATCATTCTGCACATTGTCTTCATTTTTTATGCGCAATATGAAGCCACCGGATATAAGGATGCCCAAAAAATTGTATTTAGAGAAGCTCTCAAACGTCTCGCTCCATTTATTCTTTTAAAAGCAGTTATGAATGATCCCCAGCGTCGCCTACCGGTGCTGGTGACCATCACCTCTCTGGGTGCTATTGTGAGTTTCTTCATGCTGTACGAGTTCAAATTTTACTATAATTTTATCGACAATCTTATTCGGCAGATTTGGCCAGTTTCCGTTCCCTGGGATGGCTCGATGAGTCGCTATGGGTTTAAACGAGCAGCTGGTTCCTTTGCTCACCCCATCAGTGCCGGTTACTTTTTTGCCATGACAGCGCCGATTGCTTTCTGGCTTTGGCGACAAAAAGCGTTCAAGGATAATCGAATAGGTCTCATTGTTTTTGGTCTCAATGTAATGGGTGTCATCACCTCTATCTCTAGAGCCCCAATCGCTGGATTATTGCTGGGTGCGATCATCATCTGGTTCGGCTGGAGTAGATCAAAATCACTTTCAGGTACCTTCTTAGTATTGACTACGCTTGTGGCTCTGATAATCGTCGTTCCCAAGTTCGTTGAGTATGTCTCTATCGATCGTGCTCGAGCCCAGACCCGAGACCAGGAAAATGCGGCTTACCGTAAGGAAATGTTGGATAATTATATTGAAATTATTGAGGTCAAACCATTCTGGGGTTATGGCCGTTACACATTCCCCATTATCAAGGGTCAAAAATCAATTGATAACGAATATTTGTTTATCGCTATCACCAGTGGGTTGAACAACCTGGTGGTATATGTTGCTTTTATGCTCATAGTGTTGGTTCGATTACTGCTCTTTGCTGTGAGAAAACCATACGACAGCCCCGAAGGAAGACTGAGTTGGGTGCTTCTTGCAGCCTGGATTTCAGCCATATTTACTCAGGCTACTGTGTATTCAGGCATGCAAACCACTCATTATTTTTTTATGATTGCCGCAATTTCAGAAGTTTTGGTGCAAAGCAAGGGAATGGCTTTTCTGCCACAATCAAATCCTGTGACACAATATTTAAAGGAGATTCATTATGGATATAACTTTTCTCGCACCCTGTAAGGATTTGTCCGGGGGTATCAAAGTAATTGCCACCTATGCCAATCTATTGCAGGATAGAGGCCATAATGTCACAGTTGTCTACCCACAACCTCAACTCCCTGCGCTAAGAAAATTGAAGCGTAGGGTCACTAAATTCATAAGACGAGAGACAGACCACCTCGATGAATTTAAAGGACAACTTTTAGCTGTGGATCAAATGAATGAGGCTAGCATACCTTCTGGAGATATCCTCATCGCTACTGCCTGGGAAACTGCCGAATGGGCCAGAGACCTCAGTGAAGTCAAGGGACATAAAATTTACTTTATACAAGGTCATGAAGTGTGGGATGGCCAGCAGGAAAGGGTGTATGCAACCCTCATGCTCCCTTTTACTAAAGTCACTATCTCCTCGTGGCTCCAGACTCTCATTTCTGAGGTCAGTGGAGACCAGAACATTGAGGTTATTCCTAATGGACGCGATTTTGTACTCAGTGAGCCTCAGGCTTTAACCGCCGATCGAAAATATGATGTTGGAATAACTTATTCATCTATTCCGAACAAGGGTTCAGATATTGGGTTTAGGGCTATGTTCAAGCTGGCAAGCTACAGCCCGCATCTGAAGTTCGTGGTTTTCGGCTCAGAATTGCCTGAAGTTGATCTTCCACCAAACATAGAAACCTTCGTCAGGCCGTCCCGGGCCTCCATCGCAAGGATCTATCAACAGACTAAGGTCTGGATGAGTTCCAGCTATGAAGAAGGCTTTTGTCTCCCCTGTCTTGAAGCAATGAGTTCGGGAGCAGTGGTCGTATCTACTGACAATAAAGGAGTTCGGGATATGATACAGAATGGGATCACAGGATATTTAACTCCACCTGGAAGGGATTCTGAGCTCGCTGCCAGAGTGATCTTTTTACTCGAAAACGCAGAATCATTAAAGAGAATGCAGCGGAGATCTTATACGAAGAGTACTGACTTCTCATGGCAACAGTCTGTGGAGAAGTTCGAGCACATACTCACTGACAGTATAATGAGGCAGGTGGCATGATGGTCTCCCAATCCTCACAAGATTCAAAATCTATCAGGCTCATAGTACTTTCAATACTATCGACGATCCTGGCGCTGCCCTTCAGGATGGTGAAGCCCCTGAGTAATAGTTTTTTTAGAGTATACTACCTAACCGCGGCAAAGATTAAAAATCCCCGTTTTACTGGATCAATCCAATTTGATGGGAGCATTTATCTCATCGGCACGGGTAATGTCAATATTGGCCAACATAGCCGAATTGGTCCAGATGTAGAACTTGGGACTGAAGAAAACGGGCGAATTGCCTTAGGGAAATCTGTCCGTGTTAATCGTGGTACAACCCTGGTTGCTTATGAACAGATCAGCATTGGGGACGACACGCTCATTGGTGAGTTCGTAAGTATCCGCGACGCGAATCATGGAGTATCTCCCGACAAATCAATCAGAGAACAACGCCATGAAGCAATACCCATAAACATTGGACGAGATGTTTGGATCGGTCGGGGTTCAGTCATCTTGCCTGGCGTCACCATTGGGGATGGAGCAATTATTGGCGCGAACAGTGTGGTAACTAAAAATATTGAGGCCAACACAATCGCTGTGGGAACGCCTGCAACCCCGATCAGACATCGATAATTATCACCTGCATTCAAAGGAGAGTAAAATGAAAAACATGAATAAACGAATCGCATACCTTGCACCTGAATTACCATCCTTATCAGCCACATTTGTGACCAATGAGATTTGGGCCCTGGAGGACATGGGTGAGGAAATACATCCATATTCAATACACAGACCCCAGCACAAGGCCCATGGGCAGAAAGCAGCTGATCTGGCTGCGAGAACAAGCATCCTCTATGAACACGATATGAAAAGTAATTTGCGCGCTTTGAAATGGACAGCACGGCACCACAAACGATCCTTTGCTAAAGCCACATTACAATTAACGTTCGATGTGATAAAAATCGGTCTTTTTAGAACGAAAGCCATAAAACTGGTCTATCAATTTCTGCATGGTGCCTGGCTGGCAAAAGATATGCGTAGAAAAAATATCGAGCACTTGCATATCCACTTCGCCCATGTTCCAACTCAAATAGGGATGTATGCTTCATCACTATCCGGAATTCCCTTCACATTCATGGCCCATGCCAATGATATCTTCGAACGTCCACTCTTGATTAAGGAAAAGATAAAACGCTCACACAAAACCATCTCCATTTCAAATTTTAATGTCAATGTCATGGCAAATTATGGTGGCAATACTAGCAAAATAGAGATTGTACGTTGCGGTGTTGAATCAAATTCAAGTTTTGAAAGACCTGAGACGCTTCCAATGTCCAAACCCGTCGTAATTGGGACCCTTGGCCGTCTTGTTGAGAAGAAAGGTATTGATACGCTCATCGATGCAGCTGCAATTCTGGCTGAAAGTAAGCTTGATTTTAAGATCGAGGTTGCCGGTGATGGACCACTTCTGGACGCTCTTAACGCACAGGTTATTGCTGCCGACCTTTCCGATGTTATCACATTTCTAGGATCGATGCCACACACGGCAGCACTGGATTGGATGAAAACACTTGATGCCTTTGTTCTAGCAGGTAAAAAAGATAGCAACGGGGATATGGACGGGATACCAGTTGTCCTCATGGAAGCGATGAATTTTGGCATTCCAGTTATAAGTACTCAGCTCTCAGGAATTCCCGAACTTGTAATCCACAAACAAACCGGCCGCTTATGCCCACCTGAGGATGCAGATAGCCTGGCTGCTGCAATCCAGGATCTGTTTCGTGTGCCAGAGGAAACTATCTGGTACGCAGAGGTTGCCAAAGAACGTATTGTCCATGAATTTGATCAGGAGTTAAATGCAAAGCGACTGTTGCACATCTTCAATCAGGCAGCCTAGTCCTTTAAATTGACCAATTAGATCTCCGAAGTAATCTTGTCATGAATACAACATTCTCCTGGATCATCGTTTCCGTTTATGTTCTGGTTGGTACTTTGACACTGATTAAGGCAAAACGTTATCCCAGTGGTTCCAGCAATTATTCATTCTGGATCATCCTGACTGGCGGGTTGATTGGTTTAGCCATTGCCCGCCAGTTTCAGTTGCACGATCAACTCTCAAATTTCGGACGTCATTTAAGTTTGCATAATGGTCTATATCAAATCAGGGAGTATTTACAGCTAATAACACTTTTAGCCCTCCTGTTCACTTCAATTACTATAATCATCCACTGGGGCAGAAATTATGAATCTGATTCGTCGCCCAAGAAATTATTCGTTTTTTTGGGGATAGGAGTATTACTGGCGATCTGGATATTGCGAACCGTTTCATATCATTATACTGATCAAATCATTCATTTTGACCTTGGTGTGATTTCTATAAGTAGCATCTTTGAGTTAACCGGACTCCTGGTAATTGCTTACGATATTCTCAAACCTGTTCGAACTTCATAATCTCAAATCCCCCAAGCCTGTTTCATTCTGAGACATTACCATTTTTCCTCTCAGTATGAGACAGATATCTAAAAATTAATCAAAACCTCCAAACGCTTTATCATCTTGTTTATTTTGTACTTATATTCTTTTTCTACTTTTGGCATCTTTGTTGAAAATAAGACCCTTAACAAATGAGGAATCTATGATTATGAGACAAACCAAAACGAATTATGTAGAAAGCCAATCAGGACCGATACTACCTCCAATCAGTGTGGTGGTGATCGGATTAAATGTGGAAAGTTTTATCTCAAGCTGCTTGCAAGCTATCTACAGGTCACACTACCCCACTAATCTCATCGAAGTTATTTATGTAGATGGTGGCTCAACCGATATCACTCTCGACATTGTAAGATCCTTCAGAACTGTTAAGCTCATCCAACTGAACACAAGCACACCCAATGCTGCAAAAGGCCGAAATGCAGGGTTTCATGCAGCTAATCATGACCTTGTTCAATTCGTAGATGCAGACTCCTATCTCAATCCGCATTGGCTCATCACTGCAGTAAAGCAAATAGGTGGCTCAGTTGGGGCCGTTGCAGGAACTCTGCATGAAAGATTTCCCAATCGAAACTTGTTTCATCGGATGGCAAACCTGGAGTGGAATATTCGCAAAGGATCTGATGGGTGGTCAATCAAGGACATCGAGACTCCAACGTTTGGAGGGAATGTCTTGATTCGTCGGGGTGTTTTAGAGCAAACGGGTGGGTATCAAGCAGATTTAGCCGCAGGGGAAGATCCTGATCTCAGTTATAGAATACGCCGTATGGGATACAAGATTTATCGACTCAATTCACCCATGGCGAGCCATGATATTAATATCAAAAGTTTAGGTCCCTTTCTGAGGCGAACCCGAAGGAGTGGATTTGTCTATGGTCATCTAGCGTTGAGCTACTGGAGGGAACCAGAAAGATATATGGTCAAGCGGACCATAGCCATTCTCATGGGAACAGCTGCTCCATTAATCGTTGTACTCATTTCAGCGCTCTCGGGACTCTTAGGACCGGGTCTGGCTTTAGCCCTCCTGATTATGTTCAGATTGGTATTTCAGGCGGGTCACTTCGCCAGAGTGATGCAAATCTCTCGTTCAGAGGCATTGGTCTACAGTCTTTACCTCGCCTTCTGCATTTTCCCTCAGGTATTAGGCGTTGTAGATTCAATTAAGAAATTTGGATTAAGTAATATCTTCCAAAAACCGATACTCGAAACAGATCGGGATATTCAATTCAATGAAGTGGTTCGTATCTAAAGAAGATTGAATCATCAATCATAAAAAGAAATTCTAAAGGAAAATGAAAAATGGAATCAGTTGATTATAAATATGTTGTGATCTCTCCAGTACGGGATGAAGCAGAATTCATACCCCGCGTCATTCGGAGCATGGAAGCCCAAACCATTCCACCCATTGAATGGGTGGTAGTTGATGATGGATCTACTGATGGTACAACAGAGATTCTTCTGGAAGCAGCCCGGAGAAATCCCTGGATGAACGTTGTGATCAAGCCAGATCGCGGGGAACGTTCTGTGGGTCCCGGAGTCGTTGAAGCATTCTATTACGGCTATGAGCGGATGCATACATCGGAGTACAATTATATCGCAAAAATGGATGGGGATATTGAATTTAGGTCCAATTATGTGGAAACATTGCTCAGCTACTTTGATCGCGATCAATGGCTTGGATCAGCCAGCGGCAAAGTATTCCTTCCCACAGGGGAGAAGTTGGTTGAAGAGCGTACCCACGATGAAATGACAGTTGGTGCTTTCAATTTTTACCGCCGCGAAGCATTTGAAGATATTGGTGGTTTTGTAAGGGAGGTTATGTGGGATGGCATTGCCATTCATCGTGCGAGAATGGCGCGGTGGAGGACACGAAGTATCAATCATCCAACACTGAATATTATCCATAAAAGACTGATGGGTTCATCACATAAGGGTGTTCTGCACGGCCGTTTGCGGTGGGGACGCGGTCAATACTTTATGGGCACTCACCCTATATACATAGTTGTTGTTGCCCTCTACCGAATGCTTGAAAGACCCTTTGTTTTTGGGGGATTGAATATCCTCATCGGGTATATGCTGGCAGGTATTAAGGGAATGGAACGCTATAACCACCCCAATTTTCGTCAAAGCCTACATGCCTGGCAATTGGAGCGACTGAAATTGGACAGCCGCATTGAACAGCTTCCAGAACCAGAAAACGATCTGTATTCAGCGGTCGCCTAGTGCATACCAGAAAGGCTAAACATGTTATCGATTATAATTGTATCGTATAATACTGAAAAAATATTAGAAAAAGCACTACGCGAAGTTTTTGCACAAACTGAGTTCAGTGATTTCGAAGTCATCGTTGTCGATAATAATTCCTGGGATAGCAGCTGTGACATGGTTGCACGTGAATTTCC
>JAERTG010000108.1 GCA_016845065.1 Fidelibacterota bacterium | reverse complement strand
AATGGCAACAAGTTTAAATACAAAAAGGACAATAATCGGGGTGCTAAGCCTTGTATTTATTGTGGTATTGCTCATGGCTTTATGGAAAGAAGTTCAGCATGCAATGCCGGATTACAAAGCGGATCCTATCATTGATGCAGGCACCAAACACTGTGTGGCCTGTCACAGCGAACAGGGTGCTGGAAAAGTAATTGTGGAACAGTGGAAAAACAGTAAGCATGCTGAAGTAGGCGTAGGCTGTTTGGAATGTCACCAGGCAAAAGAAGGTGATGTGGATGCCTATATGCACGAAGGACAGCTGATTGCTACCATCGTAACACCTAATGATTGTGCCAAATGTCACGCCAACGAAGCAGAACAATTCACCACTTCCCACCATGCCGATGCCGGGATGATCATGGGTTCTCTCGACAATGTGCTGGCTGAGGTTGTGGAAGGCCATGCGGCTTACAACGGAGGAGCCAATCCTGCAGCAGCTTCCGGATGCTGGCAGTGTCACGGTTCACGTGTACAGGTTCAAACAGATGCAGAAGGCAATCCCAAATACAATGATATGGGTGTCTTGCTGCTCGATCCTAAAACCTGGCCGAATACCGGTATGGGACGTATCAATCTGGATGGATCTAAAGGATCTTGTTCCGCATGTCATAACCGCCATCATTTCTCCATAGCACAGGCCCGTCAACCTGAAAACTGTGGAAAATGTCATATGGGACCCGACCACCCGCAGCTTGAAATTTATAATGAGTCGAAACATGGTATCAACTACCATGCCCACCGTGAGAAAATGAACCTGGAAGCCCAACCATGGGTAGTGGGACAAGACTATTCCGCTGCTCCAACCTGTGCCACTTGTCACATGAGTGCTACACCTGACCAGGAAGTTACCCATGATGTAGGCGACCGTATCAGCTGGACCTTAAGACCTAAAGTATCTGAAAAAATCGATGCCGCTGAATTGGCCAAATACGAAGCACAAGGCAAACCATTGCCATCTGATTTCCTTACCTGGGAGCAGAGAAGAGCCGGTATGCAAAATGTGTGTTTCCAGTGTCATACACGCGACTATGTGAAGAATTTCTACACACAGTACGACAACAGGTACATATGTATAACGACAAATACGGTAAACCTGCACTGGCCTTGATGAAAGCATTGAAAGCCGAAGAATTGATCACACCTGTAGCCTTTGATGACAAAATAGAATGGACCTATTTCTATCTATGGCATCACGAAGGAAGACGTGCCCGTATGGGAGCTTCCATGATGGGTCCTGATTATACCCAATGGCATGGTAACTTCGATCTGGCTGAGCGTTTCTATATGGAAATTGTTCCTGAAGTTCAGGAATTGATTGACGAAGGCAGAAAGCATGGTAAAGCTGCCGGAGCCAAACGTGTGGAAGACTTGCTGGATGATATCCTCAACAGTGAGATGCACAAATGGTTCTTAGGCAAAATGGATGCCGACGAGATTCAAAAACGTAAGGAAGCAGCTAAAAAATTCCGCCAGCGGTATTCTGAATAGCTGACACCCAAACCATTTGAGTACCAGCCTGAGTCATTTAGGCTGGTGCACATCTTTAAACAATTGACTTACTAACGACAAATGGAGGGAAAATCAATGAGTATTAACAGACGTGATTTTGTAAAAAATACTGCCGTAGCTGCTGCGGCCACAGCCATTGGGATGAGTGTACCCAAAAACCTGATGGCCTCCCCATCAGAAAGATCCGAAGGCGGATGGCGATGGGATAAATCAGTATGCCGTTTCTGTGGTACCGGCTGTGGTATTATGGTGGCTACCAAGGACGAGAAAATTGTTGCTGTAAAAGGCGATCCGGCAGCTCCGGTAAACCGGGGTCTGAACTGTATCAAAGGTTATTTCAATGCTAAAATTCTTTATGGTGCCGACCGATTGAAACAACCGCTTATGCGTGTGGACGAGTCCGGTAATTTCAGCAAAACAGGGAAATTCAAACCCATCAGCTGGAAACAGGCCTATGATGAGATGGAGAAGCAAATGAAGAAAAGCTTCCGGGAAAAAGGACCCACGGGAATTGGAATTTTCGGATCTGGGCAGTATACCGTTCAGGAAGGCTATGCCATGGCCAAACTTATCAAAGCCGGTTTCAGATCCAATAATATTGATCCCAATGCTCGCCACTGTATGGCATCGGCTGTGGGAGCCTTTATCCAAACCTTTGGGATTGACGAACCATCGGGTTGCTACGATGATATTGAACTAACGGATACTGTAGTGACCTGGGGCGCCAATATGGCGGAAATGCACCCCATACTCTGGTCGAGAGTAACCGACAGAAAGTTGAGCAATGCTGAAAAGGTGAAGATTATCAATCTGTCAACCTTTACCAACCGATGCTCCGACCTGGCTGATGTGGATATTATTTTCAAGCCCAATACCGATCTGGCCATTTGGAACTATATCGCACGCGAAATTGTGTACAACAATCCCGAAGTGATAGATCAGGAATTTGTCGACAAATACACCGAATTTGTGACAGGTTTTGTGGATACAGGATATGGTATGCGGAAACCTGATCATCCTTCCTTTACTGATAAGGAAAGAGAAACAGTAAAAAAGGAAGTTTCCAAAAAGGTTTCCAAAGATGAAGCAGTTGCACTCGCCTATCTGGGATATAAAGAAGGCGATACCCTGGAAATGAAACATGCCGGTGCTGCTAAAAAGCATTGGGTCATTGCCTTTGCTGACTTCAAAAAAGCCCTCGAACCCTATACCCTTAATTATGTTGCCAAAATGTCCAAGGGTAATCCGGATGAGGACTTATCATCATACAAGGTGAAGCTAAAATTGCTGGCCAGTATGTATGTGGAAAAGAACCGGAAAGTGGTTTCATTCTGGACCATGGGTATGAACCAGCACACACGCGGTGTGTGGGTGAATGAACAGGCCTATATGGTTCACCTATTGCTCGGCAAACAAGCCAAACCAGGTAACGGAGCCTTTAGTCTTACCGGACAGCCATCTGCCTGTGGTACGGCACGGGAGGTAGGAACTTTTTCTCATCGTTTGCCTGCCGATATGTTGGCTGCCAATCCCAAGCACAGGGCCATTTCAGAAAAAATCTGGAAGCTGCCCGAGAAAACACTTAATCCCAAACCCGGTGCCCATATCATGAAGATTTTCAGGGATATGGAAGATGGTAAAATAACCTTTGCCTGGGTGAATGTGTGTAACCCGTTCATGTGTACAGCCAATGCCAATCACTGGTTGAAAATGGCCCGTAAAATGGATAACTTCATTGTGGTTTCCGATAGCTACCCCGGAGTTTCAGCCAAGGTGGCCGACCTGGTGTTACCGGTGGCCATGATTTATGAAAAATGGGGTGCTTATGGTAATGCTGAAAGACGTACCCAACATTGGAAACAGCAGGTATTGCCCGTGGGTAATGCCATGCCCGACCTCTGGCAATATATAGAAATCTCAAAACGCTTTAAACTAAGCGAAGTCTGGGGCGCCCAACCCATACCGGGTCTTGAAGGCGGTTTGCCCGATGTGTTGGACAAAGCGAAAGCCATGGGCTATAGCCCTGATGACACCTTGTTTGATGTGTTATTCGCCAACGAAGAAGCCAAATCATATGCCTGGCCTGATCCCATAGGAGAAGGATTTGACAATACTGAAGCTGAAGGTGACAAACGCCAGGTGTTAGGAATTGATGACAAACCATGGGAAGGTTACGGATTCTTTATGCAGAAATACCTCTGGGAGGAATACCGGAAATTTGGTGAAGGCCATGCCCACGACTATGCTGATTTTGACACCTACCATAAAGTAAGAGGTCTGAAATGGCCGGTGGTGGATGGTAAAGAAACCCAATGGCGTTTCAATTCAAAATACGACCCTTATGCACGCAAAGCCGATGTGGGTGAATTTGCCTTCTACGGTAAAGCGCTGAAGAGTTTGCCCCAGGGTGGCTTAAAAGGCCCCGATGCCTCCAAAGGAAAGAAAGATTTATCCAATAGGGCCAAAATTTTCTTCCGCCCTTATATGGATCCACCGGAAATGCCTGATATGGAATATCCATTATGGTTATCCACTGGTAGGGTGTTGGAACACTGGCATAGTGGCACCATGACCATGAGGGTTCCCGAATTGTATCGGGCAGTACCTGAAGCCTTATGTTATATGCACCCCAGTGACGCTGAGAAATACAAGGTGTCTCAGGGAGATTTGATATGGATTGACTCCAGACGAGGTAAGGTAAAAGCTCATGTGGAAACCCGTGGGAGGAACCGTCCGCCCAAGGGATTGATTTATGTGCCCTGGTTTGATGAGAAAGTCTTGATTAATAAGGTATGTCTGGATGCAACAGATCCCATTTCCAAGCAAACCGATTTTAAGAAATGTGCTGTTAAAATCTATAAAGCTTAAACCATATGAGTGATGATCAGTTAAATGCCTCACGCCGTGATGCCTTAAAGACTATGTTTCGCGGGGCCGGAGTACTGGGCCTCGGTGGCATGGCCTGGGGTGGTGTTGTGGATGGACTCAAAGCCTCTGAATTGGCCTTGCGTCCTCCCGGAGCATTGGCTGAAAAATCATTTATTAAAGCTTGTGTGCGCTGTGGCAGCTGTGTGGAAGCTTGTCCCTATGATGCCCTTAATCTGGCAACTGTAGATGACCATACGGCCATCGGAACACCCTTTTTTGTGCCCAGGGAAACCCCATGCTATATGTGTACCGATGTGCCCTGTGTACCCATCTGTCCCAGTGGTGCATTGGACTCAGAATTGCTAAAGCCTTCAGAGCCAACTGAAGCTAGTGAGAGAATGGATATCAACACGGCACGCATGGGTGTGGCAATGATTGATGAAGATGCCTGCCTGGCCTTTTGGGGTATCCAATGTGATGCCTGTTACCGGGCTTGTCCACTGATGGGTAAAGCAATCACACTGGAATTTCGTCGCAACGACAGAACAGGTAAGCATGCCCTTTTGGAGCCACATATAAACAGAACAGCCTGTACCGGTTGTGGTTTGTGTGAACATGCCTGTGTGACAGAGAAACCTGCCGTTTTTGTGTTGCCCAAAGAACTGGCATCAGGAAAGGTGGGGAACCACTATATCAAAGGCTGGGATAAACGTGATGAAAAGCGCCTGCATGAATTGAAAGAGGAACAGAAGAATAGAAGTCAGAGTGCGGAGGATTATTTAAATGACTGGGAAGATCTGATTGACGAATAGATGTGGGCAAGGAATAAATACATCGTTCTTAGAAGAATTGTACAATTGTTGTTTTTGGCGCTGTTTGCCGCTGCCAATCTCTGGGGATGGAAAGTGCTCATGGGAAACTATAGTACTGCCCTGGTCATGGAGACGGTCTATCTATCTGACCCTTATATGGTGTTGCAGACCCTGGCAGCCGGCTTTTTGCTGTCTGCCGATGCTTTGATCGGAGCCTTGATCATTCTCATGTTTTATGCAGCAATAGCAGGCCGTAGTTTTTGTAGCTGGGTATGCCCACTTAATTTGGTGACCGATCTGGCATTCCGGATGCGGAAAAAACTGAGCTGGAGGAAAAAAGAAAATATAATGTTGCTGGGTCGCAATTCCCGTTACTGGATATTGGTTCTGGGCTTGCTATTGTCAGCAATCCTCGGTGTGGCAGCCTTCGAAATGATTAGCCCCATTGGCATGATGCATCGGGGTGTGATTTTCGGATTTGGAATGGGATGGGCTGTTGTTCTGATGGTCTTTCTTTTCGATCTTTTCGTCCTTGAAAATGGCTGGTGTGGACATCTTTGCCCACTGGGTGCCTTTTATTCAGGGCTTTCACGCTTTGCCCTTATCAAGGTAAAACATCAGGCCGAAAACTGCAGCAATTGTAACAAATGTTTCCCTGCCTGTCACGAACCTCAGGTATTGGATATCATTGGGAAACAATCAGGTTTTATTCGTTCAGGTGCATGCTCCAGTTGTGGGCGGTGCATTGAAGTTTGTGAAGATAATGCATTGAAATTTTCAATTAATAATTATAAAAAACACAGGAGGGAGTTATGAGCAACAAATTACTAATCATTGTAGTCGTCCTTTCATGCTTTATGATGAGCTGTAGTACCAACCAATCTGAGGATAAGGATTGGATTGCCGATGAGAATATTGATATGTCTGATGAACTCTTGTTATCAGATGAATCACCGCTTACTGAGATGCCGGAATACTCCAAACTCAGAGGAGGGGAAAGTGACTTAATTGAACGGTCGTTCGAGAATGCACCTCCTTTGATCCCTCATAAAATTGCAGGCTTGCTACCCATTCGGGTAAATGATAATAAGTGTCTGACTTGTCACATCCCGCATAATGCAACGAAGTTCGGAGCTACGGCTATGCCACTCACCCACTTTACCTCCTACCGACCCTTTCTCACCGAGGAAGAAGGATTGGTGAAGGTAGACGCTGAAGACAATGTAGTTGTTGAAACCGATCTGGAACATTTTAATCTGGCCATGTTCAACTGTTCACAGTGCCATGTGGCCCAGGCAAATGTAAGTGCTGAAATTCCCAATATGTTTGATCCTGCCTTCCGACAAGCTTCGGAACGTCAGCAATCAAATCTGAAAAAGGTGATGAAAGAAGGGGTGAAGTAGTACCCATTGTTTGTACACGGTCCGCTTTGGTGCTGATCATATCATAATGGATTATTTATTTGCCTGAGATATGTAAACATGGGATTTCTCCACCTTATCCATCAAACCAAATGCCTCTGTACTGTCTCCTTACATGGCAGATGCCTGTTTGTAATCCTATTATTTCTCAGTTCAGAATTAAGTGTTGGTCAGGATATACAACCTGCCCTGCAGCTGAATACTTCAGGGGCTGTTTATGACCTTGCTGTGGCCCATGATAAGCTTTATCTGGCCACCGAAATGGGTGTGGTGGATGTGTTTAGCCTTGAAACTGGACAGGTGTTGGAAAAAATTACCATCCCTGGTCATTTGGATTTTATGGGAGAAACCATTCCCTCCAAAATATACTCCATAGACATGCTGGATGATCAATTGCTTTTGGTGAGCCAGGGCAATCATGGTTTCCGCAATCTGATAGTCATTCAGGAGGGCAGAATGGATACCTTACTCTCTGCAAAGACAGATCGAATGATGATAAAAAAAGCACGCTTTATTAACCCAAAGGAAGCGCTGCTGGGCTTATTGAGTAATGAGCTTATTCGTTATAATCTTGAGCGAAAAACTAGCGATTACAGGCAACAAATCAGTCCCTATGCCTTTTCTGATTTTGTGCTGCATCCTTCCGGTAATGAATTTCTGACTGCCGATGAAAGTGGCATTATCCATCGCATTAGCCTATCCGATGGAAAATCAATTAGCGCAATTGAAGGTGTTCACAGGGACAAAGTATTTCAGCTTTCCTGTCAGGAAACCACTTTTTTATCGGCAGGACAAGACAGAAGGCTTGGCGTTTCTTACAGAAGAGATAGACCTTCATGGTTTGTGGATACCGATTTTCTGGTCTACTGTGTGGGTGTTAGTCCTGATGGCATGCTGGGCGCTTTCACTGCTTCTGAAGACAATTCTGTTATGCTGATACGCCTGGATACACAGGAGACCATTGGACGCCTTGTAGGGCATAACAGTACCCTGACAAAGATTGTTTTTTTGGACAATCGAAGCCTGATCACAACAGCCGAGGAAAAAAAAGCCTTTATTTGGCATCTGGAATAAATGATGGGCTTCTGTTGAAGCACTGACAAATGAAATCAATTAAGCATGAATTTAAGTAGTGTAGTCATACAAACCAAAGCTGAACATCTTGAAGAAGTCCTCAAGGTTATTCAGGAATCGACCATCTGTGAATACCATTTACATGATGAAAAAGGACGGATTATTGTAACCCTTGAAGGTAAGAATACCGGAGAAGAAATAGCCAAGCTAAAAAGCATTCAAGCCATGGAATACGTGGTTTCTGCGGAAATGATTTTTGCCTATAGCGAAGATGAGCTTGATGCTGAAAGAGCTAAACTGGAAGGTACGGAAGACAATATTCCCGAATGGTTAAACGACCCCAATGCCAAAGCCAGCGATATACAATATGGCGGCGACTTGAAGCGGGGTGTATAAAAAATCCCGACTACCAAAGGCAGTCGGGACACCAAAAAACAACAGGCCAAAGCCCTGGAATTATATAATTGAGGAAATCAGCTAATGAGTTCGTATTTCAGTTTCAGATTTATTTCCTGACCAGCAAATTTTGCGAATTTCTTGTTGCCTAGTTTTTCAATATCAGCGATCACTTCGTTTTTCATCTTTGGACATTGGCAATTGGCACAATTCACCTTGAATGTTCCGTCATCCTGTATGACGATGCTTACCACAACATCACATTCCAATTTATTTTTTATGGCAAATTCAGGATAAGTAAGTTCTTTTTTAAGGATTTGTTTTACGGATGATTTTACGGCAGCGGTGGCAGTTACTGGTTGGTTGGCAAAAGCTGTGGAGGCAATAAATATGCCCACTAAAACCATTAAGGTTGCGATTCTTGTTTTCATGACTTTAAATTTTTTTGTAAGTATTAGTTAATCATTAATAGTTGCGTTTATGCTTAATGCCAACCCTGTGCCAAAACTGGTAACCAGCACAAAAACAGCACAATAAGATTTTAGGCTGTCTGAATGTGCACGCTTAATTGTTCGGCATCAAACACAAGATGTACCAAAACGAACACCTGTATCAGATTGATTATGAAATTGTTAAGAAAACTTTAACATTTGAGCATAAAATAAAGCGATGCCTTTATCCGTTGGGTCAATTCCTGATCCGCTGATCTTAATTCATATGGCTTTTCTCTGTAATTTTGCGCTTCTCCTTATTATTACAAAAGGAGGCTTTGTATTAATTGTTACTAGAATCGTATGGATTTTCCTGAAAACGAAAAGCAGTCGCTCAATTTCATTGAGCAGATCATTGAAGAGGACCTGAAAAACAATAAAAATGAAGGCCGGATACATTTACGTTTCCCGCCTGAACCCAATGGGTATTTACATATTGGGCATGCAAAATCCATCTGTTTGAATTTTGGATTGGCCAACCATTACAACGGCTTATGCAACCTTCGTTTTGATGATACCAATCCTGAAAAAGAGGATGTGGAATATGTGGAATCCATCATGGAAGACATCCAATGGCTGGGTTTTGAATGGGATAAGGAGGCATATTATGCTTCGGATTATTTCGAGCAACTATACGATTGGGCAGTTAAACTGATAAAAGATGGCAAGGCCTATGTGGATGAACAACCCCAGTCACTCATAAGCGAACAGCGCGGTGTACCTACCCGACCAGGCATCAACAGTCCCTATCGCGACCGTCCGGTTGATGAAAGCCTCAGGCTTTTTGAAGGCATGAAAAACGGTGAGTTTGAAACCGGAGCCATGATCCTGCGTGCAAAAATTGACATGAGTTCCCCCAATATGCATATGCGCGACCCCATTATGTACCGCATACTGCATCAGGAGCACCACCGTTCAGGTGACAAATGGTGTATTTATCCCATGTATGACTATGCCCATGGTCAATCTGACTTTATTGAAGGCATCACACATTCGGTTTGTACCCTGGAATTTGAAATTCACCGACCTTTATATGACTGGTTTTTGGATCAGATTGTGGAAGGCGATTACAGACCCCGGCAAATTGAGTTTGCCCGCTTAAACCTGAGCTATACGGTGATGAGCAAAAGAAAATTGCTGCAATTGGTTGAGGAAAAGCTGGTGAATGGATGGGATGATCCCCGCATGCCTACCATATCCGGACTGAGAAGAAGAGGCTATACGCCTGAGTCCATCCGAAGGTTTGCAGAACGCATTGGAGTAGCCAAACGCGACAATGTAATTGATGTGGGCTTATTGGAATTTAGTGTGCGTGAGCACCTCAATGAAAAAGCACCCCGGGTTTTTGCAGTGCTCAATCCGGTGAAGGTGGTCATCACCAATTATCCCGAAGGACAATCGGAGGAGGTGGAACTCATCAACAACCCGGAAGACCCGAAAGGAGGCAGCCGTATGGTTCCTTTCTCAAGGGAGATCTATATTGAAAGGGACGACTTCATGGAAGATCCTCCAAAGAAATTCTTCAGAATGGGTCCGGGACGGGAAGTAAGACTCAAAGGAGCCTATATTGTCAAATGTGAAGATTTCAAAAAGGACGAAAACGGAGCCATTACCGAAATCTATTGTACAGCAGACATGGATTCCAAAAGTGGTGGTGCAGGTGCCAGCCGTAAGGTAAAGGGAACTTTACATTGGGTATCAGCTCAGCACGCCATTGATGCTGAAGTTCGGGTCTACGATCGCCTCTTCCTTGATGAGGATCCTGCAGGTCATAAGGACAAGGATTTCAAAGATTTTATGAATCCTGAATCTCTGAAAGTATTACCGGCATGTAAACTGGAGCCTTCATTGGCCAGTGTACAGACAGGTGAAAGCTTCCAGTTCCAGCGTCTGGGCTACTTCTGTGTGGATAAAGACAGCACTGAAGGACATTTGGTTTTTAACCGGACGGTTCCATTACGTGATTCCTGGTCGAAGAGAAAAAAATAGCGATGCATTGAAGGAGGTTATCGAAAGGAAGACCTGAATCCTAGATTCTATATAAACTATTGTCTTTTTTCGCTGAAAACATTCGGGAAAAATAAAATTATACGATATTTGCGGCCTCATGTCCGATGGTGTAATTGGCAACACGTCTGGATCTGATCTAGAAGAGTCCAGGTTCGAGGCCTGGTCGGACAACAAAGCCCATGCAATAGCGTGGGCTTTTTGCATAACAGGGCGAGAAGTTTATCCCGATGGCGGAGCGTATCGGGGAGGCCTGGTCGGACAACAAAGCCCATACAAGAGTGTGGGCTTTTTGTATAATACCAACCTAGCTGTCATTTCGAACGAAGAGAGAAATCTCCTGAGACAGCGAGACAAAACAGCTCCGGGTTTCCTGGCGATGGATCATGCCAGGGAGTTTTCTCTCCCGATACATTGGGATCGTAATGACAGCAAGAGTCTGTTTGAGAATCTAGCTATTACACAAAGGAACGCCAAGGAGGCGCAAAACTCCACAAAGCATGGTTTCGATAAGGAATATTTCTCTGTGACTCTTAGTGTCTTCTTTGTGAAACTTTGTGTTACAGCTCTAATATTAACCATCATGTATTAGGTTTAAGATGCAATCTTAAACCAGGATTGGGATTTCTCAACTGATAAATCGGGATCGAAATGACAGCAAGGGTCTGTTTGCGAATCTAGCTATTACACAAAGGAACGCGAAGGAGGCACAAAGCACTGTATTGATAAAAGAATATTTCTCTGGGCCACTTAGTGTTTTCTTTGGGTACCTCTATGTTACAGCTTTGATAAAAAACTATCATGTTAATGGGTTTAAGATGGAATCTTAAACCAGCGGAGCTAAAGCCCTAATAACCAACAGCTGCCCCATCAGGACTCGAAGAATCCGAAGCGCCGATATACACTTGTTTTTCGTCGTCATTGATGATGCCCATGAGGCGCCCCAGGTTGTTTCGTGCTTTTAATGTATGACCCATCTGTTCCAAAGCTTTCTGAGTATCGGGCGATAGCAGGTCTTTTTCAAAATACAATTGGTCGGGCATCCACTGGTGGTGGATTTTCATGACTTCAATGGCTTTGTCGATGGGCATTTCATATTCCAGGACATTTAAAACCGTCTGAAATACTGTATTGATGATGGTTCGACCACCAGGACTTCCAATGACCATATAGGCTTTGCCATCCTTAGCCACTATGGTGGGTGTCATGCTCGAAAGCATGCGCTTTTCCGGAGCGATAAGATTTGGCGGTGTGCCAATGAGCCAACCGCTGTTGGTAAGTCCGGGTTGGGGGTTGAAATCGCCCATTTCATTGTTAAAAATAAAGCCCAGTTTGGGAGATCCCATTCCCGAACCATAGGATTGTTCCAGTGTATAGGTTAAGGAAACTGCGTTCCCTGCTTTATCGATGACCGAAAGGTGGGTGGTATTGGATCCTTCATAGACCTGTCCAAAA
>JAERTG010000107.1 GCA_016845065.1 Fidelibacterota bacterium | reverse complement strand
AAATATACCGTTAATATACCGTCCTTTTTTACGCAGTTCGGAGTCATCCAGAAAAACTAAAACCCTTACAAGCATTAGCCAGCAAGGGTTTTAGTGGTGTACACCGCCCAGGACTCGAACCTGGAACCAATTGATTAAGAGTCAAACGACTGTGTTTCGTAAGTTACTATGGGACAGTGCATTACGGGATAGTGAATCAGTCGGTATCCCGAATATGTATCCCTTTCAGTATGTAACGATGGTAGATATTGCGACCCAACTTCGCACCGCTAGATAATCGTCAGGGGATTCAGTAGATCATTAAATAGAACCTCTCTGACTCCAAGGGCCTGCTCTGGCGTAGCACCATGAATGTGCGCACATGAGTTCCGTAGTTCAAGAATGTCATAAATTTTATCAGGAAGTACGTCCAAAATAAAACCTTCATTTATGGGTAAGTGCTGTCTAATCCCATTTTTTATTGAGGCATCTTTCAGAATGTGTACAATTCCACCGAGGGTGATTTTACTCAAGGACGATCTTTTACGAAAAGTACTATTTGTATTAATCTGAATCTTTTCAGTTTCTATTATTGCTTGCAGCTTCGGTACAAATTTATTGTGCAGTTCAGATTCTACCACCTTGCAAAATTGAATGATACATGGAGAAAAGTCAGCCTCTCTGGGGAATAGGTTAAAAAGCATCTCAGCTGAACCTAAGAACTCTTTACTTTGCGGATGCATTCGATTCCAAAAACCACGACTTTCAATTAGACTCATTTCCTTTTTGTGATTCTCAAGCACATTTTCCATACTATGCTCAATACTCTTTATGATAGAGACATAATCTTCACTTGTAGGATTTCCAATTTTACTAAATTCATCACGTTTATTGCGAAGCTCCCTACCATATTGATCCAAGGTCGAAAAGCCATCGTAAATAAATCCAAAATAATTTGATCCGTCTGAACGCTCTTGAGCTTCGTTAAAGTGACTCTCTGCAAGCTCATACTTATGTAGTTCCTTATAACACAAACTTATCAGGTAGTTGTATTCAGCAAGATCAGAATCTTTTGTATTTACATCAATTCCCACAACAGGCGGGTCAGAGGATCTAATCTTTATTGCCTCTCGGTACTGCTCTATTGCTTGTTCATGCTTCTTTTGTCTCCTTAGGCAGTCTCCAAGAATTTGGCGGGCGTGGTGATTCATCGGTTGCCTTTGAATTGAGTCTTCTAGAAACCTCTCACTCTCAGAAATCAAATTGTTCTCTAATAGCTTATATCCGATGCCCTGAAGAGCACTACTTAAAAAAGTTTGCTCGGATTCACTGTCTTGTGGGGAAGGCCAAAGAAGGAACATTGACAGGGATCTATAGTCAGTCATACTTTGATTAGTGGCATCAAGTCGCAATCCATATTGTTGGAAAAGAGCTATTGATACACTGAATGCCTCCAGTCTCAAATCTGGCTTCCACTTCTTCAGTTTTCTTCTTGTCCTAGAATTAAGAAACTCAATATTGTCCAGAGCAAACGAAACTAGTTTTTTGTCAACAGAAAAATAGCCTGCATCATATAGAATTGCTTCAGCAACACCATAGCCTGGATCCAGAGTTTCATATGAATCATTATAAAAAACCGCGATACCGCAAAGTAGGTTTTTTATATACAGAAATAGGTTTTCTGGTTCGTATTCATGGAATGCTTCATGATAGTGGTGAACAAGATCCATTATCAATAAGTCTGCATCAAACCTTGTCAGATCAATACTATCAAAATTAGAAAAATCAATAAACTCTGTATCCGCGGTATGCAATCCTGCCTCCATCAATTCGTACTATATGATCGTTGTGAGTTTTAAATCCCTTTTATGTCGAGTGTTTACTTCAAATACACCTGGAATATCTGCCTCCAAGAGATCGAACACTTTCCGTTCAAACTCTCGACCCACATGAGCGTTACTGGTTGCTCCTTTACGTTGGAACGGCCTGTTTTTTGTGATAACAGTGGCTCCGATTTCTTGTTTTCTTATTCAATAGAGCATAAACGATCAAAGTTTAGTAGTTGCCGAACCTGTAATTTGTTATATCCCCATTTCGGTAATTGGCGTTCACCGGACTCAAATTCTTCCAAGACCTGTTCTATGTGATCTTTGGAGTTTGCACCAATCAATTGTTGTACAGTGGAAAAATATTTGTTTGATGATGACCGTGAGAAAACCTCAAAGGGCCTGGGGAAATGGTCTGTAAACACCAAAGTTTCGGGCCACCAATAGGAAAATGTGTCAATGTTGAGTAGATGTTGTCGAAGAAATAAGACAAAATCAGATTGCATTAGAGCCTTGAAGGGAAGTATTGAATCATTACATCGTTCTCTCAATAGTGAAGCTCTATGAAAACCTGGTACCTTCTGGTGCTGTTCATCTTCACCACTAAGCGAACTCATGTGATGGCGAAACTCAACATAGGTGACCATCGCATCGTTTCCGTGGTCTGTCCTGCCAGGGAGATAGTATGGTGATGCTAAGAAATATTCTGCAGATGGAAATTTTTCACGTGAAATAAAAAACGAGATCAAATACAGAAATAGTTCATGGACAATAAACCTGAAATTATCAAAATCCCATCTTCTGTGCGAAACCACCCCCTCTGGTTTTTCTTGGTATGGTAAAATTGCTTCAAAGAATCTTTGAATTGATTGTCGGCAGGTGTCAGTGTCTCGATAAAGAGAAATAGCGTTAAAAACTTGAATCGCTTCATTTCTATAGGGAATAAAAGCTTCAATGTTTTCACGTACATACTTCGGCATTTGATCTCCATCATGATCAATCCTAAATTTTTCTAATTCCCCCGCAAGTGATGTTAGGTATTCTTCGATGGCACCATCTGCCGTATCCTTTCCATCCGTTATAGAGTTTATCGCGCGCCTGTATAGTGGTGTAGTTCGGAGACGAATCGGATTAGCATTGTCATCAAGATAAGCAGGGGGTTCACCTACCTCCGGCTTGATGTAAAGTGGTTTGTCATATATCCACCTAAGTAGCTGTTCAAAATTTTGAGAATAATTTGCAGGGTCACTCAGGTCTATGTATACTCTTGACTGATAATAAGTTGGGAGATAGGGTTCTCCTCCTTCGTCTCGCTCTTTCAGTATTGCTACGAATTTGTTTTGATCTGTTTCGGCATAGATTTTAGGGGATATAATTTGTGCTTCAGTGCCAACACCTCCACTCTTTGCATCGGTTTTCTCAGCGTAAGTTTTATCACAGATCATTATTACTTTTTTTATTTCTGGGTCAGTGACCATTTTTTCCATAAAAGTGATAGCATCCTGACCCTCAGACAAATCCCACTTATCCAGAATCACTTCTACTCCGGAGTCTACCAATTCCGACGCCAGCTTAACCACCCATTCGACGTGGGCATCTGAACTCCAACTATACGATATAAATAGCTTTGGGTGATTGGGTTTAGGTGAATCCTCTGTATTCTTGGTATCAGCCACGTAGACCCTTTCCTGGATTATTTGTTTCGACTTTGAATATAGTGACTGTATCCCAAAATGTATCCCCATTTTGTGCATCCAGTGATACTCAGAAGCACTCAGTGACACTTAACCCAAATTTCAGAAGACAGGTCCTAAAACGACGAAACCCTTGGAGGGCTTATTCTACAAGGGCTTCAGAAGTGTACACCGCCAGGGACTCGAACCCCGAACCAATTGATTAAGAGTCAACTGCTCTACCAATTGAGCCAGCGGTGCGCGATAGTGCGGTTATCTCTTTTTGTGTCGAATTTCTTCATTGTGTCGCCCTTCGAGAGCCTCAGGGTGACACACTTGGAAAGACCTCTTAATAACGCAAAAAGCGGGGTGAATATAGTCGGCAAGCCAGGGCTTGTCAATGTACCCTTCGATAGGATCTGTGAGCTACTCAGGGACCGGAAATGTGCTATGCTTTCTCGATGACCATAGCGATACCCTGACCCACACCAATACACATGGTACACAAGGCGCGCTTGGCATCAGACTGCTGCAACTGATGCACTGCTGTGGTAAGTAAACGAGCCCCACTCATCCCCAGGGGATGTCCCAAAGCAATAGCGCCACCTAAGGGATTGATCCTGGGATCATCATCAGCCAATCCCATCTCCCTCGTACACCCCAATGATTGAGCAGCAAAGGCTTCATTTAACTCAATGATATCCATATCATCCAGAGTGAGCCCCAGACGCTTCAATAGTTTATCCGTAGCAGGGACGGGACCCATACCCATGGTACGTGGGGGTACTCCAGCCGTCTGCATCCCCAGGACCTTTGCCAATGGCTTCAAGCCATATTTTTTCATCGCAGCGTCAGAGGCAACAATCAAAGCTGCTGCTCCATCATTTATACCCGATGCATTTCCAGCTGTGATGGTCGTACCCTCTCCTAAAATTGCTCTCAGTGTTCCCAATTTCTCCAGAGGGGTGAGACGTAAATGCTCATCCTTCTCAAAGATCAGGTCATCCTGCTTTCGTCTCGGGATACGCACAGGGACAATTTCATGAGCCAGTGATCCATTTTCCTGGGCAGACTTCGCCTTGCTCTGACTCCTGAATGCGAATTGATCCTGATCTTCCCGACTAATTTCACTTTCTGAGGCAATATTCTCAGCGGTCTGGATCAAGGATTGAGTATGTCCTTGCTTATCCATCCAACGATTCACAAAACGCCATCCAATGGTGGTGTCATACATCTCAGGTGTACGGGAAAAACCCTTATCCGGCTTGGCCATAACATAGGGTGATCGTGACATGCTTTCCACTCCGCCGGCGATGATTAGATCAGCTTCACCAGCCCGGATTGCTCGAACCGCTGTTCCCACAGCATCCATACCGGAACCACATAAACGATTAATGGTTGCACCTGGTACCGATTCAGAAAAACCCGCCAATAAAAGAGCCATTCTAGCAACATTGCGATTGTCCTCACCAGCCTGATTGGCACATCCCATGAGCACATCATCAACTTCATCCCACTTGATCTTGGGGTTTCTCTCCATCAGGGTCCTCAAGGGAACGGCAGCCAGATCATCAGTTCGAATAGATGAAAGAGAACCACCATAGGTACCCACTGGTGTTCTTACGGCATCACAAATATAAACTTCTTGCATGTCTTTTCCTTCTCCGCCAGCTGGTTAACTAACCACGGGGGTTATCCTGTACTTCAATTAATTCATCCCGATTTACCTTAAACGCATTGAGCATTCCTTGAGAGAGTTGATCCACTTCCTTCTCGGTAATTGCCGTTGAAAGCATTGCCGTCCCCGTGTTCACCATAATGATATTCTCCTCATAAAAAAGATGATCCAGAATTTTTACCATGACGGCTTTCTCTCTCTTACCCTGATATGCTTTGCGATAAGATATCGGTGTTGTGGTTCTGGGGTGAAGTCTGAACATTGAACCTGAACCTGAGACTGACATAGGGACATCTGCAATTTGAATAGCTTCCTTCACCTGGGCCACAGCTCTGGCCGTCAATTCATTTAGTGCCAGAACCGCTTCTTGATCAAAATCTTGCATGGCAACATATCCAGCAGTCATGGTGATTGGGTTTGCAGAAAACGTTCCTGAGTGTGGCAACAACAACGGACTTTCATTGGGATCCATCACCTTCATCACATCAGACCTCCCGGCAAAAGCTCCCACGGGAAAACCACCACCAATCATCTTTCCCAGCGCAGTAACATCAGGCTTAACCCGATAATTTTGCTGTGCCCCGCCATAGTTCGTCCGATACGTAATCACCTCATCAAAAAGCATGAGAGCATCATGTTTACGGGTCCAGGCATAGATGGCTTCAATAAACTCATTGGTAGCCTCAAACAATCCGACGCGGTGTGGAATGGGATCAACCAGAACACAAGCGATATCATCTGCATTTTCATCCAGCAAACGGATGGTACGCTCCACATCATTAAAAGGGTAGATGATAACATCATCCAATACTCCCTGGGGTGTGCCATATGCCAGAGGGTTTCTATTGGGTCTATCCAAGTCTCCCCAGTTATCTGGGTTTGAGATCTGACTCACCTCCACATAATCATATGAGCCATTATAAGAGCCCTCTGCCCTGGCCATCTTTGATTTTCCAGTAAAAGCCCTGGCAGTCTTGATCATGGACATGACCGCCTCTGTACCGGAGTTGACGAAGCGAATTTTTTCAAAGCTGGGAGTACGTCCAGTCAAAAGCTGAGCGTAGCGTACTTCAATCTCTGTTGCCAGTGTATATGCTGTTCCCTTTCTGAGCTGTTCAATGACAGCTTCCACAATCTTGGGATAGGCATGACCGTGGATTAGAGAGGCCATATTATTGGCAAAATCCACACGCGATACGCCGTCTATGTCAGTGACCATACAGCCACTGGCACCTGCCACATAATGGGGATAGGGTTTGTGGAAAATGGTATTTCTACTTACACCACCAGGTAACACATTTACAGCATCTGCATAGATGCTTTCATTGGTTTTGATTTGATCGTTCATTTCTGATGACCTTATTGTGCCGGTTACTGAAGCAGTTTGGGTTCGGTTTTTTCCTGGAGATACTCAAAGGTTATTCCAGGAGCCATCTCCCGAACTTTGAGTCCTGCCTCGGTGATCTCAATGATTGCCAGGTTGGTATAAACCCGATCCACCACACCCTTGCCTGTGAGCGGGAAACTACAATTGTTCACCAGCTTGAATTTACCATCCTTGGTATTATGATCTGTGATCACCCAGACGTTTTTAACGCCTGCAACCAGATCCATAGCACCACCGACTGCCGGGATAGCTCCAGGTTTTCCAGTCGACCAGTTGGCTAAATCACCTTTTTCACAAACCTGCAAAGCGCCAAGAATAGATATATCGAGGTGTCCACCCCTGATCATGGTGAAGCTGTCTGCATGATGAAAGAAACAAGCCCCCTCAATTGCAGTCACATATTTTTTCCCTGCGTTGATAAGCTCAATATCTTCCTGCCCCTTTTCCGGCACTGGTCCCATACCAAGCAACCCATTCTCAGTATGATAAATCACTTCGATACCAGCAGGGACATGATCAGCAATCAGTTCCGGCATACCGATACCAAGATTCACATATGATCCATCTGGAATATCCATTGCGGCTTTCTGGGCCATTTCATTGCGGCTCCAGCCCAAACGTTCTATTGTATTCATTGTGGATACCTCTCACCGCTTGCAACCAGAATAGACTCATGCAGGGGATCATTGATCTCCACCACACGGTTTACAAAAATTCCAGGAGTAATTACCGATTCAGGGTCAATACCACCGGGTTCAACAATGTTTTTGGCCTGAACGATGGTTGTGGATCCTGCAGTACACATGATGGGGCTAAAGTTCCTGGCCGTTTTGTGGTATGTCAGATTACCATATCGGTCTGCAGTTTCACATTTCACCAGGCTAAAATCGGCTTTGATGCCATATTCAAGAACATAGGTCTGTCCATTGAATTCACGAGTTTCCTTGCCGTCAGCAAGTGGCGTATTCACAGATGAAGGCGTGTAAAAGGCTGGTATTCCAGCACCCCCTGCACGGATCCGCTCTGCAAGTGTCCCCTGTGGAACCAGCTCCAATTCGATCTCTCCTGCCCGATATAGTTCCGGAAAGACTACTGAATTGGTACTTCGAGGGAAGGAACAAATCATTTTGCTGACCTGTCTGTTCGCAATGAGGGCAGCGATTCCCACATTACCACTCCCCGTGTTATTACTAACAACGGTAAGATTCTTACTGCCAAGATCGATGAGCCGATGAATCAATTCAATGGGGCTTCCAGCTTCGCCGAATCCCCCGATCATGACTATGGCTCCATTAAAAATGTCAGATACAGCTTCTGCATCTGACCCAACCAGCTTGTTGATCATAGTTTGGTTACCTTAAACGAGGACTTTCACCTCTTTTTGTTTCAACATGTATTTTTGAAATTCATCATCCAGATGCTTTTCTACTTCTTTCAAATCGTCCTCATAGAAGTGCTTGTCACCTTCAAATGGGACTAGTTTCTCTATTGTATTTTCCTTTTCATCGTACTTGGCCAGAAATACTGTGTCCATCCAGTCCATATTGCGACTTTCGTTGAATTTTAAAACAAAGGCTTTCTCGCCATTCACCATGGTTGTACCAAGGAGAGAGGTCTTCCCGCCTGAAGAGGTCATTGTGATGAATCGTGTGGGTCTACCTACTGAAGGCAATGTCTTGTAGACCTTGCTAAAAACCTTGTCCATGTCAGCCAGAGGTGATGTGAAGTAATCATGTTCACCAGTGGGACGGGCACAGTACATGGAATGAAAAGTGATGCCTAGCATCATAAAAATATTTCCAATATCGATCCAGTTTGCCGCAGTTCGATCTACATCTACCTTACCTTCATTCATATAAAGACTGATATGATTCATGACAGGACTCTGGCTACGAATACGGATACCGTTACTGCGCAGACGCCTGATCGCTGCCAGTGTATGGATATTCATGAGCTCCTTGGGTGTTGAAAAGTGTGCTACCCAGATTACCTGGATACCATGATCAATGACCTCTTTTAACAGCTCGATGGTTTTATTCCAGTTTTCACTCACGATGACACCGGGCTCATAGGTAAGGGCTCGGGAAGCGATACGGATGGTACGGATATGTCCCAGTTCTGGATCATCCATAATGGGTCTGAGGTAGGCTTCAAAACGATAAGTTGGCATATAGCCTGCATCACCACCAGTAATGAGAATATCGGTAATTTCCTTGTGCTGTCTCCAGTAATTCTGTACCTGAGCCACATCATCCTGGATAAACATATCATCATCACCACGAACCTGAGCATGACGGAAACAATAAGTGCAATAGGCAAAACAACCCTGGGTTGTCTTATCAAGAAGAAGGAAGACTGGCGGATATTTGTGTTGACCACCGTCAATGGCTTCCCATTCATCTTCCTCGTTATGAAAGGAGGGTCGATTCAATAGTTGCTTTCCATCATGTGGGTTGGTTTTGTCACGATAGTTGACCACGTATTCCATACGCTTGGAATCGTCTTCTATCTCCTTGTACCCATCTACAACCGGTTTTTCGATCATACCGGGTTGGGGAATCACTAGCTGGAAAATGGGGTCCTCTTGAAAATTATCCCAGTCGACTGTATCCAGCACATGCTTGGTGGCCAAAAAGGCATAAACCTCTACAAACAGCTCACGCTCCTTGATATGGGTAAGATGAATACCGTTTTCTTCAAGAATGGCAATGACCTCTCTGAAACCAACCAAGCCAGAATACTTGTTCTTTCCATGGGCAAACAGGTTTCTTGATTGGGTAGTCAGCATAGAATGCTGTGGATAGTTGGTTTGCAGACGATCCAACAGACTGGTGGGCAGTAATTTCTCATCTCGAATGATCTGTTTAGCATCATCTGTGAGACCATGATGGTCCATGAGCTCTTCAATGTGAGCTTGAGTATATTTTAGATTATTCATTATGTGCTCCTTTATAAACCGGCCTCAATTATTCTGATTTACAATCCAGAGAAGTTGTGAGGTCCCTTTGTTCGTATTGGTGAATAGATGATTCTCATCTGAAGTGAAGTAGAAACTATCACCAGCTTTAATGGTATAGCTTGACGATCCTACAATCACATCAAATTTCCCTTCCAGCACATAGAGGTACTCTTGTCCTGGATTACGGGTTGTCATTATATCAGTTGAATCTCCGTTTTCCTTGAACTTCAGGAGAAAGGGATCCATTAGTTTTGATTGATCATGACGGGAAAGCAAATATGACCTGGTACCAGCCTTGTTCTTCTTCACAAATTTCTTCTGGTTGTGCTTCACAACGGGATTGCTATTCAGGCTGGATTGCTCTCCGATGAGCTCTCCCACGGTGATGTGCAAAGCATCGGCAATTTTTTTCAAGGTCAATATTGAAGGATAGGCTTTGGCTCTTTCGATCTGAGAAATCAGACTGGCACTCACACCAATGGTTTTAGCCAGTTCTGCTGCCTGAATATTCAAGCTTTCTCGGCGCTTTTTAATGCGATCTCCCATGAAGTCCATCATAATGCTTAAATTAAATAAATTATTACGACTTAATAAATACTTAATTTGTTAATTAAACATTTTCTTCGCGACCATTTATCTGATCAACGACTGCCTAAAACATGTAAAATGATGGGTTTATATCTCTGGAATTACCAACCGAAACATGGTTTAATTGTCTATCTGAGGCTCTGGGAGTAGAGCGCGTAAGCTGGAAACGATGAGATGGCTTCGACAGGCTCAGCCACCGGAGTCTGGACATTGAGCTTGTCGAAATGCTCCTTTTAATTATCATAATGACGAATCTGCAATAAAGAAGATTACTCCAGAAAGAAAGGAATCAGCATGTCTGAAGGCTATCTGTATATCCTTAAATGTTCTGATGGAACCTATTACACAGGAAGCACAAAGGATATTGAGCTTCGATTGCAGCAACATCAGAATGGTGAAGGCGCTAACTACACAAAGCGACGCTTACCGGTCAAGCTTATCTACTCAGAACTATTCCCCGGTATCTAAGAGGCATTCTATCGAGAAAAACAATTACAAGGATGGAGCCGTACGAAGAAGGAAGCACATATGGAGGGGAGATTTGGAGATCTAAAGGAACTGTCAAAGTCGAACCGAAACGATTCTTGAGGCTTCGAGAACCTCAGCCATCAGAGTCGAGTGATGATAGCATCTGCCATTTGCTTCGTGGATGCAGCTCCCCTGTCTACCACATCAACTTTACCAGGCAATCTCTGCATATCATATGTTTGCACCTTACCCTCGGCAATTACGATAGCGATGGCATCGCGAATGCGAGAGGAAATAGTTTGTTCATCTATGAAATCCAACATCATGCAAGCCGCTTCAATCATGGCAATAGGATTCACAATGGAAACCGGATATTCAGCATATTTCGGTGCACTACCATGGGTAGGCTCGAAAACCCCTATGCCTGTATCAGAATTATACTGCGCACTGGCTGCGAACCCCAAACCACCAATGAGACCGGCAAAACCATCTGAAACGATATCACCAAACATGTTTCCAGCGACGATAACGCCGTAGTTTTCTGGATTCTTGGTCAACCACATCATCTGTGCATCAATATTGGTGTTCCACAATTCGATATCCGGGTATTCACTTATCTGTATCTGCTGAGCCAGCTTGTACATCATACCAGATGTCTCGCGAATAACATTAGGTTTCTCACAGAGTGTCACAGAGGAGTAACCATGGTGCCTGGCATGGTCGAATGCTGCCCGCAGGATCCTCTCTGTTGCCTGCCTGGTAAAGATGCGAGTTGAAATTGACAATTCACCCACTGCAGTGTGACTAAAATTCTGTCTGAATTTTGTATGGGTCATCAAAGCATCATGCACCTGAGCAGGCGGATTGCTCCACTCCACCCCTCCATACAACCCCTCTGTATTCTGACGGAAAATAGCTACATCCACCTCAGGCTCATCAACTCCCCCTTCAGCATTCCTGCGAATAAAGTTCAAGGGGTTGCCCTTGTAGCTACGACAGGGTCGTAAACATATGTCCAGATCGAAATGCTGTCTTAACCCAACTATGGGGCTGGAATATACCAGGTCTTTTTCCTTCAACTCGGGAGCGAGTTCTGCGAAAGCATCATCTTTCGGCTTGGAAGTGATAGCACCAAAGAGAGCAATCTTATGCTCAGCGATTAGATCCAGCGTATGTTGGGGAAGTGGGTAACCCCTGGTCCGCCAAAACTCCCAGCCAATAGCGCTCTCTACATAGTTTGCCTCAAACCCGGCTGCCCCTAACACACGCAATGCCTCATCCAGAACCGTTCTACCAATTCCATCTCCAGGCAGTGTGACGATGGTGGGCTTTGGCATATGTGACCTCATTCGTTTAAGTTTATCGTCAGGAGTCCTTGCGAGGAACTAAGAGCACCTACGCAAAGAAAGTGCTTAGGTTGCCTTCTCAAGATCCAGAATATCCTGAATCTTCCCCACAACTTTTGCCCCAGTGGCTTCCAAAGCCTCACGGGTCTGATGTCCCCCAGGGATCAAAACACAATCAACACCGATGGCTTCAGCTACCTCCTGATCATGGGCTGTGTCACCGACAAAGAGCACATCTTTCTGTGGCAAGTTAAGCTCAGACATCCATCTGACAGCATTGTCCACTTTACTGTGGGCATAATGGTTGTTCAAACCTACTATTTTCAAAAATCGATGGGTCAGTCCAAAGTGACCCACCAATTCATCCAATGTGTTCTGCTTATAAGCTGATAAGATTGAGTGGCTAATTCTTAATGAACTCAGTTTTAATAAAACCTCCTCAACACCAGCATGAAGACCCACATCGTACTTATGCTTTTCATATCCATCGATAAATTCAGTACCAACCACTTCAAAGGACTCATCGACAAAATCAAAACCAAGGCGTCGATAATAATCTATCACGGGAAATCCGAATATTTTTTGATAGTGATCATGGCTTATCGTGGGCATAGACCTTTTTGATAAGGTTTTATTGATGACCATAACCGCCATTTTCGAGTCATCCAGAAGAGTACCGTTCCAGTCCCACATGATGTGTTTGTAGGGGTATATCTTTTTTGCCATATTGCTTTCATCTTTTGTCATCCCGGCTGCAGTCGAGGGATGACTTACTAGTTTGGAATAACAGGACGTGTCCAATACAGCTACATACTCAGCATGACACGGTCGATCATTCTGTCATTTGTGCCTTAAATTCAATAATGACCGCAGCCCGCTCATAGGCCAACCCAAGGGCTTCACGGATGGAAAACTCTATCTCATTCTTCTTTTCGCAATCTGCTGGTACCGGAAGTTCAAAAAGGATGGATTCTACAGGATCTTCACCAACTATTCGCAGGTCCTGAACCGTGAATTGCTCATTAAAGACCGATATAGCCTTCTCAATAATATTGCGAACCTTAGTAACATTTTTTCCTGAGACTGCTACTGGATCAATATGCGTCACGACTTGAGCATTTAAGTCATGAGCCAGCTTGTGCTCTACATTATCGGCAATGTTATGAGCAATTGATGGGGAGGTGGATTCATCTATCTCAATATGGAGAGATATAAAGCTCTGGTCCCCATAATTATGTACAACCACATCATGCACCTGACGTGCACCTGGAACTGTGGTGGCCAGGGTCGTAATTTCCTGGATAAACTCAACTGTGGCTGGTCTGCCTAAAAGATCGTCAATTGCCTCTCTGGCAATTTCATATGCTGCATGTAGAATCATTATTGCCACACCAACGCCCATGATGCCATCCACATATGGTACACCAAAGTATGCTCCCACAAGAGCTGCAATCACCAACAGGGTGGTGTATACATCGCTTTTGTGGTGAACGGCATCGCCACGCAGGGCATCAGAATCAATCAATTCACCCAAAGAATATGCAAAATACGCCATCCAGGCTTTGCCCAATGCAGTCAATGTTACAACCCCGATCACCAACCAGTCAATTTTTGACACATCGATATCTGTTTCCGAGAAGAAAAGTCTATCTACAGCTCCCTTGAAGAATTCGAGGGCTACTACAGCCATTAGGATGGCTATGGTTAAAGTCGCAATGGTTTCAGCACGACCATGTCCGAAGGGATGTTCCTTGTCAGCTGGTTTTTGTGCAACCTTAAACCCAAAAATGACCACAACCGAGGTTGCAACATCGGATAGTGTGTGGAATGCGTCTGCGATGAGGGCAATACTGCTTACCATCCATCCAAAAATCAGCTTTATTACGAAAAGTATAAAGTTCCCAATGATGGAAACCCAGCCTTCCAACACCCCGACATGTCCTCGATATTCAGCTGATCCAGGTTGAACACCATCTGGTAGTGTTTTGTTTATCAGAAACGAATTAAAACTCATGTCAGCCTTTCCTTAACCCAGTTTTCCAGTCCTTGAGACAAGAACAGCGTCTGAGCTTCAATCCCCACTGGACTGAGTGAATACTTTTTCCCATTATAATCAATATTGCTGCGATTGAAATGTATTGTGGCCTCTATATCAGTATCTACTGTAAGTCTCTCCCGTCCGTATTCATTAAGCAAATCCTTCACCAGATCAGGTGCCTCCAATGCTAAAAATCCGTTATTAATGGCGTTTCTCTTATAGGTCGCACTAAATGAACCTGCAATTACCAATGCAAGACCACAATATTTTAATGCCGTAGCCGCTTGTTCTCGAGAGGATCCTGTACCAAAATTGAATCCCCCCACCAGGAAATTACCTCGTTTTACCAGTCCCCGAAACTCCGGATCATAATTTTCCATGGCAACACCAGCCTGTTGTTCAGGAGTAAAAGAGTCAATGTAGGTATACTTCCCTGGAAAAATGCCATCCGTATTCAAATTATCCTGATGACAGAAGAGGATTTCCCCTTTCAATATATTTGGGAAACCATCCTGAATATCAATATCATCCAGCTGGGAGTCAGGCCTCGCATTAATTCCAATTTCTCCCAAAGGCCTTCCCCCTGAATAACCAAATGGAGACACGATTTTACCTGCGATAGCCGAAGCAGCTACGACAGCTGGACTAGCAAGAAAAGTCCTGGCACTTCTCGCCCCCATGCGACCCTTAAAGTTTCTGTTTGTTGCAGAAATCCCAACTTCCTTTTCCCCAAGCAAACCTATTCCCAGTCCAATACAAGGTCCGCACCCTGGAGGCAGGGGGATGGCACCGGCGTCCAACAAATCCTGCCAGTCACCCCTGGTTTCGCTTTCAACCTGCACTTCACTTGAAGCTGCTGCCAGATAAAATTCAACACCCCCAGCGACCTTTTTACCCCTCATGATGATGGCAGCTTCTGCTAGATCATTTACTCGGCTATTTACACAGGAAAGTAGATATGCCTTATGTATCTTCAGATTCTCTGCCTCAATTTTCTTAACTGGGCTAGTAATTTTTACCGAATCTGGACCTGCAATGTAGGGTTCGACTGTTGCCAGGTTGAGGCTGATTGTTTTGGTATAGTAAGCATCTGGATCCGCATAGGGTGCAGCATGTTTCAATTTTGAGATATTGCCAATATTTAACCTGGGAGAATCGCCATCAACAGAAAGCGTGTCTGAAGGGACTCCTGAGAGGCCACGTTTTTCAAGTTCCACAGCCCTTGATTCAAGCCAATCAAAAGTCAAAGCATCAATTGGGAATACTCCTGCAAGGGCACCCCACTCCGTCGTCATGTTGGCAATCGTCAAACGATCATCAATATGCAGAGATTCAACACCCTCCCCGCCAAATTCAAGCGCATGGTTTAGCACTTCATCATTCTTAAATAGACCTGTCAGCGTGATGATTACATCCTTGCCCGTTACTCCTGGTTGTAAGGAACCAGTGAATTCAATACGGGCTACCTGTGGAATCTGCCACCAGGTTTTCCCAGTTGCCCAAATAGCTGCAGCATCCGTACGAACAACTGGAGTTCCCAGGACACCAAGTCCTCCATACATGTTGGCATGACTGTCTGAAGCCATGGCAAGTGTGCCTGGCCAGGCATAGCCCTCCTCACACATAATTTGATGACCGATACCACGCCCAGCGGGATAGAAGTCCACACCCATTTCATGGGCAAAGGCTTCTATATCAGCATATTTTTGAATATTACTTCTTCCCTCATCTTGAACATTATGGTCAAGTGCAAACATAGGTTGCCGAGGATTATGAATCTGCTCAGCATCCATACTGAGGAACTTCTTTATCACCGCTCCTGTATTGTCATGAGTTAGAATATGCTGGGGGGAAATAAACAAGAAATCACCTTGTTTGACACGGGTTCCCTGTTTCAAATCTACAGCAAAATTCTGAGTGATTTTTTCAATCAAATTCTGAGGCATCTATAACCTGATTCGAAGCGCCCTTGATATTTATCAGGGGATGTCTTCAATTATTGTCTGCACGTCATGGATGAGTTGTTGATGTTACCTTTATTTGATCTCAATTTTCACAGGCAGAATCATCTGGACCT
The DNA here is from genome assembly GCA_016845065.1 of Fidelibacterota bacterium. Lineage (GTDB taxonomy): Bacteria > Fidelibacterota > UBA8477 > UBA8477 > JABMPR01 > JABMPR01. Next base: position 108,644 of record JAERTG010000107.1, on the reverse strand, counting down.
GATCACCTTCAAGTATGGTAATCAAATCATCCACATGAAGCGTCTCCAGCACATCAGAGTTCAAATTGATATTAGCTTCGCCACCGAAGAGCTTCTTGAAATCTGTCTTCTGCTTGTAATTGGGTAGTTCAACAATATCTATATCACCTTCAATTCCAGCTGCTTCTTTAGCCAACTCAATTGCTTCATAGTATCCACCCAATTCATCAATAAGTCCGTAGGCTTTTGCATCACTTCCTGTCCATACACGACCAAGGGCCAGGCTGTCGAGTGCATCAATATCATTTAGCCTTTCTCGTCCTGCTATGACACGCTCTTTGAATCTTATGTATGTATCATTTATAGAAGCTAAAATCATATCTGACTCTTCTTCAGTAGCCAGTCGGTTACCACTGGCAAAATCAGAACGTTTTCCATGGAGAATATTGTCAGTATGAAGCCCGAAGCGTTCCTTCAGTTGAGAGAAATTAAGTCGGCTTCCAATAACTCCAATTGATCCAGTAATCGTAGAGGGATATGCAATAATACTATCAGCTTCACAGGCAATATAGTATCCACCCGAAGCAGCGACGTCGGACATGGAGGCAATAAATGGTTTTACATTGCTGGAATCTTCCTGTGTGGTCTTTATAATCTCTCTCCACATGATATCTGAGGCCAGAGCCGAGCCGCCACCACTATCTATCCTGAGAACGATGGCCTTTATACTTTTATCTTCACGAGCTTGTTTAATGGCTGCTGCAATAGTTTCATCACCCATGTTTTTAGAACCAGAAGGACCTGGTTTTGTTTCGCCTGAAACAATTCCTCCTACTGCATAAATAACAGCAATACGATCGTTAACCTTATCGTGGCGCCAGGCATATTGATAATCTGGATTGGGGTTTTCCTTTTTGGGTTTGATTATATTGATCTTACCATCATGAAGATTCTTAACATAATCATCAAATTCATCGGGGTACATTGTGTCTGTAATTAATCCAGCTGCCTTGGCATCATCGGTAAGCAGATAGGGACCTGCATCAATTACAGCTCTGGTTTTTTCGTCTTCCCAAATTTTACCTTCTGAAATACCCCGTACAAATTCCTCATAAACTCCATCAAGAAGCTGTGAGTAGTTTTCACGCATGGCATCGGACATCGTGTTATTCAAAAACACATCACCAGCTGTCTTGTAGGGGCTCACTCGCCAGACTTCAGGGACTATGGATAATGTATCCAGGAGACCTCTAAAAAAGGTGATTTCCATACCTAAACCCCGGAGATCAACTCCGGCCATTTCGTGGACATATATTTCATCCGCCATTGAGAGCAAATAAGTAGATCCATTCCCCAGACCAAACTTACTATATACGATTATTTCCTTCCCTGCATCATGGAAACGTTGGAATGCATTTCGGACTTCAGACATTTTGCTAAACCCACCACGGAGATTTCCCAGATCAATAATCAAACCATCAAGACCTGGATCATCAGTATATTCATCTATCTCATCGATTAGTTTTCTCAGTTGCCTTCCGTAAACAGCCTGACCACCAAAAAGGGGAATATTGAAATTGATATCAAACGGTATTTTTGGGCGTTTCATCTCAGGTTCTTCCATAATCAAACCACTGAGTTTCATGCGTAAATAGGTCTTCTGGTTTTTCTTAATGGTCTTTCCACCAAAGAGGGTGCGATACGGATTTTGAGTTGAACGCACGACTACAGACTGAGCTCCATTATTGTTTGACCTGGTATGGCTTTCAACACCAGCATCTGGTAAAAACATGCTCAGGGATATTCCCGTTGAACTTGTGTTGTCCAAGTCCATCCAGGCATTCACTCGGAGACCCTCAACTGGTTCCACAAAAACACTCAGACTCTGGTCCATGACATAATCTGTTTCAGTCCCGGAATCATCGATGGTAACCCCAAGATCCAATCCACCACCCCAGCGTCCTTTACGACTTTGAACGGCCACCCCGCCAGTTATGTGTCTGAATTCATCATTTGCTGACCAGGCATTGGCTATAGAAATGCCGAGTGCCATCATGGGGAAGGGGCGATGCATCCACCCCATGTTCACACGACCTTCACTCCACTTTGAATGGTCAAAGGAGTAGGTAAATCCCATAGAGTGGGTATTTGAAACCATAAAGCCCTGACTGAATTGGTAGATGTTTCTGGCAGAAGCCACATCCCATTGGTATCCAAAGCCTGCTGTTTTCGATTGACTATAGTAGCCAAAATCTTTTGTAAAAACTGATCCATCAAAATGGCCAATCAACATGGATTCAGTATGATTGTTAAAAGCCAATCCAGCGGGATTAATCGTCACAGACATGGGGTCATCGGTAGCTGCAACAGACTGGGGAACCAATTGAATTTGTCCGATTACACAGGTGACACTCAGGAACAGAACTAACAGAATATGCATCATGGGATCATCTCCTTCAAAGTTTCAAACGATCTATAAGATAAACACCTCACGCCTGTACATCCAGCCGATCCCACTTCAAAAGTGAAAAAGATTTGACTGTTAGGGTTGTGGAGAGATGAGTTTGAGAATTTTTAAATTTGCCTTGGGGAAGGCATGCTGATTGATCTCAGAAAAGTGGATCCATTTGCTATCACTTGATGCGTGCATTTGTGCCTCACCATCAACCCAATCACAAAACCAGGCTGTCAGAGTGATCTTAAAGTGAGTGTAAGCATGATTGATGGTTCCAATTTCCTCTCCCAGATCTACGACAAGCCCAGTCTCTTCTTCGATTTCTCTTAAAACCGCTTCCTCGCGACTCTCTCCCGTTTCAATCTTTCCCCCTGGAAACTCCCAGAGTCCTCCCAGCAGACCACTTTCAGGGCGCTTTTGAATGAGTAGTTTTTGACCACGTCGAATCAATCCAATAACAATGTTATAGTGAGGTATTGGTCTGGATTTCGGTTTTACAGGATATGCTTCCATGTCACCCACCCGTCTTGAATCACAGATCTCATTAATAGGGCAATTGGAGCAATTCGGGTTCCGGGGTGTACAGATAGATCGTCCAAGATCCATAAGGCCTTGATTAAACGCGCCGGGATTCTCATACGTCATGAGCCTGGCAAGCATATCACTGATATCTCTCTTGGTTTTTGACAGGGTGATGTCCGACTTATGGCGGGTCAATCGAGAAAAGACTCTTAAAACATTTCCGTCTAGCACTGGGACTGCTTCTCCAAAGGCCAGGCTGGCGATAGCAGCTGAGGTATAGGGACCTATCCCTGGAATTTGGAGCAATTCAGCTATAGTGCGGGGTAAGTCTCCATCAAATTCATCTATGACGAATTGTGCCCCTCGATGAAGATTTCTAGCTCGGGAGTAATAACCGAGACCCTCCCAGTTTTTTAATACCTGATCTTGTTTGGCAGCAGCCAAGTCTGAAATTGAGGGGTAATCTCGCATCCAGTTTTTGTAGTAAGGCCACACCGTTGTGACCTGGGTTTGCTGTAACATGACTTCAGCTACCCAAATAGCATACGGATTTGTAACACCTCTACCAGGAATGGGTAGGTGTGCACGCTCAGTCTGGAACCATTTTATGAGTTTTTTGGTAAAGTTTTGTTGGTCTAACAACGGACGAGATCAGGAATCGTTTTGCTCAGCCAATGCTTTGATATGAGAATGATCCGAACCACAACAGGCTCCAATAAATTCGACACCCAGTTCTTTAACTTCCTCTGACCAGGTAACAAAAGCCTTTGGAGTAACCTTTTTGATTTTTTTCTTCCTTTTACTCTCAGGTTGCTCCAGCTCCACATTGGGATAGGCCAGCAATGGCACGGAAACAGCTTCACGCAACTCAGTCAGGGCCATCTTCGATACCTCAAGATTGGAGCAGTTTACTCCAATGGCAGAAACACCCTTTTTTTCAAGGAAATTGGCTGTTGTGACAATATCATCCCCGTTGTAGATGTTGCCCTCGCCGTTGAGGGCAAAAGAAACCCAGACTGGTTTATCATACCGTAAAGCCAGCTCAGTTAAGCCTTTGGCCTCTCGGGCAGAATTCATGGTCTCCAGCAGCAAAATATCGGTTGAATGGTGAGCCAGGTTATCCAGTTGGGCATCATGCCAGGGTCGTGAAATTATATTTCCCGGGAAATCCTGGGGAGCCCAGCAATCTGCCAGTGGGGCAATTGCAGCTGCAATTTTTATATCCTTGCCAGACTCTTTGACTGTTTTCCATGCCAGGCGAATCGCCAGCAAGGTTAAAGCCCGAGCGCGGGTGTGGGCATCCACCCCAGAAAGCCCGGCTTGATGTAGAGCATAGGGGGTTGTTCGAAAAGTATTTGTGGTTATAACTTGAGACCCAGCTTCAATATTCTCCTTATGAATTTGGGTAATATCGTCAGGATCAGACTGCAGAACGGTTGCTGACCATAGGGGTGAGGTAAGCTTGTGTCCCATCTCCTCTAAGCGGGAACCCATAGCTGAATCAAGAATGATAGCACTCATGAAGGCTAGCTTACTCCACCAGTGACTGGCTTAGTTGAATAACATTACCATCTGGATCTGTAAACGAGGCGAGGCGTGTTAGACCTGGGATTTCTTCCTTATCAAATAGTTTGATACCTTTCCCCCTCAGAAAGAGTTCTGATTTTTCAAGATTTTCAACATCAATGACAAGGGCACCGATGGGATTTGCGTTCGTAGCTTTGACGCCGTGGATTGCAATCTTAGCTCCTGGACTAATTTGAAATTCAGCCCAACTGGATTCCTGATCTTCAAGAACCAGGTCAAACTCAAGATCATCTTGATAAAAGGTCTTAGCTCGTTCAAAATCAACGACAGGGAACCAGACCAGATCAAACTGTTTATACCAACTCATTCTTGTCCCTCACACAATGGTTAAAAGTTCTTCGAGTTCACCGAAGCTGTCAACAATAAAATTTGCTTCTTTTAAGGAATCCCTGCTGCAACTGGTAGTAATTGCTACAGTTTGACAACCTGCTGCAGTTGCGGCTCGCAATCCTGTTGGAGAATCCTCAATAACTAGAGCCTGTGCAGGGTCCACTCCACTTTGACTACATGCTTTCAGATATGAATCAGGAGCTGGTTTGGTCCTATCAACATCACTTGACGTTACAATAAAATCAAAATCCACTGATATATTTGAATTTTTAAAAATCTCATCGATGAGTGGTCGGGGGGTAGCGGTTACCAACGCTACGTGGCCCACATGCTTGCGGATTTTCACATAAAATTGCTGAAATCCTGGTGTATAATGAACTGAAGATGAGAATTCACCCCATAGTAATCTTTTGCCATTTTCATGCAATGACGCCATGTCCACATCTAAATCAAATTGGGTTTTAAATCGTTCATAAAACAGTGATTCAGCTATCCCTCGGTTGGCCTCAAAAAATGGTGGGGGGATCTCCACACCATACATTTCACCTAATTTTTTGGTGGCTCGATCATAAACATCTTCACTTTGCACCACTACCCCATCAAAATCAAAGAGTATGGCTTTTGTGAAACCAAGATCAGGGGGGTTAATCAATTGATTCAAATGCTTTCGGTAAAATTGGGAATTGAGGTTATTCAACCACCGTCAACGGTTGCCCAGCCAGGATTTTTAGGTGTCGGGGGCAGATTTGCGATTTCACTGAAGTAGTGATCACCAATATGCTTGACGATATCCTTAATAGAGAGACAGGCTTGTGGTTCATTGGCCGTATCCACAATGGGGACGTGACGGTAACCACCCACAACCATATAATTCAGAGCAAAGGCCAATGGGGCATCAGCCATCAGGGTGTCAGGATCACTGGTCATGTAATCTTCAACGTCGATATCATCGTGAGACAGGTTCTTCCCTACAATACGACGAATAATATCACGCTCAGTAAATATCCCTTTAAGTTTTTTATCTTCGGTAATCAAGAGACAACCAATTCGCTCATCTTTCATCAGCTGCAAACAGGTTGCAATGCTGGTATCTCCTGCTATGCAGATTGATTTTCTGAGTTCTAGACTACTAACCGGATCGTTAAGACGAATGATTTGCTCCGGTCCATTAGCAGTGGAAGATCCACCTTCATTCATCACTTTTATTTCATCATCTATATGTTCATCATAATCGATCATTATCATCCTCCAAAATCAATCTGAAATATAGAACTTATTCTGGGAAATTCAGCTAGTTCTACTACAAGTAAGCAAATAATAATTCATCCATCTGAAGGATTGTCAACAGCTACATTGATTTCTTGTTAGCTGTATTATAAAATTTGCACATAAAAAAAGGTCACCCCAGGGATGACCTTTTTATCACAATATGTGAATCAATTATCTTAGAGAAATACCAAAACCAGCAGTTAGTACCTGGTTAGTTGGTGTTTGACTTACATGAACGTTGAAGTAAGTCAATGGGATCAGTTTTAAATGTAAACCTGCTCCGAATCGCATGCCTGGTTCGGTTTCCATGTCAAACTGCATTCGATTATTTTCGATACCGAATTCAGGATCTACATCATAACCAATGCTCAATGAGCTCGTCTCATAGGCAGCATCAACATAAACCCCAACACCAAAGATCAAGAGGTTCATGGATTTTCCTACCTGTAGACCAAGTGACATGTTTGATGATTCAATTATATCACCAATGGCCATCTGCGAGAAAAAAGCACCTGCTGTAATATCTACAGGAAAAAGTGGAATTGGAATAAACTGGTCAACATTCAGTCTTAGACCACCACCATACATGCTTATTTTACCAATCTCCTCATCTTCAATATCTGGCATACCACGAACGGTCAACTCAATCCCCATCGGAAGGCCCAATGCGATCTGTGGCATAACCAAAGGAAGTGCTGGTAGTCCAATTCCGGGAGGAAGTGGAAGATCCAGATCCATATTCGCTATTTCATTATTCAGATCTGCATCAGCAATGGCCTGATCAACCAGACCAGGGATCAGTGCAGCACTTACACCCTGGCTTGTTAGCAGGGCTGTCATCTCGGATCTAAGATGGTCTTCAAACAGGCCAGCAAGATGGGCTTGGTTTGTTACCAACAATCCACCACTGTCTGGACCAAAAAACGTTGGAGTCCTTGTTTCAGTTCCGTAGTAAATATCATCAAATGAAAGAGATAGTGGATTGACATCTTCGCCAATGATATCATCCAGATCAAATTCCATATCTGTCTCACTTAAAGCAAAGTTAAAAAACTCACTTTCCTCGGGAACAGCAGCTACCATTACTTTAGCACTGATATCGAAGCCCAACATTTTGTGAACCTTTGATCTGTGATACCAGCCTGAATTCATTCCAGAACCAAAGGCATCCCCCAGTGGCTGAAGATACATCTCAGCGTTATCACTGAGCATGGTCCCCAGGTTCTCTTCAAGTGACTGTCCAAAAGCACCAACAGCCAGTGTGAGAGTTAAAATTGAAACAAGTACCTTTTTAATCATAAATCCTCCTCAGAATATTATTGCAATTGAATATCATTCAATATATGGATCAGTTTCACACAGTTCAAAGCTTGATTCACCCCCTGTGAGCCATGTCAATTCGTGAAAAAGTAAGCCTGCGCTTAAAAATTGCCAGTATTAATTACTGCGAGCGATAAATGAAAAACCAATCTGTCTGCTGGTTCAGGGGAGGTTTTTTAAATCCCATTGTCGTCTCAATTCGTAGAGCATAATTCCAAATGCTACTGCAACATTCATGGAGCTTTTCATTCCATTTTGAGGTAGTTCAACAGCAAAATCACATTCCTTGACAATCTCGTCCTGTACCCCTACACCCTCATTCCCAACTACGAAAACCAGGGGGAAATCATACCCAACATTGGTGTATGACTGACTTCTTGTCGTGTGCTCAAGTGCCACAGCAGTATAACCCCTTTGTTTCAGGGCACGAAGGGCTTCCACGGGATCAGGGATGCTCCTCCAGGGTACGGAGTACTCAGCTCCAAGAGCCGTCTTGGCGATCTCCTTCCGTGGAGGAGAGGCAGTATAGCCACTGACAATAATTTCCTCCAGCCACGCACCATCTGCTGTACGAAACATCGATCCCACATTAAACATGCTGCGAATATTATCGAGGAGAGCTACTACTGGCATTCTAGGACGTCGCTCTAATTCATCATAATCAGGGTTGTTATCCCTGAATACATTATGTGGGATGGTTCTTAGTGGTTCCTCATATATATGCGGTTGATTGGTCTTCTTGGTCATGATATCTGATACTCCTTTATCAGGACCTTTCTTAGTGAGAAACCGGCATATCCAGCGATGAAGGCAACTACAAATCCTACCAGCCCGGTAGCCAGGGCCAGAATAAAACCTGATCCAACCCCCATGACTTCAGCAATACGTGTGACAATAATTTCCCCACCATTCTTCCATTGGTACACAGCCATTCCAAACCAGAGCAGGAAAACACCCAAACCAGTACCTGCGGAGGCCTTAAATGCCGAATCTTTTTCAAAGAATCCTAAAGCCAGAGGAACCAGGATAATCCACCACCATGAATAAAAGGTAAGTTGTAGGATAAATATTATAACAAGGGGTACTAGGATGTTGATCATTGATAATTCCTTAAACGCGTCAATGAGAGTTTCGAGTTAAGATCTATGTTGGTGGAGTCCAAAAAATGAAGGTCATAGTATTTTCCTGCAACCCAATTATCGACAGCATTGTCATAATAAGGTGAGCCCGGATTTCCAGACTGTCCTCCAGGGAAAATACCTTTAGCTGTAGGGAGTTCACCCAATTCTACCAGCATTCGCCAGGAAGGTCCATGGTCTTTCTTTGTGGCATTCACAATACCCCGGCCTCCCCCTGTGTAAAGACCCGTTCGTCCCAAACCTTTTACAGAGAGTAAGTGATTGACATCTGTTCCTCTGGCACGACCCAATTCCCAGGCTTCACCATATGGTCCGAATTCATCTGTCAACTCCAAAACAGTTTGTTTAAACGCCTGATTGATGATTTCAGTTCGTCCCTCTTTTTCAGTTGTAGTGATATCATCATAGTAAGTCAGTTTTGGCTTTTTCAACAGGAGTCTGGCGGTCACAGATCTGGTGGGAATTTTTCTTGTTTCCCCAAAAATTGTCAACTCATCATTCCAAATTGCTTGTTCTAACCGCAACCACCATTGTCCATAGACCCAAGCCGCCTTTTCATGGGGATCTGAAACGTAATTCCAGCTATGAAGATCGCTAATGATGATATCCATATCGCCAGAAAGGGATTCCTCATCGATCTGTTTTAGAAGGAATGGCAACATGAGCTCTGCCTGCTTATTAAAATTATCCATATGCAGATCCTGCATATCTCCAAACTTGATCTTTTTTAAATCCCCGAGTCGATCATTGATACGTGAACCCCGCTCATAATCATCATAATCCCAACCCAAGTAATATGGATATTTTTTCCCAACAGGATTCTGGTTGGCTGAACTGACAAAGCCACTCCATGGATTAGAAATCGCCGGGAGCTGGTCGTAGGGAATCCAATCCTCCCACTCGCCAATTGTGTCTCGCCCTGCTCTTACAAACTTGCCCTGATCAAGACCGCGAAGTGGATATCTGCCATTGTGTCTAATAGCAATATCTCCTTCCCTGGATATCATGGCAAAATTTTGCCCTGGTGCTTCAAAGGCTTCAATAGCACTGTAAAAGGTCTCCATATTGGTGGCAAGGTTCATATTCCTAACTGCCATCATTTCATTAGAGGGGTTATGAGCAGACCAACGCATGGCCAGACCGGTGGGATGTCCATTTCCCAGTTTATGTTCTCCAAAATACACCAGAGGTCCAAAACGTGTGACAGGAAAACTGTCCAGAACAGTTTCTCCATCACGGATAATAATCTCTTCAACCCGCAGATCTGATTTTACCCACTCATCCATATAGAAATAATCAGTATATGAGTTGTCCTTGAACTCGATTTCAAACCAGTCCATGACATCACTGCCAGCATTTGTTACACCCCAGGCAACATCATTGTTGAATCCGATGATCACTGCCGGGGCTCCCGGCATCGAAGCACCATACACATTCATATCTGGCGTCGTCAACTGGACTTCATACCAGATGGATGGCAGTTTGAGACCAAGATGAGGATCATTGGCCAGCATAGGATAACCAGAAGCTGTTTTATCACCGGAAACTGCCCAGTTGTTACTCCCATTGTCCTCGTCAGGCTCACCCTCTCGGAGATTCTGGACAAATTGAGGTATAAAAGCGGGTGGTATAGAATCTGGCTCCATAGCCTCAAAGCGCCAGGGTTTGGCGGCAGGAATCACTGGATCCGTTCGTGGTGTGTCTTCGGGATAATATTTATTGACGAAATCCTCTCCCAGAGTTGCCTGAATAATACTCAAATCCATTTCTGAGTTACGTCCCGTCAAATCCCAGGCCATGAACTTTAGAAGCAATGCTGTTTTCAAAGTCGACCATACCTCTGGCTCATAATTTAGCAGTTTATACTCCATGGGAAGAGTCGCAGGTGTGAGGGTTTCTATCCAGGTATTGACACCATTGGCATAGGCTTGCAAAATGAGGTGTGTTTCATGGTCTTCATCCATGCGTTGAATGGTGGTTTCGGCAGCCATTAACAAACCACGACGACGCTGCATCCTGTCAAATTCCAGGGCTTTTTTTCCGATTATTTCAGAAACACGTCCAGCAGCCACATGGGTTTGAAACTCCATTTGCCAGAGACGATGACGGGCGGTTAAAAAACCCTGAGCAAAATAAACGTCATAAGTGTTTGCTGCGAAAATATGGGGAACATGTCGCTCATCCCAAACCACTTGTACTTCATCCCTCAGCCCTTTTACATCAAGGACCTCATCCATATGATCAAGTTTTTCACCATTTTGCCAGAAACCTGCGAAAGGATTTAGAAATTTCCCCAGTGGTGGAATACTACCCTGGCTATTGTTCAGCAAATTAATAAGGATCAACAGCGCTGCAAAAGCCAGGATCGTTTTAAAAAGCCTCATAACAAATACTCCAATTCTGGAAAGTGTATACTCAATTCCTTGCCAAAGTTGGGATAATCCACATAATGGATAATATTAATGCCCTGGTCCTGTGCGGCTTGAACATTTGCTGCTAAATCATCGATAAACAGAATTTCCTCAGGTCTAAACCCACTTTTTTTGATAGCCACCTCATAGATTAGTGGGTCTGGTTTCATACTTCCCACCATAAAACTATAGGTGCCTCCATTCACCCAGTGCATAAAGGGGAAATCCTTCATGAGTATATCATAATGAAAGTCGTTGGTATTACTCAGCAGCCAGACCGGTAAATCCTTTGTCGCTCGCTTGAGAAAATCAACACTCTCTGCACATGGAAAAAGAACATCAAGCCAGTAACCTTTAAAGGTTTCCATATCCATGTTCTTATTACTACCATAATTGATGAGCAGTTGCTCATAAAATTGATTTGAGGTCAAGTGTCCCTTTTCATATTCATTGAGCAATTCCCGAGTCATACCCTGTCGAATTTTATCAGGACTGACATCTAATTTCTTTGACAGCTTTTGAATGGACTCGCTGGAATCAACCTTCACGAGAACACCACCGATATCAAAAAAGATAGCTTTTATTTGTGTGCTACGATTCATTCTGTTGATTTGAGTTCTAAAGTGTTTCTCGGGAAGCAGTACGCTGCCCTTTAAAAAGTAATAGAATTAGTAGTCGTGGAATGAGAGATAAATAGAGCAAGGCACCTACGATGAAATTGAAGGGTTGTTGATACATCTTTGTGAAATGCTTCTCAAAATATCTAAAAAATGAAATGTGGGAGCTGATGGTCATCTTCATCTTCACCTGTTTGACACTAGCTCCTCCCAGGTGTTGAATGACATATTCTGGCATATACCATATTGTAAACTCGGTATCCCGTATCCGTTTGCATAAATCTACATCATTGAAGAACATGGGGAAATTATCGTCAAAACCACCCATGGATCTTAGAAGATCACCACGCACCAATAGGGCGGCACCAGCAGGTTGATCAACCTCTTGACGGGTTTGGTGATCGAAATCCCCCATCTTCCAGCCATTGAATCGACGACTCCCCGGGAAAAAAGCAGACAAACCAAACACATTATAGATAACATCCATATGGTTCGGGAAACGCCGACAGGTTTTCTGTATACGCCCATCAAGAAACTGCAATTGAGGTGCAACCACCCCTATATTCACATCTGTCTCAAGCTCACTTAGTAGATTTTTCAAAACGTCTTTTTGTAGAACAGTATCTGGATTCAGAACAAAGATGTGTTCACCCCGGGCAATTTCAAGGGCCTGGTTATTCCCAACTGCAAAACCGCGGTTTGCCCCATTAAATTCTACTGTGAGCAGGGGATTCTGACTAGCATGTTCATTCAGAATTGAAACAGTATCATCGGTAGATTGATTATCAACAATAATAACCTCACCCTTAAGTGAATCGAGTTCTCGAAACACACTCTCCAGACAAACTCCTATGGTCGAGCTGGAATTGTAGGTTACGATGATGACTGACAATTGAATAGGGGATTCCATATCTGCGAGAGCTTCCCCCGGTTGAGATTCAGGCATTATTGTTTCGTGTTGATTTACGTGTTGCTGTTTCGCGCCATGAGTTCACGAATGTCTTTTTCCTCTTGGTCGATACGTTCCGTATCATTGGACTTCTCCCTGAGAAACAATAGGACTTCCAGTGCATTTTCATACATCCCCTGATCCTTAAAAATCTGCATCAGTGTGAAGGTTGCCATGGAGCGATTTATGTTGTGTTTGATTGCAGGCTTTTTCGGCGCTGGAGGTGTTTCCTGGGCTGATGTTGGTGGAGGAGCCTGTTGTGGTACAGGTGGTTCCTCTTCTACTGGCAGAGTATCAGTCTGTTCTAATACTTCATTCAATGGAGGCGTTGTGTCAGGAATTTCGTATTCTGGAACCGGTGGCTCTGCCTTTACCTCAGGTATCGGCTCAACAAATTCTTGTGCCGGCACAACAGGAGGAGCTGGTTCTGGTTCGGGTGCGGATGTAGGAGCGGGTTCTGGCTGAGGTGCTGGTTGAGCCTGGGTTTGTTGTGCTGCCTCAGGCGGTGTATATTCCACCTCCGGTGCTACTGAATCCGGTAAGGCCATCGGGTTTTCTTCTTCCTCATCAAGAGGCATCACTTCAACAAGTGCTGAACGCTCAAGCCCAACTGCCATATCTTCAAGGAATTTATACTCTCCTGGCTGTACTATATAGTTGCGGGAATTGGGGAACTTTTTATAAAACTGGATGGCATCAGGATGACCTGGCAAGGCTTTATTGAGCAAATATATCAAGAAAGCCACTTGCTGGGGTTCCATGGTGTCACCCAAATTTTTGATCACTTCAATGATCACACCCGGGAAAGGTTCTTTGGTCAAAATGCACTCAATCATTTGCTTCATAGAGTTTGTGACTTCACCCTTGGCTAGATAAATCTCTCCCATGAGTTTATGTAATACGCCACGATTTTCAACATTCTGAACACCGAGCAGACATATACTCAACGCACGATTCAACTCTCCAGCTTCCATATTTTGTCTGGCATACCAGGCGAATAGAGTCGACTGGGGATTCGTCAGCAAATATGCTTCAAGGCTTTCCTGTTTTTTCAACAACTCGTCACGATTTCTGGTATCCACTTGAAACCCCTTTCCCGTATTTATAGCGGGATATTTCCGTGTTTTTTTTGTGGGTTTGAATCAACTTTATTTTCAAGCATTTCAAAAGCCCTGATCACTTTTAAGCGTGTCTGGTTTGGCTCTATTACCTCATCCACATAGCCGCGTTCAGCTGCAGAATAGGGATTGGCAAATCGCTCAGAAAACTCATTTGTCAGACGCTCCAGTACTTCCTCCGGATCATCAGCCCTGGCAATTTCCTTCCTGAAAATAATCTCAGTAGCGCCCTTGGCACCCATGACAGCAATTTCTGCACACGGCCAGGCAAAATTTATGTCTCCGCGAATATGTTTGGAATTCATCACATCATATGCTCCACCATAGGCTTTACGTGTAATGACTGTCACCCGTGGAACCGTCGCTTCAGCAAAGGCATAAAGAAGTTTCGCTCCGTGTCGGATAATACCACCCCATTCCTGATCGGTTCCCGGTAGAAATCCAGGGACGTCCTCAAAGGTGAGGAGGGGGATATTGAAAGCATCACAGAAGCGTACAAACCGAGCTCCTTTTACGGCGGAATCAATATCTAAAACACCAGCTAAATGTGCTGGCTGATTGGCAACCACACCTACTGATTTTCCATTCAATCGCCCAAATCCAACTACCATATTCATGGCAAAGTCATCATGAACCTCATAAAACTCGCCATTGTCCACAATACTGTGGATGACATCTTTCATATCATAAGGCTTATTGGGATTCTCAGGTACAATGGTATCCAATCCCTCATCAGACCGGTCTATTGGATCATCACATTCGATGATTGGCGGATCCTCAAGATTGTTCTGGGGAATGAAGCTTAATAATCTTTTGATACCCTCAATGACTTCAATTTCATTATTACAAGTGAAGTGGCTGACACCACTCTTTGAGCCGTGGGCCGTTGCACCACCCAGGTCTTCTTTGGTGACCTCTTCGTGGGTGACAGTCTTCACAACTTCAGGACCAGTGACAAACATGTAGCTGGTTCCCTTGGTCATAAAAATAAAGTCGGTGATGGCTGGGGAATAGACGGCACCCCCTGCGCAGGGTCCCAGAATAGCTGAAATCTGTGGAACCACGCCGCTCATGAGTGTATTTCTTAAGAATATATCCGCATATCCAGCAAGACTAACCACGCCCTCCTGAATACGAGCTCCACCACTGTCATTCAAACCAATAACAGGTGCGCCAACCTTGGCCGCGAGATCCATCACTTTGACTATTTTTTCTGCATATGCTTCAGAGAGTGAGCCGCCCATAACTGTAAAATCTTGACTAAATACGAAGACGGTTCTGCCAGCAATGGTTCCATGACCCGTAACAACACCATCACCTAGGAACTTTTGTTTTTCAAGACCGAAATTTGTGGAACGGTGGGTAACCAACATACCCATTTCTTCGAATGAACCAGGATCCAGGAGTAGGTCAAGTCGTTCCCGCGCTGATAATTTTTGTTTAGCATGCTGGGCATCAAGGCGGTCCTGCCCACCCCCGAGTAGTGCTTCGGCTTTTAGTTTGTTTAGTTGTTCTAGTCGATCACGACGATTCATTTACGATTATCCTGGACCCAGTTTGTGATATAATCATTAATTTCCGTGAGGCTGGCACCTGGTCCAAATAGTTTACCCACACCCAGCTCATGCAATGCTTCCATGTCAGAATCTGGTATGATTCCACCACCCGTTAGCAGGACATCAGTTAAACCTTCAGCGTTCATTAATTCCATAACCCGCGGGAAAATGGTCATATGGGCACCGGATAGAATACTCAGGGCAACTATATCGGCATCTTCCTGGACTGCAGCGGCAACAATCATTTCAGGGGTTTGTCTCAATCCGAGATAAATGACCTCCATGCCGGCATCTCTGAATGAGTTCGCTAGGACTTTTGCCCCGCGGTCATGGCCATCTAAACCAGGTTTTGCCAGTATGACTCTTATTTTCCGTTCCATAGATTTTTTCCTTAGTACGTGCTCAATAGCGATAATGTGAGTAGCGTTTAATCTAATCTGAAAGATTGGTGACAAAACACGGTTTTTGTCCCTTCAGTCCATATCAGAAAGATGGACTGAAGGGCGGATTTTCTATCCTAAGATTTTCTCAATCTCACTTTGCTCTTTTGGATCAAATTCCAAATTGTCGAGAGCAGCTATTGCCTCTTCGATTTGAGAAACTTTTGAAGCACCGATCAAAGCAGAAGTTACCTCTTCTTTACGTAAAACCCAGGCTATTGCCAACTGAGCGACGTTTTGACCGCGGTCATTGGCGGTTTTCTTCAAGAGACGGACTTTGTCCAGTTGGTCATTTTTAATGAATTGAGGATTTAGATAGCGACCATCGCGTATCGCTCGTGAATCCTTTGGGAAACCATCTAAATATTTATCTGTCAGCATGCCTTGTGCCAGTGGCGAGAATACGATTGACCCCATTCCATTCCTTTTTAGCTCATCAAAGAGCCCCTGCTCCGGATGACGATGGAACATATTGTATTTGGGCTGATGGATAAGACATGGCGTTCCCATATCTCTTAAAATTTTGGCTGCCTGTCTGGTTTGCTCTGGATTATATGAAGAGATACCAACATAGAGAGCTTTGCCGGACCGTACGATTTGGTCCAGAGCTCCCATAGTTTCTTCAAGTGGAGTGCTGGTATCAGGACGGTGGTGATAGAAGATATCAACATAATCCAGTCCCATACGTCTAAGGCTTTGATCAATACTGGCAATCAAGTATTTGCGGCTACCGTGGTCCCCATAAGGACCTGGCCACATATCCCAACCAGCTTTTGTAGAAATGAACAGCTCGTCACGATAAACGCTAAAATCTTTCTTAAAAAGTTTTCCAAAGGTAGTTTCAGCTGCTCCATAAGGTGGTCCATAATTATTGGCCAAATCAAAATGTGTGATTCCCAGATCGAAGGCCCTTCTCACCATCGATTGGGCTGTGGAAAAATCATCTGGTTCCCCAAAATTATGCCAGAGTCCAAGGGAAATTTTAGGGAGATGAACACCACTCACCCCACACCTCTTGTAGCTCATTGAATCATATCGTGTATCGTCAGCTTGGTATATCATAAATGTCCTTATTATTAATAATCGGCATACAAACCACCAGTCGCACTCAACCAATCTGCAACGTTCTCCGCCTGCTCATCAACTGAGACATTGCCAACATTCAACTCCAGAGTAGGTAGCCTTGATTTTCTGGCCAATCCAATAAAACTATCCTGTTCCCGACGAAATAGATCAAGATCATCATACTGAGAGGGATTCCCTGAAATTTTCAGTCTTTCCTCTCGGGCAGGTTCAAACGAATCATCATTCCGGATGCATAAAACGAGATGAAACCCAAGCTCATCCAAGCCCTCCTCTAGCCAACCAAAATCGTAATCCCTACCATTCACCTCCCTCTGGTATAACATGGTAGAGAGATGGAAACGATCGATCATCCACGAGTAATATTTTTGGAGCTGAAAAAGTTTTAGCCAGGTACGGTAGGTTTCCAGGGCTTGAGCTTCCTCGTGCTCTTCAAAATTGATCAGTCCCCTACCCCAGGGGAAGTTGGTAAAGGCGCACCACTCTCCTGAAATCAGAGGTGAATGGTAGCGGTATTTCCGAGGTCCAACAAGTCTGGGGTGCTCATTTAGAGCAAAAACCAACTCTGTCTTTCCTGTAAGACGCGTACCTTCTAAGATGATTTTTGGACACAGCTTTTTTCCCAATTGATAAATCCTTTTGCTGGAGCGGGGAATAATACAAAAAACCCCATGCAAATACACGGGGTTTTAAAATTACTGGTAAACTGTCATTACCAATCCAGGATTTTTCCATCCTTATAGAACCCACCTGTAGGTCCATCTGGCGGTAACTTGGCAGCCCAGAGAATTCCTTCGATACCTTCTTCAATGGAGCGATCCGCATTGGGACCACCCATATCCGTTCTCACCCAACCCGGATCAACGGAGTTGACTTTTATACGCGTATCTTCAAGTTCTTTTGACAAAATAACAGTCAAAGCATTCATGGCAGCCTTTGACATTCTGTAACCTGGCCAGCCAGCTTTCATGTGACTGATTGAACCCATACCACTGGAAACATTCACGATACGTGGTTGACGTGCTTTCTTTAACAGATCATAAAAAGCCTGAACCAGTCGAAGTGCACCTACAGTGTTAACTGAGAATGCTTCTTCAACAAGCTCGGGATTAATGGTAAAGCAGGTTACCTGGCTATCCAGACCACCGGGTTCAACAATAACACCAGCGTTGTTAATGAGGAGATCCAGGTGATCAAACTGTGATGAGACATAAGAAGAAAGGGCTGTGATATGGCGGGCTTTACTTACATCTGCCTCAAAACCCTCAATATCCAGACCGGCTTCTTGTAGTTTGGCAGAAGCATTATCGATTTCGATCTTGTTGCGTCCAACCATAAAAACTTTATAATCATCTTCGGCCAAAGCTTTGGTTAAGGCATGTCCTAAACCCCTGTTTGCACCGGTTACGATGGCTACTTTTCTATACATATCTCGAGACTTCTCCTCGTTTATTCTTCAAAAATCAGCAAAATATTTTTCCATGCTGTTTCGCGCTTTCTATAACAGCAAGAACGGACTTACACAAGTATTTTACGTGTTTTTATTGATTGTTATAAATTTGGTCAAATTGGTCCTGGCCTGTCTCCGAATGTTTACCCTTACTACAGAATTCCATCCCATGAGAAGACCCAACGGACCTAATGCCATCCGGCTCCATTTCCAGAAATCAAAGTGGTCAGTATGTGTTAATATTTTTCCATCTTTAAATGTGAATTCTGCATGGATTTTATTGTGGACCTTTCGCCTGGTCTTGCCAAATGAGTACTTTGCTGACCAATCAGCCCGGCCACTCTCCTCATCAGCCTGAATATTCTTAAAGTTTATCTCAAGGGTTGATGATTGTAGACACAACATTGTCCACATCTTCCCTATCTCAGCACCTCGGAGATTCTCAAATACAGGATCATCAAAGACAGCATCTGAATGGTAGCTAGCCGCCATGGTCTGACTATCCTTTTCAGAAAAGGCTTTATAAAACTGCTCTATCAGTATTTCGTTTGAATGTGCCATTGTCCCCATCATGTGCTGTTTGGTTCAGTGTGGACTCAAATAAATCCAAATGATTGTCTTTCGCCACAAAAAAAGTGACTGATTTCCCAGAAGTGTGCATCATTTGGGAATAGGTTAAATGAGATAACCCGGAGGATTACTGCTGAGGCTTTTGGAGTGATTTCCGAACAAAGGCTAATAGCGGTCGCTCAATATGTTGATAGGCCATTAGCGCGCTGTATACACAGAGCACAAGCATTCCCATAATGAAAATCAAATTTGAGAAACTCTCATTAAAATCCAGCGACTGATAGAGTTTTCCTGAAGCAGAAATGACCAGAATGTGTGCAAGGTAAAGTGTGTATGAAGCATCACCTAGTTTGATAGCGATATTTGGATATGGAACATCATACTTCATATCTAAAGCGACTATACCAAGAACGAGTAAAATGGCAGGCATTCCAAAGTTTACAAGACGTTCCAGGTGGTCAGCTACTGAAATTAATTGGGTAAGTTCAAACCCCATTTGATAGAAAATGAATATCACAACTGAAACAGGGATGGTTAACCAGAGTCCCGATACTTGTCTGAGCATCATAACTCGACCCAACAGCACGCCTGCAGAAAATTCAATCAGGAGTGGATGGGTTATTCGTTCCAGAAGTAGTGATTCCGGTTGGTAAATCACACCCAAAATCACAAGGACTCCGAAAGTGCCTATCAACAAGGGCGCTAGATGTTCACGGGAAATCCACAGAAAAAGCGTAAACACCAGGTAAAAAAAGATTTCAAATTCCAGCGTCCAGGCCACTGAAACCACTGGAGGTCCTGCAGATGGAAACAGGAGAAATGAGCTTAGGAAATCCGGGGTGCCTGACATGGAGCTGTTCACCCAACCGGGTCGTATCATCCATACCAGAACAACTATCAAAAAATAAATCCAGTAGTTGGGATATATGCGCGAGAGCCGATTTTTCAAAAACAGGACAGGGCGGGGGTTTTTATTTTGAACTACCAGCATCATTACAAATCCGCTGATAACAAAAAAGATATCCACACCAGCAGCTCCGACTCTAAAACCCTCCAAAAATTGATATCCATCAGAACCATACCTGGCTTCAGCAACTCCAAGATGGAGAAATACAATCATGAGTGCTGCCAATCCACGCAGAACCTGAAGACCAGGGCTATACGTAAGAGCTGTACTATCCATTGGTTTTACCTTGAGCATGAACTTCCCAGATATAGATAAAATCTATATTATAATAAAAAGCGCCGGCACTCGCTTGGAGACCGACGCTTTAATTGATTTCTTAGAAAAAAATCAAACAGGAGTAACGTTATCTGCCTGTGGACCTTTTTCGCCCTGGGTAACGTTAAAAGTGACGTTCTGTCCTTCTTTCAAAGAACGGCGTCCCTCTGAGTTAATTGCACGGTAGTGAACGAACACATCCGGACCATCTTCCTGCTGAATAAATCCGTAACCTTTTTCGTCATTGAACCACTTTACCACACCGTTGACTAATTCGTCAGCCATTTGTACATATACCTCTTTCTTAAAACATACCGCCTGAGGCGGCTTCCTACTCGTCAGGCTCTTACACAGTTTCCTGTGTTTAGCATTTTTGCCCCAATTGGACTTTCCTGACTATTGCGTGGAATATTGGACTACCAAATGTAAAAGCAAACAATCATTTTAGCATGGATTTCAACTTTTCTCCGTCTTCATTTCATTGAATCAACTCCTTGGTTTTCAAGTATATCTTGCTGATCCGTTTCAAAAACAGGATAAAATTGTCCGCTGCCATATGCATAAATCCGATAGTTTTGACCTATTGCTTTTCGTTGAATTCACTTAGCTTAAACGCTCATGAAAAAAGCTATATATATACTGCTTACCTCGCTCATTATTTTTGGCTTTTCATATGGTCAGACGGAGGATCTTGATAAAAGCATTAATTCTCAGTCCAAAAAACTAAAAGAAATTCGCAAGGAAATCGATCGTCTCAATTCACGGATTAACAAAACCCAAAAAGATGAAAAGGCAACGTTACGGCAAATTCAAAATCTTGATAAACAGATTGCCATGGTAACCCAGCTAAAAAGAGAACTGCAAAAAGAGCGACGACTCAAAGAGAGCCAGATATCTTTGCTTAGTGAGACCATTCAAACCACAGATCAAAAAATCCTGGTGATGAAGGAAAGGGCAGCCAGACGTGCTGTTCGTGCCTATAAGCTGGGAAGAAATCGTGATATAGACTTACTGTTAACTTCGGGAGATATTCATCAGGCTTTGCGGCGTACAACCTATTTATCCGCTATTAATCAAGCTGAGGAAATCACCCTCAATGAACTCCAGCTGATGATTCGGAATAATCGCAGTGATCAAAACAATTTGGCCCGCCGGCTGGGAGAGGTTAAACGCAACATCCATGAGGAGGAACAGGCTAGTCGCCAAATCTCTTCCCAGCAGAAGAAAAAAGAGTCTCAGCTTAGCACCCTTAAGCGTGATCGCAAGAGCATGCAGCAACAGGTAAAGACTAAGCAGGCTGCTGCTAAAAAGATTTCAGGTATGATTGAAGATCTGGAGAAGAAAAAGCAGGAGCGTCTCCGAGAATTGGCCAGGCGTCGTGGTATGACCATGGATCAAGCCAAAGGTGAATTTGCTAAACATAAGGGTAAACTGAGCTGGCCGGTTCAAGGCAAACTGGTTGGTCGCTTTGGACCTCAGAAAAATAAGAAGCTGGGTACCGTCACCACCAACCCAGGGATAGATATCACCGCTCCCAAGGGTACGGGAGTTCGCGCCGTTCTGGATGGAATCGTAGTAGCCATTACATGGATTCCCGGCTATGGCAATACCCTGATCGTTGATCATGGTGATAGCTATTATACAGTTTATGCTCACATCGACAATATTCAGGTTAATATGAATGGATATGTGCTCAGAGATCAGATTATTGCTAAGGTGAGTGATACCGGAAGTCTGGATGGAGCTCGTTTACATTTTGAAGTGTGGCGCGGAAAAGATAAAGTAGATCCTCAGAAGTGGCTGAAACGCTAAATTTATACAACCTTATAGGACAAGACCAAACTCGCCAATATTGGGAGTCCCTCATCCGTTCTGGTCGTTTTGGTCATGCTCACATCCTTAGCGGTAAGTCAGGTGTTGGCAAAGATGCTATGGCATTGACTATTGCAACCATTCTCAATTGCAAAGCAGAGATCAATAAACCGTGTGGGGATTGTTCTGCTTGTAGACAGATGCAAAATTTTGAACATCCCGCCTTGCACCTCACCTTTGCACTACCTCGACGCTCATCTAGTCAAACCGACCCTTTTGCCGGTATCAAGGATGCAGAAATGACCTTGATAAATGAAGAGCTGGCGAAAAAGATAAAATGGCCATATTATCATCTTCAAATTGATGGCGCCAATGATATCAGAATTTCGACCATTCGCAAACTGCGAAAAGATATCTATCTCGCTCACGATCCAGGAAGTACCCGTGTTGTCATCATTCTTCGAGCACATCGGATGAATGTAGAGGCAGCCAATGCTTTACTAAAGATTCTTGAGGAACCACCTAAAGGTACAGTCTTTCTTCTGACGACTGAATTTCCTGATCGTCTACCAGACACGATTAGGTCCCGATGCGCAATGCATCATATTCCTGATTTGAGCTGGATGCTCATCCGAGATGATCTGGTTGAAAAAAAAGGTGTGGATGCTGTTCAGGCAGAATTCAGTGCTCGGATGGCTATGGGAGACCTGGCAGCAGCGCATACATATGCTGATCAGGACAATACCTTCTGGCTAGACCGTATAAGGGCAACATTGAACACTTTGGCTCGGGAGGATTTTGTTTCAGTGCATAAACAAACCTTGCTTCTCAAGGACAAGGACCTAGAAAATGATGAGTCGAGACAGCAGTTTCTATCACTATTAATCCTTTTCTTCAGAGATGTTGCGCTTGTTTTAAAACCTGGTGAAACTGCTCTCTGGGTGACTCAGGTGGAGCAATTGAAAAAGCTTTTTCCAAACTGTGATAGTCATGGCGCTATCAAAGCGATCGAACGCACAAAGGACGCATTAGCACGTAAAGTTCATTTGCAGCTCGCAATTACTGCCTTATTTTTCGAACTACGAAAACACCTGCGGGGACTAGCCCCTCAGGACTGAACGTAAACGAATCGAACCGACGGTCTCGGGACCAATGGTCAGGATATAAATAAATGACACACTTCGCACAGCACAACCCCACGCCCTCTGAGGAGAGTGAACCGAAACCTCCTGGATTGATAAAAGTCAGCTTCAAGGGCAATCGTCGAGAAACCTTTACCAATGCTGGAAGTCTTGCTCTGAAGTCTGGTGACTACGTCGTCGTCGAAACAGAGCTCGGTGAGGACATTGGCCTGGTTACACCCGTCTGCAATAAAATCGAGGGCTGTAACCGATGTCCTAGCACAGAGCCTGAGTTTAATAACCGCAAGAATGGTGAGTCTATTCACAAGCTTCTTAGGAAAGCGAATGATAAAGAGATAAGCACCCATCACAATAATCGTCGCGAGGAACCAGAGGCTTTCAAGCGGGGTTTAGATCTCATTATAAAGAATGGTCTAAAGATGAAACTGGTTGATGTGGAATATCAACTTGATCGTCGGAAAATGACCTTCTTCTACACAGCTGAAGAGCGAGTGGACTTTCGACAACTAGTTAAAGACCTGGCTTATGAGTTTAGAACACGTATCGAGATGCGACAGATTGGTGTCCGCGATTATGCCCGTCGCCTGGATGGCCAGGGACCCTGCGGTCAGCAAATCTGCTGTTCTCGCTTTATGGATGGATTTGAACCGGTTACTACCCAATATGCCAAGGATCAGAACCTACCTATTAATCCCAGCAAGCTCAGTGGTGCCTGTGGAAAGCTGAAATGCTGTTTACGCTTTGAGTGGGATTTTTATCATGAGGCAATGAAAGACTTTCCGTCAATCGGTCTTCCCCTGGAAACCAAAGAAGGGCTTGGTACCATTATTTCAAATGATGTACTCAACGGACGCTGCACTGTTTCATATGAGCAAGGTGGTATAGAAGTGCACGATCTAGACACTGTCAAAAAGGCACTCAGGCATATGGATGCTGACTATAAAGAGAGAAAGAATTAAGACCCCATGTCGCGCTTTTATGTAACCACCCCCATATATTATGTAAACGATGAACCCCATATTGGTCACGCTTACACAACTATTCTGGCAGATGTCGTGGCCCGTTTTCATCGAGCACTTGGGGATGAAACGTATTTTCTGACCGGGACAGACGAACATGGTCAAAAAGTTCAGCAGGCCGCTGAGAAGCGGGGAGTAAATCCACAACAGCATGTAGATGAATATGTAATTCGCTTTCAGGAGAAATGGGACGCTCTAAATATTCAGTATGATCAATTTATTCGTACCACCCAGGACAATCATAAGTCTGTCGTGAGTTTTTTACTCCAGAAGCTGTGGGATAAAGGTCTTATTTATAAGGATACCTACGAAGGCTGGTACTCTGTTGCTGAAGAACGTTTTTTGACTGATAAAGAATATGAGGAAGGTGAGTGGCGAGATGTAAAGCGTCTCTCTGAATCAAATTACTGGTTCAAAATGTCAGCCTATCAGGAAGATTTGATCAACTATATCCATGATAATCCTGATTTCATTCAGCCCGCTTTTCGCAAAAACGAAGTCCTTGGCTTCCTTAGGCAAAAACTGGGCGATCTGTGCATTTCACGTCCCAAAGCCCGACTAAACTGGGGTATTGAATTACCCTTTGATAAAGAGTATGTCACCTATGTCTGGTTTGATGCCCTGACTAACTACATCTCGGCAATTGGCTACCCCAATCAGGAAGATACTTTCAAACAATGGTGGCCTGTCGATTATCATCTTATTGGTAAGGACATCCTGACCACTCATGCAGTGTATTGGCCAACCATGCTCATGGCTGCAGGTTTACCTCTTCCAAAAACCATTTTTGCTCATGGCTGGTGGCTAATGGGCGACGCCAAGATGTCCAAATCCCTGGGCAATGTTGTGCGTCCTCTCGATCTAGCCAATGAGTATGGTGTGGATGCATTGAGATATTTTCTCATGCGGGAAATGACTCCTGGACAAGATGCCAGTTTCACAATGGATGGATTTGTCAGTCGCTACAATTCCGACCTGGCGAATGATCTTGGTAATATGGTTAACCGAATCACCAAGCTTTTGGGTCGTAATTTCGAATATGTCCTTCCTGACCCTGGCGAGACCCTACCTGTGGATTCGGATTTGGCTCAACATGTGGCAGCCTTACGCGAGAAGGTGAGCTCTGAGCTGGACCAAATGCGTGTAAATTATGCAATCACCCATGTTTTTGATGTACTGCGCGAGATAAATCGATATCTGGAAGAAACCGCACCCTGGAAACTTATGAAAACGGACAAGGATCGAGCCGGAGCAGTATTATACAATGCAGCTGAAGCTTTGCGACTTAGTGCTGTTCACCTGTCTCCAGTAATGCCGAAAAAAATCTCACAGCTACTGGAAGTAATGGGTACCACTGCACAGGCGCGTCTAAATGAAGCTGGTTGGTTTGAATGGGGTCATAATAAGCCAGGCACTAAACTGGGTAAAACCAACGGTCTCTTTCCCCGAATCGAGGTGCAGGAAGTTTCTGAGGATGAGCCAGAAAAACTGGACCTTAAGGACGAAATAAGTTTTGACGACTTCCTGAAAATGGATATTCGGATAGCAAAAATTATTAAAGCAGAAAAACATCCAAATGCTGATAAGCTATTAAAACTACAGGTTGACCTCGGTGCCGAACAGCGCCAGGTAATTGCCGGGATTGCTGAGCACTATTCACCTGAAGATCTTCTTGGTAAAACTGTCTCTATTATTGCCAATTTGAAACCGGCCAAAATCCGTGGTGAAGTTTCTCAGGGAATGATTCTTGCGGCAGATGACGGCCAAACCATATCCCCTTTGATACCCCTTAGGGATGTTGATCCGGGGAGCAAGGTTCGGTAACCCTTTTCGCTGTTTGTCTTTTGACCTTTCAACGGGCTCAGGGAGACAATCAGGGGACGTGTCATACTGAGCTCATTGAAGCATAGACATCATCATTTAAACATATGAATTTCATCGATACACATTGTCATCTCAACATCGACCCTTTGCTGGAGAGAACTAATGAGGTTATAGATGCCGCAGCTGAGCAGGGTATCGACAAAATGGTTGTGGTAGGAATTGATCTTCCAACATCTGAAATAGCTATTCGTCTGGCTGAGGACCACCCACAGATTTATGCTGCCGCTGGAATCCACCCCAACGATACCTCAAAAGCACCTGAAAACTGGGAAAAAGAAATTGTTGACATGCTCTCTCATCCCAGAGTGGTGGCTGTTGGGGAAACCGGCCTGGATTACTACTGGGATGAATCACCGGCCGAAGTTCAAAAAATCTTCTTTCGGGATCATCTTGATCTGGCAATGGCCACTGGCAAACCGGCCATTATTCATAACCGTGAAGCCGACCGTGATATTGTGCAACAAATTCTCGAGCATGGCAATACATCAGGCGTATTTCATTGTTGGCCCTCCCCCTGGGATATAGCAAAACCCCTTTTGGATAAAGGGTATCATATTTCCTTTACCGGGACGGTAACTTTTAAAAAAAATGAAGCTGTTCAAGATGTAGCTGCACGCATGCCCCTGGAACGTCTCATGTTGGAGACTGACAGTCCTTTTCTCACCCCTGTCCCTCATCGAGGAAAACGTCCAAACGAACCTAAATACATCCCACACATTGCCGAAAAAATTGCTGAGTTAAGAGACATCACTGTAGAGGATATCGCGCGTCAGACCACCAAGAACTCAATCACTTTTTTTGGTCTTGAAAATCTTGGATAAACCCGCTTTTTTGATCATTCTCGATTGGTCGCATAGCCCTGTGTCCGTATATGCACAACTCTATAAGATGAGGCTTTGCGTATGGGCTTAAGGCCAGATATACATGCCTTTAAAAAATGGGGGCAGAATTTCATCACCGACCCGGCCATGCTTGACAAGCTGGTTCGAGCAGTGAATCCACATGCTGATGATGTAATGGTGGAAATTGGTCCTGGATCTGGAGCTCTAACCCGTCTTTTCGCACCTAGAGTGAAACAACTCCATGCTATTGAAATCGATCCCCGAATGGATGAATATCTTGAGCCCATTCGAAAAGAGATACCTACTTTCACTTATGAGCATATGGACTTTTTAAAGTGGTTACCTCCTTCAGAGCTGGGCAGTTTTAGACTCATGGGAAACATTCCCTACTACATAACCTCCCAGTTGATACTTCAAGCTTTTAAACATCATGAGCGCATTGGCGATGTCCACTTTCTCATGCAGAAAGAAGTTGGTAAGCGTCTAATTGCTCCCCATGGTTCCAAAGTGTATGGAATCCTTTCTGTATACTCCGCGCTGTTCGCCAAAACCGAGTATTTGTTTGATATCAGCCGACATGTATTCTACCCTGTACCAGATGTGGATTCCTGTTTTATACGCTTTTCCTTTGATCAGCACAACCCCGTTTCTGCAGAGATTGAACCTCATTTACGACAAGTGGTTAGAACCGCATTCAATCAGCGACGTAAAACGCTTCGGAACAGTCTTAAATCCATTTTGAAGGACAGGGAAAGTATCGTGGATCAGTTTGATCTGAATTTACGACCCGAACAGCTGAGTCCAGCTGATTTTCTCAGACTAACTGAAGTAATCTTTATACCAAGTTAATCATCGGCTATCTTGATTAACTGTAAAGCCTTGAACACTACAGTCTGGAAATCCCAAGGACTAAAACTAAAGTGGCAATGAGCATGAAAAGTTGAAATCCATAATGTTTGTTGTCATCCATAACTCTATCCTCCAGTTTTCGCCCCGTCTGAGGTAAATATGTGAGGATATGGATCATCTTGTTGTGTTGGGGCTCACAACGATTGAATCATGTGTTCTGTATCAATTTATGTGGAAAAGTTCTTTGCCCGACCAGGTTCTACTTCCAGTCTCTTCAGAAGAAATTAATTCTCGTATTTTCGCTGCCAATATGCTGGCATGAATAGGCTTGTATTTCCAGGGAATGAGAAATGACAAGGGCTGCATGATGAGTTTACCTATAAATTCACCTGGGCGACTCTCTTGCCGGTCTCCCAGCAACATGCTTGGCTGTAAGATGTGTAGCCGAGGGAATCCAATAGCCTTGAGTGCCTCTTCCAGTTGACCCTTAACACGGCTGTAAAAGATGCTAGCATGGGCATCTGCCCCAATAGATGATACCAGTATAAAGGTATTACAACCTTCCTCGCGAGCCATTTTTGCTAGCGCCAGGGGTATATCAAGATCAACCTCAATAAAGCGTTCCTGTGATCCTGCAGTTTTAATCGTGGTGCCGAGTGTGCAGATCAACACCTCGGATTTTAAATCATTCCGCATACTTTCTAAATCATCAAAATTGTGGATTGACTGTTTGATAAAGGGCTTTTCTGACAGGCTGGGAATTTGACGGCGTGTGATGGCCGTTACCTCCTGATATTCCCCTTCACCAATACTGTTAAGAAATTCTAATCCGATTAAACCAGTCGAACCTATTACGCTAAGAGTAGTGGACATGAGTACTCCCTATGGTTTTCTCACATACATAAAATCATACTGTACTGTCCAGTTTTCACCAGCATCTGAGCTCACCTGCGAATACTGTCTTACACTGTCAGTCGAAATGTTAAAAGAGGTGAGGCGTCTATTGGGCTTTTCTGAACCAATATCCAGCTTTTCATGTAAGACCATGGCGTTTTGATCTGGATCGAAATTGCCTTCAAAATAGATTCGTCCAGAACTTTGATCTACCCAATATTGAACCCAGAGACCAGATCCCATATGGTAGTGGTTGAAGCTTTTGCCAGAGAAACCTCCTGCTCCAGTCCAATTCTCCAGGATGACATTGCCGTTCAGGATTTTTTGGATACTGCTTTGCCCAACTTGTACATCATTCACACCATAAACATTCCATTCACCTACCCAGAAATCAAATTTTTGAGCTTCGGGTTCATTTTCAATGGATTTAACAGAGCTGGCGATCGCTTCGAATTTATCATTGTCTCTGATGCTGGATAAATCAGGATCTGATTTCAGAAGCCCAAGTTGGGCAAAACCTTTATCTACTGCTAACTCCAGTGAGGCCAGGGCTTTGTTTTTCTTTCCGTGCCTGGCATAGGAACACGCCAGATTATAAAGCACTGTAGGATTCCCGTTCGGGGCTAGTTTCTCATAATATTTTATGGCTTTTTTATAATTTTTTGAGGTGTGAGCCATGCCTGCAAGCTTGAAGGTTATCGCGTTGTTATCAGGAGCAGATTTGTGGATTTTTTCATAGAGTTTAAAAGCCTCTTTAAACTTTTTCTCCGATTCAAGTTGTTGTGCCTTTTCTATTCGGGGATCAGGTGTGCCCTGACCCAAGGCGACCCCACAAATCATCATGCTAACCAACAATATAATGATTGAATTTCTCATGGTGTTCTCCTGGTTGTGCCCCCTAAGTGAGTGATCAATATGCGATCAGTCAGGTCGAATAAAAACCAAATTCTGGACGATATAAACAAGGTCTAAGTTGGTGTTGGATACTGGTTTCAGGCAAAGTATTTAGGCTCATCATGAACAGACTCTTCTTGATCCCATTCTTCAAGCTTCTGTTTACCTCGGCGACGTTTGAGGTACCAGGCCAGGATCACAATAAGTGGAGAAACTGCCCAGAGAATACCAGGGATTCTAGAGATTTTGAAAAACCAGAATTGTTGCTCCAGTTTTTCCCGCCAAGCAATTTCAAAATTGATTAAATCTTCACCTGTTTCGGCAGTAAAACGCTCTCGGAAACCCAGTTCATCTGCCCGAAGTAGATAAGGTAAAATAGATTCACCGTGACGTTTGATCAGAAACCTTGTGGCATCCAATGCCTGAGCATAAGCGAGGTTTGCCCGTTTGTGATTAAAACTGAGGATTACATCAAGATCAACCAGGGGAATGAGATTCCCTCTTGCAGTCGCTGTTCCCAACTCCATAAAGCCACCCCAGTCCATTTGACCAGCCTGCCATTGTGCAAGACCTTCGTTCAACCAGACAGGCACACTCACTTCATTTTGCCCAAGAAGAGCATGAAACAACTCGTGTTTCAAGGTTGAGAGCCATTGATTTCGGTTTCTCCCATAAATCAAAATTTCTGACCCCGCTCTGGCGATCCCTGCACTCCAATATGGAACGCTGTGCAGACGGGATCCCACTTTATCAGGATTATAGTAAAATCGTATTTCCAATTCACTTTTGAGACTCAACCCAAACAGGGCCTGGTAATATTGTTGTTCCTCACGGATTTGTTCTAGCGCATTACGCAGAAGGGTTGAGTCACCCTTATCACTCATGAGAGTAAGTTTGCCTGATTTCAGCATCAGGGCTTCACCCGAAAGAGGTACTATTGAAAGGAGTACCGTAAGAATAACGAGTACAAGGTTGCGGCTTCTGTTAAAGAATTTGATATGGGTCCACATCGACAGTTACTCGAACATATTTATCCTGGGTATTTTGGAGTACATGGGCTGCAGCCTTTCGCAAGGCACCCCCACTAGGATCATCTGATTTAGAAGTCTTGAGTACAAGCTTCCAGTGATACCCCATGTGGCTTTTTTCCATCATAGCAGGTGCAGGTCCTAACTGTTTAATAATTTTCTGATTTCTGAATGGTTCTGAAGCACGCTCTGCCAGGCGCATCACGGCATCCCTGGAGCGTCCTTGAAACCCGAAGGATATCATTCTAGAGAAGGGAGGGTACTGGAGCTGGTCCCGATCATTTAGCTCTCCGTTATAGAAGAGTTTGACATCACTCCTGGTGGCACATTGAATGGAAATATCGTCAGGCATCCAGCTCTGGACAACAACACGACCAGGGAACTCACCACGCCCTGATCTACCTGAAACCTGATAGACAAGTTGAAAGGTTTTCTCTCGGGACCTGAAATCTGGAAAATGCAAACCTGAGTCGGCGTTAATCACTCCTACCAGGGTGACATTTTCAAAGTCCAACCCCTTGGCAATCATCTGGGTCCCAAGTAGGATTTTGTACTCACCTCTGGCAAAATCACCAAGCAATTTGGTGTGAGCACCCTTACCCCGCGTAGTATCCATATCCATACGGCAAACTGGTACATCGGGGAACTGAGTTTCCAGGGCTTCCTCAACCAGTTGGGTGCCCATTCCACCAAATTTCAAATCCAGGGATCGACATTCTGGACAACTCGCAGGAGTTGGAGCTTCAAATTCGCAAAAATGGCAACGCATCTTATTCCCAATTTTGTGATAAGTCAGGGACATATCATCATGTGGGCAAGCCATGGTCCAGTTACAATCTTTACAGGTAAGAATGGGCGCATAGCCTCGTCGATTTTGGAATAAAATGACCTGCTTCTCATTCTCGAGGGTCTCTCGAATAGCAGCAACAAGTTTTCTGGAAAAGGGGTTGGAATAATCGCGAGATTCCTCCCTCTCAGCACTCATATCGATGAGATCAACCAAAGGTGGTTTAGCTTTCTCCCACCGTTTGGTAAGATGAAGACCCTTATAGCGATTTGTGGTCAGATTGTAATAGGTTTCGAGCGAAGGTGTAGCTGAGCCCAAGAGGACCACAGCTTTCTCTTCCTGGCCGCGTACCAGAGCCACATCACGTGCATGATAGCGAGGTTCACTATCCTGCTGTTTATAGCTATTCTCCTGCTCCTCATCCACTATGATGAGACCCAGATCCTTCAAGGGGGTTAAAACTGCCGATCGGGCGCCAACCACAATCGTAAAATTGTTTTTCTGGATCTGTTGCCAAGTCCAGAGTCTCTCTGCACCCTTGAGACCCGAATGCCAGAGAGCTACAACATTTCCAAAGCGCGACTGAAAGCGATAAGCTATTTGAGGTGCCAGGGCAATTTCAGGGACCAATACAATCACTGAACGACCTTGTTCCAAGGCGTGGGCTGTAGCGTTCAGGTAAACTTCTGTCTTACCACTCCCTGCAACACCAAATAACAAATAGGGTGTAAAGACACGATCATTCAGAGAGCGAGTCACCTCATTAAGTGCAATGCTCTGTTCGTGGTTTAGCTCAACCTTTTTCGGGGGTGGCCGGTGATAATCTTTCAATGGATCTATATCAAGTTCAATTTCCTGCAAGGTTACTAACCCACGGTCGGCCAGTTTGTGGATGATGGGTCGGTAAACCTCATACTCATCCCGAAGCTTATCCAGGGGTATCCCATCAGGATAATCGTTGAGAATGTCAAAGGCTTTTTGCTGGGCCCGCGCATTGGTAGGAATTTCTGAATCCCGACCCAGGTCTGGAATAACAAGGTAGCTTGAGGCTCTCTTCCCTTTGAATCCAAATTCGTTTTCCAGCTCCAAAAGGCCCTGACGTTGTAGGCGGGAAATCTGGTTCACAGCCAGGTCTGCACCGAATTTTCGCTTCAGTGCTGATAGGCGAACAAGACCCTTGGCTTTTATGAATTTACTAAACTCGTCCACACCATGTAGGAGAGCAGTGGCCTGGATAATGACCTCTTTTTTCATGCGCGCATCAGAGGGGATTGCAGACTGTATAACCTTGCCCAGAGGTGTGAAATAATAACGACTCATCCAATTGAGAAGATTGATGAGGTGGTGATCAAAAACAGGAATGGGATCTACAATATTTTCGAAGGTTTTAAGCTTACCTGTGAAATCTGCCGGGGGATCCGAATTGATGCCAATGATCATACCCTGTTGTTTGCGTCGACCCAGAGACGCAATCACACGCTGACCAATTTGAACGACATCGTTCAGCTCTTCTGGAACCGAATAGGTAAAGGCTTGATCAAGACTCAGGGGAAAAACAATTTCTACATACATGGCTTTTTCCATCTTATAAAATGTGACTGCTTTGGAATAAAAGAAAAGGTTATTCAAGGTTTGGGGTTAACGGAGGAAAAATAATACCCACAATGCCGCTTGGAAAGAGGAGAAGCTGTTTTATATGGTTCTTGAGGATTTAAACCAGCGCTTCAATAAATTTGTGTTGGGGGATACATCTAGATACAGAGCCGATATTTTTTCACCTGATGTGTTAATATAGATTGGCTGATAATTATCCCAGACAATGCTTAAACCTCCCTGAAAAGGGAAAGCCAATTGATATTGGGGATCAATGATCATCTCATTCTGCCGATTAATATAACCCCACAACCCACTCACTTTAACTGCAGCAATACCCTGGGAAAAGGAGCCTACATTTTCGTACTGGAGATTGATCACCCACTCCCCATTCAGATCAATGTATCCACCACTACTATCTTTTGAGACACAACTCAGTCCTTCTTGATAATCCAGGGCAAAATCAAATGCTGGACTTACTACATATGCACCAACAGTATCTATAAATCCATACTTTCCCTTAACACTCACTCTAGCCCGCCCCTGGGTAAAAGCCCAGACCCTGTCAGCATCTATTTCAATTTTCTGTTTGCCCTGCTTATTTATGTATCTCCATTTTCCATCAACCGATATTGCTGCCAACCCTTCCTGAAAGGGCTGACATTCTTGAAATTTAGGCGGGATTTGCCAGGCACCAGAGGTATCTATAAATCCAAAAAGTTGATTTTTTCGTGCAACAGCCAGCCCCTCAGAAAATGGACCGAGATAATCAAACTGCGGTTTTATCCGCATCTCTCCATCGAGACCAATCGCACCCCATTTCTCTCCTATCTTAATACCGAGAAATGTTTTCGCCTGACAAACTTGTGCATAGCCCTGGAAAAAATCACCTGCCCATTCACATATCATTTTCCTTTCAACCTGGCCCGCTTCATTGATTATCGAGTAATGATTACCTTGTTTAAACAACGAGTATACCTCTGATTGGCTCAGAATCAGCTTACCCTCTCTGAAGTGAAATGGGAGGACTGAAGGCATTTTAATCCAACTGGTAAACTCTATATATCGAGTAGTGGAATCATTAAAAAGGATTGAGAATTGTGGCTTCATTCTGAATGACCCTGTCGAATCAATGAAACCAATCAACGCTTTATCGTATACGGGGAATAGCATATCGGTTGAATGTGAAATTATGGCAGCTGATTGACTTTTTGATGAATTCTCAGCAAACAAGGAAGAGATAACAGTCAGCAAAACAATATATCTAAAGAGCTTCAACTACAATCCCCTCCTTCATAATATGACACTAAACCTGGCTACTTCTTAATAATCTGAGATATCCAGGCACCGAGGGCGATAGCCAGTCCCTGAATAATCATAACTCTGCCAAAATATGGGTCAGATGCAGCAGAGCTGAAGGTTGACACCTGCAGGGTTAGACCAAAAGGAATAAACCAAAAGATGCCTGCAGTTCTCACCATGGTTCGCTCATCAAAGTCTACCTTTTGACCTTCAACTTCAACACCCCTTCGGAAAAGTTTTTGAAGCATTCGATATAAGGTGAGCATAAACGTAAAAGTCATCGTGGAAAAGCCCAGCATGAACATCATTCTGGCATTAGATAATTCTGCTGTGATTTCAGTTTTAAACCATGGGTGTGACACGCCAGCCAGGATACCTGCAAAAACCAGAAAGAGTCTGAATCGGATTGGGTTATTGATAAACCATCGCGCGATAAAATTTTTCAGAAACCACCCCATTTATTGCGTTCACATATTGATGCTACAAAACTAGGCCATGATTGGACCTCAACAAGGAGTACTTCCCTCCCAGGATGGGGACTCCAGTGAATAAGAATATTTCACTCAAAATTGCGTTTTTACCCTGGGTTAGTCCTGCCTCATGTCATTTCACGGCCTTTAAAGGGGTGTTTTGGGCGAAAAACTACTATTACCAGCTAATTTGTACAGGTTCAAGCTTTGAATTGCTCAGTTCCAAGTTTAGTTTGGTTTGCTTTATAAAGGACAGTGAATAACCCGACATTCGGAGATCAAAACCATGCAATTTACCGTTGACTCGTCAACCCTTTTACACGGCTTGCAGAAGGTGGCTCGCGTAAGCCCTACCCGATCAACCATGCCCATTCTCAACCACATTCTCTTCACCGTGAAGGGGAATGTTCTCTCCATGCGCAGTACTGATATCGAAATCACTTATACTCTAAACCTGAATGTCCTCGGAGAAGATGAAGGAGCTGTGGCTCTGCCCGTTCGCCTGCTCCAGGAAATCACCGGTGAATTGCCAGATACTGAACTCACCTTTGCCTGGTCAGATGATAGCCGCGTTACACTAACCACCACGGCTGGTACCTATAAGATCGTTGGTCGTCCTGCTCTGGATTTCCCAGATGCCCCTGAATTAGGTCCAGCTCAAAGTCTCGAAATTAAATCAAAAGTTTTAAAACGAACGGTAGAAAAAACCGTATTTGCTGTTTCAAAGGATGAGTTAAAACCTGCTCTTCTTGGGGTTCTCTTTGAATTAAAGAATAACGAAATTCGAGCTGTTGCCACTGATGGTCATCGATTGGTGAAATATACCAACCGTGATTTTGTCTCAGCTGATTTTGAAGCCAATATCATCGTTCCACCTAAATTTTTATCGTTGATCCAGTCATTCCTGGATGACGGTGACACTATCAATCTTTCTGTCGGGGAAAAGTATATCAGTGTTGCCACAGAGACGGCCACAATTTTCAGCCGCCTCATTGACGAGCAATACCCAGATTACGGAAGTGTTATTCCTTCAACCAATGATAAGACGGTTACGCTTTCCAGCAAAGACCTGGTTACCACCGTTCGGCGTGTGTCCATTTTCTCGAACCGTACAACCCATCAGGTAGCCCTAAAACTGCACCCTGGATATATTGAAGTATTTACTGAGGATCCTGAGGCCAGCACCAGTGCGAAAGAGCAAGTTCTGTCCGACTATGATGGTGAAGAGCTGACATTGGGTTACAATTCAATTTATCTCAAAGATATGCTCAAAAATGTTGAAACGGATCGTGTCGTCTTCAGACTGGGTTCTGAAATTGGTCCTGGATTAATCCTGCCAGAGGTACAGGCAGAAAAAGAAGAATTAGTAATGCTCCTGATGCCCATCAGGCTTCAGGGATAGACAGGTATCTTGGCAGGACAGCCGGTCGTCAAACTGATTCGAAAACATGGGAAAAATTGACCGGTTTGATAGCTGGCAAAGATAAGGTATTGAATTCATACGTGATGATTAACGCTAAAACCACATCCATAATTCGGGTATGCTGATTAAGTCGCTTACGATGATTGACTTTCGTAAATACGAGCTGGCATCCATGGATTTTGGTGCGTTCACCAACATTCTCCATGGAGAAAATGGTGCCGGAAAAACCACTATTCTGGAAGCCATCCACAGTCTTGCCTACACCCGTAGTTTTAAAACCCGACTGGATGCGGACTTGTCCAGGCACGGTCAGGTCGGCTATCAATTAAAGGGTGTCTTTACTGACCATCAGGAGAATGATCATGAAGTCCGACTCAAGGTCGAATCTGCTCGCAAAAAATTGGTGAGTGTAAACAGCA
Organism: Fidelibacterota bacterium; assembly: GCA_016845065.1. Classification (GTDB taxonomy): domain Bacteria; phylum Fidelibacterota; class UBA8477; order UBA8477; family JABMPR01; genus JABMPR01. Next base: position 72,269 of record JAERTG010000107.1, on the reverse strand, counting down.
AAAATCTCACAAGTCGTGCACAGATTATTGGTAGGTTTCCATTGGTTTCTCTCACACCTGAAGACAGCGAGTTGACCTTCGGTTCCCCGGAAATCAGACGTCTGTTCTTTAACAAACTTCTTTCTCAGGTTGATGCAGTATATCTTGAAAACCTGCAGACTTACGCCCGCATCCTTAAGCAACGCAATGCTTTACTTCACAGCTATGCCAATGATGGAACCCCCATTGATCGAATTCAAATGTCCACCCTGGATGATCAGCGCGCCAAAATTTCAGCACAGCTCCATGAAGCCCGCAGTAAGCATATCGCCGAGTTTAAAAAACTCCTCTTTGCCGCTTATGCAGAGTTAGAAGATGAAAAATCCTTGAAAATGGCCTTTATCTCAAACGTTAGATCAACAGCTGGTGAGCTGGAAGGTCTGTACAGAAATGCATATCAGGATTCTCTGGCTGAGGATATGCGCAAGGGGACCACTACGCGTGGACCTCACAGAGATCTGTTCACTTTTTACCTCAACACCAAGGATTTGCGGAAATTTGGCTCTCAGGGGGAGCACAAGCTGGTTTTGGTAGCCATCAAATTTGCTGAGGGGCGTTTCCTGGAAACTTTTCTTGGCGAACCGCCAGTTTTCTTACTGGATGACCTTTTCGCTGAACTTGATGTAAAGCGGAGCACAATGATTGTAGAGAGTCTTAAGGGTGGACATCAGATATTTATCACAGCCACAGATCTTGCAGACCTAAGACATCATGGTCTTGAACTCGAAGGTGACACCCTCCAAATCATTGATGCCGGGAAGATGCAGGCCAATGGCTAAGGCGCAACAGATTGGAAATGTATTTACTCAGCTCTTTCGTGACCTGGGTATTGATAAAGCGATCCAGCAGAATATGGCTGTTTCCCAGTGGGCCGAGATCGTAGGAGAAAGAATCGCACAAATTAGCGAGGCTGATCGTATTGAAAATGGTGTGCTTTATGTGAAAGTCAGTTCACCGGTTTGGCGGAATGAACTCGTATTTATGAAGAGTAGTTTGATAAACAGTGTTAATGAAGCATTAACAAAAAACGTAGTTAAGGATATCAAGTTTACATGAGTGACAAACAAACAAATCCTGCAGCAAAAGGTTATAGCGCAGAATCCATTACCGTTCTCAAAGGTCTTGAAGCCGTACGCAAACGCCCTGCAATGTATATTGGTGATGTGGGTAAGCGTGGTCTTCACCACCTGGTTTATGAGGTAGTTGATAACTCCATCGATGAGGCTCTGGCGGGTCATTGTGATACCGTCCATGTAACCATAGGCAAGGGTGAAACCATTACTGTTGAAGATAATGGTCGTGGAATTCCTGTAGATATGCACAAAGATGAAGGTCGTTCTGCTCTGGAAGTAGTTATGACCTCTCTCCATGCGGGCGGGAAATTTGACAAGGATTCTTATAAAGTTTCTGGTGGTCTTCACGGTGTCGGTGTGTCCGTCGTAAATGCACTGGCAGAGTACCTGGATGTAGAGGTCTACCGAAACAAATCCATTCATGAAGTAAAGTTTGCCCAGGGTATCATGACCCAGGGTATGGAAATCACGGGAAAGACCAAAAAACGTGGTACCAAAGTCACCTTCAAGGCTGATGATACCATCTTTTCACATAAAGTGTTTGATTGGGATGTTCTGGAAGATCGTATCCGCGAGCTGGCCTTTCTGAACAAGGGCTTAACTATTCATATGAGTGATGAGCGTGAAGACGAACTACGCTCTGAGACATATCTTTACAAGGGTGGATTAAAACAATTCATTGACTATTTAAATGAAAACAAACACCCCCTACATCCTCAGGTTGTTGCCTTTGATGGTGAAAAGGATGACGTCCCCATCGATGTGGCTTTTCAGTATAATGATAGTTACAGTGAGAATATTCTCAGTTATGTAAACAATATCAACACCATTGAAGGTGGTACACACCTCTCCGGGCTCAGGACTGCGCTTACGCGAACCTTAAACAACTACGCCACACGGAACAATCTTTTCAAAAAGACCAACACCACATTGAGTGGGGATGATGTTCGTGAAGGATTGACTTGTGTAATCTCCATTAAGGTAGCTGAACCACAGTTTGAGGGTCAGACCAAAACCAAACTGGGTAATGGTGATATCAAAGGAATTGTAGACTCATTCGTTAGTGACCAGCTTAATGAGTTTATGGAACAACACCCAGCCATTGCCAAGCGCGTGATAGAAAAAAGCCTCATGGCTGCTCAAGCCCGGGATGCAGCTCGCAAGGCCCGTGAATTAACTCGACGCAAAAGCGCCCTGGAAAGTGGTGATTTGCCTGGGAAGTTGGCGGACTGTTCAACAAAAGATCCCTCTCTTTGTGAAATTTATCTGGTTGAGGGAGATTCTGCCGGTGGCTCAGCCAAACAGGGTCGTGATCGTCGCTATCAGGCTATTCTGCCCTTGCGTGGTAAGATCATTAACTCTGAAAAAGCACGTATCGACAAAATTCTGGGTAACAATGAAATCAGGATGATGATCACGGCATTTGGAACTGGTTTTAAGGATGATTTCGATATTGAAAAGCTGCGTTATCATAAGATAGTCATCATGACTGATGCCGATGTAGATGGCGCACATATTCGTACCCTCCTGTTGACCTTTCTGTTCAGATATTTACCTGATCTAATCATCAACGGTCATGTCTTCATCGCCATGCCACCTCTTTATCGGGTGAGTGTGGGTAAAAAGGAAAAATACTGTTTCGATGATGATGAAAGAGATGTCGCCATCAAGAAACTGACAGATGGTGGGGATCCAAATCGTGCAAAAATCCAACGCTACAAAGGTTTGGGAGAAATGAATCCTGACCAACTTTGGAATACGACCATGGATCCTGAAACTCGAACCATGATGCGTGTTAATCTGGACGATGCCGCAGCTGCAGACAGAATTTTCTCAACCCTTATGGGTGATGTGGTTGAACCACGTCGTGAGTTTATTCAGTCCCACGCGAAGTATGTAACGAATATTGATGTCTAGACGCGTGTCGCACTTCGACAAGCTCAGTATGACACGCATTGTGTCTTCCTGAGGCTCTCGAAGGAGACACCTAAATAAGAATTAATGAAGCTAGAAATAAAGAGGTATTGAGTTGGAGATTCAGAGACAAAACATCCTGAACACATCGATCGAAGAGGAAATGAAAAAATCCTATATGGATTACTCCATGTCGGTGATTGTGTCACGTGCCCTTCCTGATGTCCGGGACGGCTTAAAGCCCGTTCACCGCCGAATCCTTTATGGAATGATGGAGTTGGGTGTTGGCTATAATAGAGCATATCGTAAAAGTGCACGTATTGTTGGAGACGTCATGGGTAAGTATCACCCTCATGGTGATTCAGCTGTGTATGATTCCATGGTGCGTATGACACAGGAATTCTCTCTGCGCTACCCCTTAGTGGACGGCCAGGGTAACTTCGGGTCCATTGATGGTGATAGTGCTGCTGCCATGCGTTATACAGAAGCCCGCATGAAACGTATTTCCAGTGAAATGCTCAAGGATCTTGAAAAAGAAACTGTATCGTTTACACCCAACTTTGATGAAAGTCTCAAAGAACCATCAGTTTTAGCTGCGGTTATACCGAACCTGCTGCTTAACGGCTCCAGTGGTATTGCCGTTGGTATGGCTACCAATATTCCTCCTCACAATATGAACGAGGTGGTGGATGCCATCGTGGCTCAAATTGATAATCCTGAGATCACCGTTCCTGAGCTCATGGAGCATGTCAAAGGACCTGATTTCCCAACAGCTGCCATCATCTACGGTGCATCTGGAATCCGGGAAGCTTATGAAACTGGTCGTGGAAAAATCACTGTAAGGGCTCGCGCCAACATTGAGGAACACAAGAACGGCCGCTTCAGCCTCGTCATTTCAGAAATTCCCTATATGGTCAATAAGTCATCGCTTATTGAAAAGATCGTCATGCTGGTGCGCACCAAAAAGGTCGAGGGCATCTCTGATATTCGAGATGAATCAGATAAAGATGGAATCAGACTGGTCATCGAGCTGAAGCGTGATGTCGTGCCAGAAGTCGTACTGAACATGCTCTATAAGCATACCCAGATGCAGGATACTTTTGGTGTTATTATGCTGGCGCTGGTTGATGGCTTGCCGAAGGTATTGACGCTGAAAGAGGTCATCCAGGAATTCATTAAGTTCCGTCATGAAGTAGTGGTAAAACGTACCCAATATGAACTCAAAGAAGCCGAAGCCAGAGCCCATATTTTAGAGGGTTTAAAAATCGCTCTTGATAACCTTGATGCCATTATCAAGACCATTCGTGGTTCCAAAAATCCACCTGAAGCTAAAGCTGCTCTGGTATCCAAATTTGGTCTGTCAGAGATTCAGGCCCAGGCTATCCTGGACATGCGCCTTCAGAAACTTACCGGACTGGAACGTCAGAAGATCATAGATGAATATACTGAAGTTCTCAAGATTATTGCCCGGCTGAATGAGATTCTCAACAATGTTGGTCTCCGCATGGAAATCATCAAGACTGAGCTAAGAGAAGTTCAGGAACGTTATGGTGACGAGCGTCGAACTGAAATCGTCTTTGATGCCAAGGATTTCACCATCGAAGATATGATTGCCGAAGAGGAGATGGTAATCACCATTACTCACAATGGTTTTATCAAACGATATCCTGTGAGTGGGTATCGTCGTCAGCATAGAGGTGGGAGAGGCTCAGCCGGGGCAAAAGCCAGGGATGAGGACTTTATCGAGCATCTGTTTACTGCATCTACTCATGACTACATCCTGTTCTTTACAGATCGTGGAAAATGTCATTGGTTACGGGTTCATGAAATTCCTCAGGCGGGTAAAGCCACTCGAGGGCGCGCCTTGATCAACCTCTTGCGTGTAGACCAGGGGGAAAGTGTCAAAGCTTACATTGCTGTAAGAGAGTACACAGAGGATCTCTTTATTACCATGGCCACTGCTAAGGGACTTGTCAAAAAAACTGCCCTTACGGCCTATAGCCGTCCCATGAAGGGTGGTATTTTCGCCATTGATATTCGTGAAGATGATCACCTCATTGACGCTCAGATCACCTCTGGTGAAAATGACATCATCCTTGGTACAAGAAATGGTATGTCAATCCGCTTTAGTGAGACCAATATCCGTCCAACAGGTCGCAAGACTATGGGTGTCAAGGGTATCGAGCTCAAGGGAGATGATGACCAGGTAGTAGGTATGATCGTGGTTCGTCGTGAGGGTACGGTACTCGCTGTATCCGAGCATGGATTTGGCAAGCGGACAGAAGTAATTAACTACCGTGTCCAAAATCGTGCTGGCAAAGGTATCATTACGATTAAAACCACACCAAAAGTTGGTAGCATGGTTTCACTCCTGGAAGTAGTGGATAATGACGATCTGATGATTATCACCAGTCGTGGTGTGCTCATCCGTCAACCTGTTTCCTCCATACGTAGTATTGGCAGGAATACTCAAGGGGTCAAGTTGATCCGCCTGGATGAAGGTGATTCTATTGCTGCTGTAACTCGAGTTCAGGAAGAAAAAGATCCTTCTGAGAATGAACTCGCCGGTGGTGAAGCTCCAGAAGCCGAACAAAAAGATATCTTTGACGGTGAGGGAGAAACACCGCCAGCTGAATAAGGGAGTCGTTCCATGGGTACCTTTGCTGAACGGCTAAGCCAGATTCACCATGAAGTAGCTGAGGCTGCTCATGGTGTTGGCCGAAACCCAGAGGACATCACTCTGATTGGTGTCAGTAAGCGAAAACCTGTGGATGACATGCAGCAGGCTTATGATGCTGGCTTACGTGATTTTGGAGAAAATCGAGCCCAGGAAGTTCGTGATAAATTTCCCGGGTTCAATCCAGATGGCATCGTCAGACATTTCATCGGTCATATCCAGAGCAACAAAGTCAAATATCTGCCTAGGCGGGTTGATATCATCCATACTATTGACTCCACCCGTATCGCTGATGCTGTTGATCATCGATTTGGTTCGCAAAAACTGACGATACCTGTTCTTGTGGAAATCAATATCTCAGGTGAAGCCAACAAGGAAGGTGTTGAGCCTATTCAAGCGCTGGAACTTGCGGCCTATTGTGCTGAGAAACCAAATCTTGAGTTTCAAGGCTTAATGACTATTGGTCCTCTCACTAACGACATTGACCGTATTCGACAAGCCTTCAGAGAGATGAATCTCATTCATGAGCAGGTCGTAAAACAGGTGGGAACGAGTGGGAAGACAGCCATGCTCTCCATGGGCATGTCCAGTGATTTTAAAATCGCGATTGAAGAGGGTGCAACCCATATTCGAGTGGGAACAGCCTTATTTGGAGCTAGAGAATATTAAATGAGGAGGCAAATATGGGACGATTGACCCCACAAGATATACGAGACCTGGAATTCAAGCAGTCTCCTCTAGGTTATAGTAAGGATCAAGTCAACGATTTTCTTGAAACCGTTGCAGATGAACTAGAAACACTGATCAGAGAATCAAATGATATCCATTCTGAAAACAAGGAAGCCCGTCTTGCGCTCACGACTTACATGAATGTAGAGGATAGCTTGAAGGAGACTTTACTCCTGGCACAGAAGACCGCACAAGAAACATTAAAAAACGCCCAAAACGAAGCTGATACGATCATTCGCAAGGCCAATACTGAAAAAGAAGCGCTGCTTTTTTCAGCTCACCAGGATATTTCTCAGATTCAGAATGACATTCGATCGTTGCAAGCTCAACGGGATGCTATGCTCACAAAATTAAAGAGCAGTCTTCGATCTAATCTGGAAGTCCTTGAGGAAGAATTCTCAAACAAGGATGAACAAGAAAGCCTTGCTGGGGCTACACGATTAGGCGATGAACGTATCGTGGACTTTTCAAAAAATGATCTCATCATTGATGATTTGCCACCAGATCATGACGAACCGGATATCCATATTACGGATAGTGAGGACTCACTCAGGAATGATTGAAAGCGACATCATTTTCTGTGCTCCTGAATTCCAGGATCGATTGGAGCAAGCCTTTCCAGACAAAAAAATAGTCTCTTATTCAAATGACTTATCGATCTGCAGAAAACAGGTAGCCGACCTGGACAACCAAGCTGATCGACAGGTCTATCTCCTCTATAAAGGAGTGCACCACATTGTTTTAAATCAACTTGTAAGGGACCATATGAATTTGTCTCGGGAAAATCCCCTGATTGGTCCGGTTGACCTGACTAAAGGGCCCAGGTTTCCTGACATGTCCTCTGTTTATGAAGATAGCGAAGGTATAATTGCAGTGTTGGGGGAGGATGAGGACCTTAATAATTTCAAGGAGCCTTGGGCTCATGTCACGGGTGGCGTCTGGGAAGCGATTGCCCTGAAGCACAGGGGCTATAGCATTGAGGGTTGGATTATCGCTGATTTAGAAAAGTGGATCAGTTCCATTAATATTTAATTAGATTAATCGTCATATTTGAACGACCCGGCGGGGTCAAGTGGAGGAAACATGCAAAAGAATAGTGTTAATAAAGCAATACTTGTTGGAAATATGGGTCAGGATGTTGAATTGAAATATACTCCAAGTGGAGTAGCAGTAGCTAATGTTAGTATTGCAACCACAGAGTCTAGAAAGGATCAATCAGGTAATTACAACGATACAACCGAATGGCATCGAGTTGTCGTTTTTGGAAAAACGGCTGAGTTTGTATCCAATTATCTAGGCAAAGGTTCTACCGTATACATCGAAGGTCGTCTCCAGACTCGCTCTTGGGAAGACAAGGAAGGTGTAAAGAAGTACACGACTGAAGTAGTCGCTGATGTGGTCACTCCTGTCGGAGGAAAATCCAGATCAGGTGGCGGTCAGCAAAACCAGAACCAGGGTGGCAGTTATGGTGGTGGCGCTCCCTCAGGTGGTGGTCAAGCCCCTAGTGGCAACCCTTTTGGTGGAGAAGATGACGAGCCATTACCTTTCTAGGTAATCAAATCGACATTGAGCAACTTTACAGGCGGGGATATTTTTCCCCGCTTGTTTTTTAACAGATTATGATGACTCCACATTGCCCACTTTGCTCAAACCCAAAGAGTGCTGAGTATTTTTCTGATAACTTCCGAGAGTACCTTCACTGTTCAGTATGTGATCTTGTTTTTGCGCATCCAGACTCTCGTCTGAGTCGAGATGAGGAATTTAAGCGCTATGAATTTCATCAGAATAATCTTGATGACCCACGTTATCGCAGCTTTCTCCAAAAAATGAGTATCCCCATGCTTGATCGCATTTCTGAAAACTCCAGTGGTCTTGATTTTGGTTCTGGTCCCGGACCTTTGCTAAAACAAATGTTCGAGGAGCAGGGACATTCAATGGCCATCTTCGATAGCTTCTACTCTCCGAGAGACGAAGTATTCAATAATACATATGACTTCATCACGGCTACTGAGGTCGTTGAACATCTCCATAAACCTCTTGGAGAGCTTGATCGTCTATGGTCCCAATTGCGACCACAGGGATATCTTGGGATTATGACCAGCTTAAATTTACCCGATCAGGATTTTAGTTCATGGCATTACATCAAGGATGAAACACATGTCGTTTTTTTTGCGCCCGAGACAATGACCTGGCTGGCCAAACGGTGGACCGCACAGCTTGAATTCATCAGTGATTCAGTAGTTATTTTTCAAAAGGTTCCTCAGGAATAAAGTAGATTAGAAGATGAAATACATCGATGTTTTTCCATTCTCACAATCAAAAGAAGGCTTACACTTTCTGTTACTGAGACGTGCGCCAGAAAATAGTTATCCTGGTATCTGGCAGCCTGTAGCAGGTAAAATCAAACCTGATGAACCAGCCTGGCAGGCAGGTTTACGTGAACTGGAGGAAGAGACAGGTCTTGTTCCTGACCATTTCTACGCACTCGATCATGTCTCAACATATTACCTGCACCGCACAGATGAGGTCATTCATATCCCTTCATTTATGGCTGAAGTCGAGCAAAAAGACCCTGAGCTCAGTCATGAACATGATGCATTCCAATGGCTTATGATGGAAGATGCCCTAAAAACTGCTTCATGGACACCGTACCGAAAAGCCCTTGAATCTATCCCCACATTACTGAGTTCGTCGCCTGCCCTCGCCCTGGCAAAAATTTTGCTAAAAAATGACAAAAATCGTCTAAACCATTGATTTTTTTGTTCAAAACCTACCTTTTTGACCGTTTTTTTCCACAAGATACGGAAAGCCCCTCATTTAAAACCACAATATGTAGTATCACTTAAAGCATTTTCTTAAGTAGTTGCTATAAGTGCCTAAAAAACAGTTGTATTTTCTTGACAAGATTTTATTAGCTCCCTAAATTCTATACGAATGCGGTGCAGGACAGGTTACACTCCGCATAAAATTGGAAGCGATGTTAAGTCGGAAGAGGCTGCGTATGAAGCGATACAGCTTACAAGTACTGTTATTGGCTCTAACCCTGACATTTGTACAGTGCTCAATGTTCGGTGGAAAATCAAAACCGGAAGAAGAATCCTGGGACAAATCGTCAGCACAAGGTGATTCAACAAACCGTGCTGAATCTGCAGGTGTAGATCCTCAGGGCACTGATGAGTCTGCCTGGCAGAGTGGTGAAAAAGCTGATAACTTGATCTATAATCTTGATCAACTAAGAAATAAAAAACCGGATTCTGGCGAATCGGCTGATTTTGTCACAAGCGAAATCAACTATGAAGTCAAACGTCTGGCAGCTGAATTAAAATATGTCAAAAAGAAATTGACTGAACTTCAAACTCAAAGTGAAGTCTGGACCAATCCATTAAGCATATATAGTAAAGAAGTACATTTAGAGAACGGCACCAAGTTGTTTGGTGATGTCATTGATCAGGACAAAGATAATATCCAGGTCAAAACTCTTATCGGTGTGCTTTCAGTCTCCCGCGATCAAGTTTTACGCATTGTCGATAACATACCTACATCAGATGATGCTCCTGCAGTTGCGTCTGGAGATCCTGCCCGCGGTGGTGCACCCATGAACATAAATGGCGATCGGGCCAACATGGCTGGAACACAGGATGTCAAAGGTGATGCTCGCGACAGCAAGTATACTGGAAACGTCGTATTGTCTGGAAGCATCAAAGAGCGCAAGGATCGAACTGGAAACACCATTCTTTCTGGTGTAGTCAAAAATATTGGCGGTCGTCGTGCAGACTTTGTTAAAGTAAACTTTCTATTCAGGATTAACTGGAGTGGTGATACACGAGAGCTGACAGCCTTTGTCAAGGGCTCCCACCATGTATTCTCCAGTGGCGTTAATACTGACACCTCGTTATTCCCTGGTGCCAGTGGTGAATTTGAACTTTATGTGCCCAACTCATTTGGCTCGTTTATAGGCTATAGTTATTCACTCGACTGGGAAGAGCATGACATCTAGACGATCACTCATAATATCCCTTTCCCTGGCAACCTTTCTGGGACTCATGGCATGTACGCCAAAAGAGCCAGCCACACCTGCTCCAAGTATTGAGCAGATGAAACTGCAATCCCAGATGAAGGCCCTTTCTGCTGAAGTAGTTAAGCTCCGTGAATCTCGAGAAGAAGTTGAACTTCTCAGAGCCAGTATTGCTGCCATGGATACACAAATTGCAGTCTACCAAACCAAACTGGACGAAAAAGCTGAGCAACCAGTTATTGAAGTTGTTGCTACTCCTCGTGATCCAGATATAATCAATCTCAGGGGCAATATTTATGTCTTGATCAGGGAAATTGACTCGCTGAAAGAGGGAATGAAAAATTTGCTGCTCTTAAATGATTCCCTGGAAATACAGATCGAGCAACTTGCCCTGGAAACCCACGCTGGTACCGTTATGGAATCAGTAGTAACAAAGCCAGCGCCAGTAGAAACCAAGCCAACACCTGTAAAAATGAAGACAACCATTCATGTAGCAGAGGCTCCGACTGCCAAAGAGAAGCCCGTGAAAGCTATTGACACACCATCCAAGGCTCGTGGTTATAATTTTAATGCTGATTATCGCATGGCATATAATGATGCCCTTAACAACTATTTCAATAATGACTTTCTTGAAGCCATCCAGGATTTCCGGATCCTTATCCAGAGAGAGCCAACCGGGGCTTATGCTGACAATGCACAATACTGGATTGGTGAATGCTACTACTCCCTGGAGGATTTTGAATCAGCTGTTACTGAATTTGAAAAGGTTTTCAATTTTAAAGAAAATAACAAGAGTGATCATGCTCTTTTCAAAATTGCCATTAGCTATCAACAGCTTGGCCGTTATATGAAAGCTCGGGAAAACATGGAACGTTTTCTCAGGGAATATCCAGACAGCGAGCTGTCAAGTCAGGCCCAGGACTTTCTCAAAGGAAATCGCCAGAACTAAACCATGAAGTCTCATCTCACATATATCATCCTCATTGTGCTCCTGTTTGGATTGACGGTTTCTGGTCAAGTCGGCCAGGGAAGTCTCTTCTATGATATTGGCTTGAGAATTGAGGACAGCACCCAGACAAGTCCTGATGTAGATACCGAAATTATTGATTCCCCTGAGCTACTAGGACAGCAGATGGAGCTCGAAGAAGAGTTAAATCGCTATCAGCACAAATTAGCTGAAACTGAAATTCGTTTGAGATATCAGACCAATGTGATTGATAGTCTGCAGGCAGAAATCGCCCAGATAAAAGCCGCTGGGGAAACAGATCGAGCCCTGCTGAGCACGCGTATTACCAGTTTGGTGGGTCAACAGGAAAGTGCCAAGAGAACCCCAGAATTTGTACCCGGGGAAACTCAGACCTCGGACAGCGTCTTTGCTGAATTGCACACTCCCTGGAAGCATGTTGCCGTAACTGCTGTACCTGTCAACCAACAATATACTGGTCCAAAATTGACAGAGCGTGAAGAGCAGGCCGCCTATAGAAGTGGACTCACGAAGTACCACCAGGAACTTTACTATCAGGCCATTGAAGATTTTAACAATATTGTTCAAGGCGGTGTTGATGTAACGATGCGTGCGAATGCTCAATACTGGGTAGGTCGCTGCTATTTTGAAAAGGGACTCTATGATGAAGCGATTAGTGCCCTTGAACAGGTGCAGCGCTTTGAGAATTCTGATAAGCTGGACGATGCTTTAGTTATGATCGGACTGGCATTTAAAAACAAGGATCGTCTTCCGGAAGCCAAACTTGCCTTTCAAGAATTGGTTTCCCGTCACCCCGGCAGTGAATATTTGACTCTGGCAAGACGATTTGTGCAGGAATGATACGAGATGAGAGGCTGATCCTGGAGATCATCATATGAAAACATTAAAACATATACTGATTTTAGTTATCGTTGCGACGGGCATGTCAGTTTTCGGTCAAACGACCCTGAATTATTCTAGACCTGGCCCCATGATGCACATTCCAACTTCCAGTTTGTATAATGAATCCTATTTATTGCGTATTGGTGTTGCCAGTCAATCCACACGTGGTGCATTCGAAACAGACTATTGGAATAAGGGAGCTTTTCTGGAAACAGATATAACCCGTGATTTCAGACTTGGACTCTCTGCCATTCAATCTGGTTCAGCAGGCAATGAAAATGATATTGCCCTGCATATTCAGAACCGTCTGTTGACATACGGTGAAACTGCAGTGGGGATTGGTGTAAATGATATCAGCGTTACCAGCGCAGCTTCTGATTCTGCGGGACTTGAAGAAAAAGTTCGAAACCTTTCCTACTATATGCTGCTCAGCCGAGAAAACAGTTTCTCCGAGTATAATCTTAAGACTTACTTAGGTATCGGGTCAGGCCGCTATGGTTCTAACTATGGGAAGTATGATCTATCTATTGACAGCACAGCGACACCCTTTGATACCACCAAAACAGCCAAGGCAAATAGCATTGGGTTCTTTCTCGGTCTTCTGCTTAATACCAACATCATGGCTGATCGTGGTGGTCTGGATTTCATCATTGAATGGGATGGTGTAGGAATCAACGCTGGAGTCAAGGTCCCATTGACCCAGGAATACCACATCAATGTTGGTTTCTCCAACATGCAAAACTTACCCTATCTCGGTGAGGATCGCGACAACCCACCCGGTATAGGAATCGGACTCGATTATTTTCTACCCCGCGTCAAGTCAGCTGCAAGCAAACAACGCGGTGGTATAAAGGTTTCAGGTGTTGTCACTGAAGACGGTTTACCCATGCGAACAGTAATAGATTCCAGCTGGCATAAAGCCCAGGAGCGACAGTTGCTGGTGCTTAGGGATTCCCTCAGAATGTCAAGTGCCGAGATTGAACACCTCAATCGCATGGTAGAACATCTTGAACAAAGAAATCAGGTCTTGGAAGATTCAGTGGCCTCCCTCCAATTGGCACGCCACGTCTCCGATGCCCAGATCAACCAGGCTTTGAAACACCTCTCACGCTCATTACGCTTATTCTACAATGAAGAATATGATGATGCCCTGATTGAGATCAACGAAGCCTTGGAATACAATCCAAACCTGGCCTTAGCTTATGCCAGACGGGGGTCCATCTATTACAAGCTTAATCAGATCGATAGAGCAACTATTAATTGGAATATTGCACTTCAGATCGACCCCGGATATGACGAAGTACGTAATATCCTGCGTGCTCTAAATGAGAATCGGTTGCGTTCGGCCGTTTCCGCAAGGGATTAACAGGAAAAGGATTAGCATATGGATTTTGCAACCATTATAGGATTATTATTCGGTTCAGGCTTGATTGGCTATGCCGTATTCGGTGTGTCCCAGGCTCTCCCAAACGGTGTGATGACCTTTGTGGATATCCAATCGCTCATGATCGTGCTGGGGGGTACAATTGCCGCCACAGCCATGGCCTTCCCTGTTAAAGAGGTACTCTCGCTGTATACTAACCTCTGGGCAGTTTTCAAGGGTGATACCCACAATGACAGCGACACGCTTCGTGAATTGGTAGAACTGGCTGCTGTTGCCCGAAAAGGTACAGCAGATCTTGAGAAAGCAACTGATGGGATTAATGATTGGTTTATGAAAGATGGTGTTCAGATGATTGTTGATGGTCTTCCAGAAGAGGATATCCGCAATATCATGGAAACCCGTGTTGTGAACCGAGAACTACGTGAAGACGCTGAAGCCAATGTATTTAAAACCATGGGCGTTTTCTCCCCAGCCTTTGGTATGGTTGGAACCCTGGTGGGGCTGGTTGCCATGCTTTTTGCCATGGGAGCTCCTGCTGGTGATGGTGGAGATGATGATCCTGCTGCAAAGCTGGGGCAGGCTATGGGTGTGGCATTGATAACAACCTTTTATGGTGCTCTCTTTGCCAATATGTTCTTTCTTCCAGTTGCTGCGAAGCTACGCTCTCGAATAGATAAACGAAATATTACTCAAAATATGATTATTGATGGGATTGTCATGCTCAAGGTTAAAAAGCATCCCATTCTGGTTAGAGAATTTCTCAACTCATATCTTGCTCCCCGTGACAGGGTATATGAGGACTAAATAGTATGCCCATGGCACCAAAAAAGAAGCAAGAACAGGATGAAGGCGGTTGGCTAACCACCTTTGCTGATATGATGACCCTGCTCATGACCTTTTTTGTACTCCTTTTTGCTATGTCCACCCTGGATCCTGTCAAGCTGGAACAGTTTGGAAATTCAACCAATAAGAAAAAAGGATCTACGAAAAAGTCAAAAAAGGTATCCTTAAGTCAAATCAATAAAGAAGTTAAGAAATTAGTTGTGGAGCAAGAGCTCCAGAGTCAGGTAAAAGTTTCGATGGATGCCCGCGGTGTTACCCTGGGGATTGCCAGTGATTTAGCCTTTGGTTCAGGTACTGCAACGCTGTCCAGAGAAATTAAATCATTTCTGGTGAAGCTTGTAAGCACTATGGAAAGGGCGACATACGCCATTGCAGTAGAGGGACATACCGATAATGACCCAATCCGGTCAAGTCAGTTTCCTTCAAATTGGGAGCTATCGGCTGCCAGGTCCAGTGCAGTGATCAGGTATTTAACCAGTCAGGGAATTGCCGCTGACAAGTTCCGAGCCATTGGTTTTGGTGATACCGTTCCATTGGTGGCAAACGATAACGCTTCGAATAAAGCGAAAAATAGACGCGTTGACATAACATTTCTAACGATCGGTTAATTAGGACTGGCGCTAGAAACGAGGAGAAGCATATGAAGTATCCAGCATTTAAACACATCATTATAGGCAGTATTATTACCTCGCTGATGTTGATCTCTCAGGTGTTTGCAGTACCGGACACCAATAAAGAGGTGCTCTCACAAAAGATATTGCTGGAGAATACCATACATCAGCGTGTGAGTGATGCTGTTTATCGCATCCTACGCCATGAAAATTTTATTGTGAACGTAAATGTTGTAATGGAAGCAACACCAACTCAAAAATATACAACTGTTTATGAAGCTCCTGGCTCGGAAAAAGGGAAAGTCAGTCCTGAACAGGAAATTTTCAAGCAATCTCTCAACAGAACCCCTGGTATGACTCAATCAGCCAGAGAAGACAGTGATAATCCCAGCGTAAAAAAGACACGGACTATTCTCAAAAAACGTCCCATAAAAACTGATGTACCATCTGATATCCCAGGATTCCCTGGAATTCAATCTCCTGGTTTTGAATTATATGAGGAAGAAGTTCCTGTAGAAGAAGATACCAATGAGGATGTTGTCTATGCCGCGGCTGAAGATTTGGACGAAGTCGCCGAAATACCTGATACGACTCAATCTGAAATCGCCGCTGAAGCGAGTCTTTCACTTGAAGAGAATGAAGTCATTCTGGAAGAAGACATGCAAAGCGTCACTGAGAATACAGACGACCAGAATCTTGTGAGCTACACCGGAAGTAGTAATGCTCAATTGTCTCGTCATACAGTTGCCAGTATAAGTGGTCCCAGCCTGCGAGTTAACAAAATGGAATTAACTGTCATTCTGGAAGACCCTATCTCCCCTCAGATTATTGAGAATATTCGCACTGTTACCATGGTAGCAGCTCATTTCAATAGAGAACGCGGTGACAAATTGCAGGTTATGACTGCTGATTTTCAAGGTGCAACAAATGACAAGCCTGACACAGAACAGCTTCTCCTGAAATCTATTGCTGAAAAAATGACAGCAATTGAGGCTCGACAGAAAGAAGAGACTGAAAACCAGCGAATCAAAGATTTAGAAGCTCAGCAGGAGCAGATGAAACTTGACCAAGCCAATAAAGAGGCTCGTGATGCAGAAATGGCCCGTATCCGTCAGGAGGAAGCTGATAAGCAGAAGGAACACGAAGCTGAACTGGCACAACTTCGTCTTCAGGAAGAAGAACGGATTCGCCAGCGTGAGAATGAATTAAGGGACTTACGCGAGCAAGAAGAAAACCGTCTCGCTGAGGAACGTCGACAATTGTTTGAGGCTCAGCAGGAACAGGCACAGGATCGTTTGCGCCAGGACTCCCTGCGGTTAGCCCTCCTCTCTGAACAACTCGAAGATCTTAAGGACCAGCTATCTGCAGTTGATCTCGAAGAAGAACAGCGCTTAAAGCTTGAACTCGAGCAAAAACGCAGGGAAGCAGAAAAAACAGCCATTAAGGATCGTGAAGATAGGCTCAAACAGCAAATGGACGATCTTGAAAACCAGAGACTCCAAGCCACCATGATGCCTGAAGATGAAGATGATCTTCTCTGGCTTTTCATTCTTGGTGCAGCTGTATTGGTTGGATTGGCCGTGATTATCGGTGCCCTCATGGGTGGTCGTCGTCAAGCGCCGGAATTACCTCCATCACAGGATATGGATCAGGCAGCAGTTGAGCCAGAACCAGCCCCTGATGTTGAAGAGACTGAGCCAGAGGAAGACCTCATCCCTGAACCGGAAATTGATCCAGAGTTATTGGATGAAGTGGATAGCATTAAGAAATCAGTCGTCTCCCTGGCTGTAAGTAAGCCTGGTTCAGCCTCCAGCATTGTGAAGGATTGGTTACAGGATACTGGTGAAGCAGAAGAGGAAGCTGAAGAAGCTGAGGAAGAAGAAAAATCAAATGGTAAAAAGAAAAAGAAGGGGCAAAAATAATGGCTACTCAACAAAAACTAGCCGGTATTGATAAAGCCGCAATTCTTTTTGATATACTGGGAGCACGTCTCGCAGGACAGCTGTTCCCAAATCTAACCGACCAGGAAATTATTGCGGTCCGTCAACGTGTACCTCAAATTAAAAACATACACTTTGAATTTAAGAAGATGGTACTTGAGGAGTTTTATTTCTCCTTCATGTCCAAGAAATTTGCTGCTGAGGCCAAGGATTCAACCTCCCAACCCTTTGCTTTTCTTGAGGGCATGTCAGAAGTGCATCTTGCTTACTTGATCCGATCAGAGCCCACACGTTCTATTTCTATACTCCTGGCTCAAATTCCTACTGAAATGCAGGGTCGTCTCCTTATGAGACTCCCAACTGAGGTTCGAACTGAGGCCATGGTTGATCTAGGAAAAATTAAAGAGGTTCCGCTGGAAGCCGTACTGGAAGTAGCTTCAGAGTTCCGTGAAAAAGCCAAGCAGATTCCATCCCAGGCTGAGTATTCAGAAGGTGGCGGCAAGGCAATGGCAGGGCTATTGGGAACTATGGACACAAAAGAACAACGACAATTTCTTGATTATCTCTCCCAGGAAGATCCGGAGCTGGCCAAGGAAGTGAAGAAACATCATTTCACTTTTGAAAGTGTGCCAATGCTCCCGGAAAATATCCTTAGAGATGTATTCAATAGTCTCGATATCGATGATATTGCCCTCGCGCTAAAGGGACAGGATCAAGAATTAGCCGATAGGGTTGTGGAGAACCTGCCTCAAAAGAAGCAGGCTATGTACGAACCCAAAGAAGGACCCGTTTCTCGCAAGCAGGTGGAGGGAGCACAAAAGAAGGTTGTGGAATTCATCCTACAAATGGACGCTGATCCAGAAAATGATTTCAGTATCGAGGAGTTCGCCGAGGCCGACTTTATCGAGTAGTTAGCTGATGAAGATATCTCCGCTGTCCTGCACTAGCGAGATAGGAGGGGAGGCAGTCCGCCCGGACTGTCCTCCCTTCCGCCGTTTTTGGGCTGAACTAAAAAGCTCAAGTCCCAAAATATCGGTCACCTGCATCCCCGAGACCGGGGACGATGTATCCTACCTCATTTAATCGCTCATCAACAGAAGCAGTAAAAATGCCCACATCTGGATGCTTTGTAAAGACTTCTTTTATGCCTTCTGGGGCGCAGATCAGGGTTAACAATCTAATATCTGTTGCACCTTGAGATTTTAATAATTCAATCGCCGCACACGCACTTCCGCCGGTAGCCAACATCGGATCCATGAGAAAACAGCTGTGGGCAGTTGTTGAGTAATCCGGTAGATTTTTATAGTAATGCTGTGGTTCCAGTGTCTCTTCATCTCTATATAGACCCACAAAACCTACATGTGCATCCGGTAAGAGACTGAGACCTACATCTACCATGGCCAGACCTGCTCTTAGAACAGGGATAAACCAGACATCTTCAGCGAATACCATTTCGGTCGTTTTTTGCATGGGTGTTTCGATGGTCTGTTCAACAGTATTTAAAGATTCAGTAGCTGCCATAAGGACCATATTGCTAAGTCGTTGAGCTGATTCTCTAAACCGCTGACTGTCAGTGTCTTTACTTCTCAGGATGGCTAAATTGTGTGATACCAGTGGATGAGATTTTAACTCAATGACTTGGGACAACAGACACTCCGAAATTATGGTTTTAAAATGCTTGTTCTAAAAGTAATCCCGGATAAAAAAAAGTCTACGCCTATTCTGCATAGGTCTGTTTCAGGTTTTTAGGGACTGATGTCCCTGTGTTTAAAGCAATAATCGAGAATGGACTATAGAGCTTTTAATATTTTCTATGTGCTGTATGCTCCACTTTCAAATCTTGAAGCTGTGAAGCATTGGGGCGGATTGTCAGGTTTAAACCACCCCATCTACCCATGGGTGTCCAAGAGATTGTCATCTTCCAGCAATGCAGTTTTCGGGTAACACCAACAGAGCCGCTTACCAGTTTTTTATCCATGAGATTGAATCTGGGGTTGTAGTTCACAGCCCAGTTTTCGGAGAGATTGAACTTTAAGTTGGTGCCCAGGTTAAAAGTTTGCTTGGCCTCATCCAGGGGGTTTTGATGGCTATATGAATAACTGAAACTAAAATTTGCAGTCCAGACAGCCCTTGCGCGACCCGAGCCAGCCCTTGGAAGTTTGAAACCACCGAGGTCCTCATCAAGCCCTTGTGCAGAATCAGCCCCTAAACTGTCAAGCGAGATCTTTTGACGTGGACCTGAACGTAAGCCCCCTGGGGCAGCGCCTTCAAGTCTAAAACCAAAACTAAATCCTGCACGGGTCATGCGTGGAGATCTGAGTTTATCAATCTTATGCGTGCCTGTTGAGTCTCTCTCATAGACTTCATAAGTCATGCTGGGACTAAGTCGGAATGATTTTCCAATATTCACTTTCATGCTGCTGGAAATATCTGAAGCCTTGAGAGAATCAGCTTTAAAGTTATATGATCCACTCATATTCCAGGTGAAGAACTGAGACTTACTTTCAACATCATTTTGGAACAATTTGTAATCAAAAACATTGTTCAGTCGCCAGGTCATTCTGAGCGCTTCGTTGCTTGGTGTGGATCCTATGTCGCTCCCGGCAAAACGGTCGAATCGTTGTACTGTACCCGTTGTATCGGTTAGAGATTCTGTATACCCCCAAAAATCTGTTGAAAAATCTGGTGTATAACTCAAAGACATTGAAGGAGTCAGAGTATGCCGTATGGCCTGAAGCGGACCAATTTTTACCGGGAATATTCCATACAGTTTGGTATTCAGGCTTGCACTGGTGCTAAAAGTCCCACGACGAATAAAGCCATCTATTTCAGCAGTTTCAATAGCCCCTGAGCTTGAGTCAACCAGGGCCAAACCATTATCGTCCAGGATTGGATCAAAGTACTTAAAGGCCCATGCATCCTTATATGAAACTGACCCCACCAATTTCAACACCTTCATCAGCTGAGTATCCCCTGAAAGGCTCATGTTGTGATTCCAGGTCCGTGTATCATCGATATCTTCTTCCCAGAGAAGCGTATCCGTCGCCTGGCTATCAGGATTCTCATAGGATAAATAGCTCCACTTTCGCCGATTGCTGAATGAATTATTATAACTCCAACGGAAGTTATTATACCAATGTTCCTGATTCCCCTTGGCCATGATAATGGGAGATGAAGCACGGCTAAAGCGAAAGGAAGGTAAGGCCAGCGTAGGTCCTGACAGGCGAATCCCTGCCGCTTCAGGTGCCTCCTCTACCCTACGGGTAACCTGAAGATTTTCATCATAGGTTCCGCTAAGAGAGGTGGTGCTGTTGATGGATTCGAATTTTTTGTTAATGGAAATACCAGAATGAAGTTTGGTATTCAGTCGTTCATCTTGATCATGGCTATAGTTTCGGTCAAAATTGGCATCACCAGATAATTCTCCATCAGCGCGAATAGTGAAACTGGGATCAATGGTTTGTGAATGCTTAATTTTGAGCCGCCACTTCCAGTCCATGGGATCATCCAGGGCGTTTCTATCGGAAACCATTGAAGCATCAATAGAACCACTGATTTTGTAGCGTTTCTTATACCTGAAAACACTTCTCAGGTTGAATTCCTCATATTGATCCCAAAAGGTACCAGTCATTTTGTAATCTGAATAGTCATTGATGGCCCAGTAATACCCAAATCCTTTCAGAGCACGACCTCCATTAGTAGGCCGGTAATCATACGAGGGCATGATAAAACCAGAACTGCGACCCTTCTTCTGGGGGAAAACTGCGAAGGGCAAGGCAACCAATGGAATATCCGCAATATATAGCACGACGGGTTTAGCAATGATGATTTTGTCCGTAAACAATTTCATCTGCCGGCTGTAGAAATAAAAATGAGGGTGATCCTCAATATCACAGGTTGTGTAATAACCATCTTCCATGAGATAGATGTCTTCATTGATGCGGGTCAATTCCTCACCATAGTAATTACCATCATCCATTTTGGTTCGACCTGCAGCCACTTTTCCTCGTCTTGTCCTCAAATCATAGACCATGCTCTGACCGTTGAAATCCTCTTGTCCCTTCTGTGAAAGAACCGGATAGTCCTTTGAGCCAAGCGTATCAACTAAGCTGCGGGCTCGGAGCAGATTTTGCCGCCAATAAACCCCGACATGCCCAGCTTTCAATTTCATGTCACCATAATCAATTGAGGCTTTGGTTTTCAGTTGTGTCGTTTCATGCTGCATGCTATAGGCTATATGATGAGCCCAGTATTTTATAGGAGATGAGATATCTGCACTACCCCTTGCAGGCACAAACTCACCTTCAGCCCCACCTGTTACAGAAATATCCGAAATGCTTGAGTCTGACAGGAGGATAAACAACGTGTCACCGCTCACCTTGTTGGAACCCTTGTAGACTCCTTCTTCAATTACATTAAAAAAGGAGGTTGCCATTTCAATCAAGGTTACAGTTTCTGGTTGACCTTCACTGAATTCAACAGCCATGACCTTACCATCAAGCCAATCTGTAAAAGTGGTATCGTCTGAAGCTTTTCTCTGAGTGAAGTGTGGATTCTCCGGGACATACACCGATTTCAAATCTCCATCATCCATATGCAGATTAAACACATCTCCACGCAATACAAAATCATCCTCCTGAAGTATGGGATTTTCCCGCATGATAGCGACATCATCTTCCTGCATATATACAGCCTGTCCACAGGTTCCCAGAGCATCACCATTTTTAAGCTCTACATTTTGCCAGGCGAAAAAATAACCTTCCTCCAGACTGAGGCTGTCTGAATCAATCTGCAGTGTCGTATCCTCTATAGACCATTTCTTGAATTGAGCATCTCCATAGCTGAGGAGAGAATCCTTGCCAGAGTAGTACAGTAAGTGTTGTCCGGAAACGCTAAGGCTATCTGTGGTATTCACCATGGAAGCACTGCCTCTGGCATCACCAAGCTGAGTATCCTCATAATAAAAAATTGTATCTGCCATTAATGTGGAACCACTATCAACCAGGGTTGGTTCATCGGTTGCCAGTACCTTTTTCAGATCGATGTAGTATCCCAACTTTTGGGCTGTGACTACAAAGGGATCATCCTCAAAACGGGCGTCACCAAGCAGCTCTACATACTCATCATCTCCTGCATACCGCGCCGTCTTGCTGGAAAGTTTTGAGTCTGGGGTCGTAATGGTGACATGGCCACTCAATAAAGCTTCGTCTTTCTCCATCTGAAATTCTGCAACATCGCAATTTAGAATGGCATCTCCCCTCTTCATTTCCACATCACCAACCAGACGTCTATAAGTGATTCCCCCGCGGGTGAAGGATTTGATTTCATCTGCCCGTATCAGCTCCAGCTTTTCACCCCGTGCCGCCAAGATCGGGGAATTGCTTACCACTAGAATTATGCATAGAAGTGTGAGACGGATTTTGTGTGGTCTGAATGAGAGATGCATGAGGTGTTGAATCGGCTATGAACCGGAAGGTTCCTCAAAGCGTGATGCCCAAAGTTTCTCAAGACGTTCGTATATACGCTTCTCTATGCCCTCAGTCGTGGGTTGATAGAATTGTTTGTTCTTCAGGTCATCCGGAAAATAGTTCTGTTCGCTAAAATGACCTGGGTAATTGTGTGGATAGTGGTAACCATTCCCATGACCCTGGTCTTTCATCAGGCTGGTTGGAGCATTGCGCAGATGCAGGGGTACGGGTTTGGCACCCTCCTCTCTTACGGTTTCCTGTGCAGCTCGCAGGGCCATATAGCTGGCATTGCTCTTGGTGGTAGCGGCAAGATAGGTGGTGACTTGTGAAAGTACGATAGCGCCCTCTGGCATGCCAATAGCATGCACCGCTTGCAGACCCGATGTAGCCAATGTAAGTGCCTGGGGATCTGCATTCCCAACATCTTCAGATGCCAGGATAATCAATCGTCTCGCGATAAATATTGGATCCTCTCCCCCTTCCAGCATAACTGACAGCCAATACAGTGAAGCATCTGGATCGCTACCCCTTACACTTTTTATAAATGCTGAGATCGCATCATAATGGTAGTCGCCAGTTTTGTCGTATAGCTGGTGTTTATTCTGAAGAGCTTCCCTGACGTGTTCTTCGGTAATGGTGATGACCTGATCATCATCGCGGTCAGGAGTAGCCACCGAAGTACTTATTTCCAGAGCATTTAGCAGGCGTCGGGCATCCCCTGAAACTGACTCAAGAAGCAGGTCCTTCCCATCATCCTCAAATTGGATGTTTTGAGTGCTTAGAAAGAGGTCTTCAGTGATGGCATGTTCAAGAATTTCTGCCAGATCTTCCTTGTTATGAGAATTCAGTTTCAACACCTGACAGCGACTTAACAGAGGTGATATAACTTCAAAACTAGGGTTCTCTGTTGTGGCACCGATCAGGGTAATGACCCCATTTTCAACGGCTTGAAGCAGGGCATCCTGCTGGGCTTTATTAAATCGGTGTATTTCATCAATAAATAAGATGCTGGGTTTTCCCATTTCCCGATTGGCTTTTGCTTTCGCCATGGCCTCACGAACATCCTTCACTCCTGATGAGACGGCTGAAAGCTCGTAGAAATGCGCTTCTATCTGGCTGGCGATGATTTTTGCCAAGGTGGTTTTACCGCACCCTGGAGGTCCCCAGAGGATGATGGAGAAAAGGCGATCTGCTTGAATGGCTTTGGCCAGTAGTCTATTCTCAGCAACAAGATGCTGTTGTCCTAAAAAGGCAGTCAGCGTATTGGGACGCATACGTTCTGCCAGGGGTGGCAACGTACTTGGGTTGTCGGCATTATTGAAAAGACTCATGGCCTAGAAATTAATCGCTGTGGAAGAAGGAATAAGGGAAATCTATGCCGGTCGAATCGACCAGACAATTCAATCATCTTCCATAAGCCTGCCTTTAGAGGGGGCAATTAGCTTATTCCTTTTCTACCATTATCGAAAGTAATGTCCGTTTATCGATTTTTATTGGTGTTCTAATCGTGATCGGCCAGATTACCCTCATTACTCATAAAATACACCACCGAAGGAAAACCATGCAATCCACCACGAAACTTTTTATTCTCACCTTTGTTTTTGGATTTCTCCAAGCTCATGAAAAACCGGCTCCCTTTCTTGAGACAATTCTTCAGGAGTATCCCATTATTCGGGATATTACTCTGAATGACAGGGAAGCCTATTTTACAGCCCAGAGTCCTTTAGGTGAAATCTCGGTTATCATGGTTTCTCAAAAAATCCGAAACAAGTGGAGGAAACCAAAAATTGTATCATTCTCAGGGAGACACTCTGACCTGGAGCCCTTTCTGTCAGCTGACGGGAAATACCTTTACTTCGCTTCTAACCGACCTCTTACATCAGATAGTAGTTCCATCAAAGATTATGATCTATGGGTAGTTGAGCGCACCAGCCTTAAATCAAAATGGTCTGATCCAAAAAATTTGGGTACTCCAGTTAACACTGAACACAACGAATTTTATCCGTCCTTGACTCTTGAGGGTAACCTCTACTTCACCAGCGATCGACCTGGATCAACAGGGAAGGATGATATTTATTTTAGCGCCAGACGTGGTGAAGGTTTCGATCTGCCCATTTCACTCAGTGATTCCATTAATACTTCAGGATATGAATTCAATGCCTTTATTGCTCCAGATGAGTCATACCTACTTTTTTCTGGCTACAACCGAGAGGATGGCCTGGGGAGCGGTGATCTTTACATTTCATACAGAAAACCTGACAAGAGCTGGACCCGTGCTATAAACCTGGGTACGGATTATAACTCGAAGTATATGGATTACTGTCCCTTTGTATTTGACAACACGCTTTATTTCACAAGCCGGCGGAGCAATGTTGGATATGGCACCAATGGTTTCACAAACACTCAGGATCTGTTAATAGAATTGACCAGAACGAATAATGGACAGAGTCGACTTTACAAAGCCTTCTTCAAAATCAAAAAGTAAGGAATGAAATCATACGTTTTTCTTGTAACGAATAAGTCCATTATTCGTCTCAGGTAAGAAGAAAATTTAGTAATACCGATACTGACAGATATTTAAGGGGATCCACATGAGTTACTATTCAAGCACCATATTGTCCGAAACAACATTTGAAGCTGCACTGGAAACCGTTACTACTGCTTTAGCCAAAGAAGGATTTGGTGTCATCAGCGAGATTGACGTATCAGCAACTTTAAAGAAAAAGATTAATGCAGACTTGAAAAAATATACAATCCTGGGAGCCTGCAATCCCGGCTATGCCTATCATGCCATACAGACTGAAGATAAAATTGGTGTCTTTTTACCCTGCAATGTTGTGGTGGTCGAGCAATCCCCAGGATCAATTGAAGTAGCAGCGGTAGATCCCGTCGCCTCCATGGTTTCTGTGGGTAATTCTGAGCTGGATGAAATGAGCAAGCAAGTTCGGGAAAAACTCCAGAAAGTCATTCAGTCGCTTTAACCAATAATCCTGCCCCTAGTATGTATTTCAAGGTTTAAAAACATACATTCTCCACAGATAAAAATCTCTTGCCTTTCGAGAATATATAGATACATTCCTATGTATAAATTAGAGAATTCAAATGGCATATGACTTAAACAAATTCTTCAAGGCAATCTCAGACCCCAACCGGGTTAAGATCATGGAGCTCCTCAAGGACAAAGAACTCAACGTGAGTGAGATTTGCCAACACTTCGACATGCAGCAGCCCTCAGTATCTCACCACCTTAGTGTCTTAAAGAATGCTGATATCGTTGCTCACACCAAACGAGGCAAAGAGGTCTACTACCGCCTTGATTCAATTTGCATCACGAGTTGCTGTAATGGTTTCCAAGAGCAGTTCGTAGATATCGAGAAACTGAGTAAGGCGTAAAGCGAAGTGATTTTTTTTACTTTTACATATAGATATATATCTATTCATGTATTTAAATTCAAAATCTTAACCCCAGAGGGGAAATACAATGACTACACAAATATGTATTAACGCACCCAAAGGCCAGGATTGCCTGGAATTTACCCAAATTGGTGATGGTTTTTCAAAGACATGGCGGCTGGACAACATCAACAGCAAGTCCAAAACGCCTGTTGCCTATGAGACGCTGCAATCTGCCTCCATCAATTCGGCGAATCAGGGACTTTTTTATGTCAATCAATCCGCTTATGGGCAATTGATTTAACCCAAACGAAAGGAGATCACATGAAACGCTTTAGAATTCCTAGAACTGCTCATTGTTCAGCTGGTTGTTGAATCCAGTCCCGGGCATGACTTTAAACTGCCCACCCTTTATCCACTTAAGAATACATATCTACACGGTAAGTGTCTTGCTCCTTATCAATATTCGGGTGGCTCACTCAGGATTTTGGCTATATTGACTATGGATGAAATTGCTCCAGCTAACCAAGACGCTTACAGCTCTCCTTGTTTTATCGGGCTGTCACACCATCAATGAGGAAAACGTGAACACTCAAGACACATATACATTTTATCTGGGCACCTACACATCAGGTGCGAGTGAGAGTCAAGGTATCTACAAGTATGAGATGAATCCTGATGGGGAATTGAGACAAATAGGATTAGCGGTAATGTCTGAGAATCCATCGTTTTTAGCTCAAAGTGCTGATAAAAAATTCCTGGTTTCAGTAAACGAAGTACAGAATGATGAAGACGTCGGGACAGTTGAATCTTACATGGTTTTCGAAGATACCCTGATCCTTCTCAATCGCCAATCTTCTGGAGGTGCTCATCCCTGTTTTGTAACTGTGAATAATAAAGGATATGTCCTCACAGCCAATTACACCAGCGGAAATGTAGGCTTACTCAAACTTGAAAAGGATGGTCCCTTGACTGAGCTCCTGGATAACCAGCAGCATACGGGGCAAGGCACAACGGACAGACAAAAGACTCCCCATGCCCATTCCGCCTGGTTTTCTCCAGTAGATGGCCGTATCATTTCAATTGACCTGGGGACCAATGAACTGTGGTTTTTTCATATAGATGAGGCTCAACACAAGCTGGTCCCAGGAGAGCCTCAAAAACTTGACATGAATCCTGGAGATGGACCCCGCCACCTCGCTTTTCACCCCAATGGAAAATGGATTTACGTTGTCAATGAACTTAGCAGTAGTGTGACACGAATAGATCGTAGCAACGATGGCATCTACACCAAAGGTCCCACGACCTCCAGCTTACCAGCAGGATATATCGAACCCAATACTTGCGCTGACATACACATTTCTTCAGGTGGCAGGTTTGTCTATGCTTCAAATAGAGGCCACAATAGCATCGCAGTCCTAGAGGTGAATAAAAATGACGGGGCCCTGAAACTCCTGGGTAACAAGGGATGT
Source organism: Fidelibacterota bacterium (assembly GCA_016845065.1). Classification (GTDB taxonomy): domain Bacteria; phylum Fidelibacterota; class UBA8477; order UBA8477; family JABMPR01; genus JABMPR01. The sequence continues at coordinate 44,844 of JAERTG010000107.1, read as the reverse complement.
GGTGGGGAAGGGCCGCGAAATTTTGCTCTCTCACCAGATGAAAAGTTTATCCTCGTAGCAAACCAGCACACCAATAACCTTGTGACGCTGAGTCGCAATCCTTCAAATGGAATGTTGAAGTATGTAAGCCAGGTCGAGGCACCGGCTCCGGCTTGTATAATTTTTTAAGATCATATCAGATCTTGGGGGCAGCAAAAGGGAGTAAACATGAAGTATACGGTTGAACTGAACATTAACCTTCCACTTGATCGCGTTATTGAATTATTTGATAGTACTGATAACATGTATAAGTGGATGGAGGGCCTCCAAAGCTTTGAGCCGCTGGAGGGAACTCCCGGAGAAGTTGGAGCCAAGTCTAAACTGGTCTTTATCTCGGGTAAACGCGAGATCGAAATGATTGAAACCATCACGGTGAAAAATCTACCAGACGAGTTTTCGGGAACCTATGAAGCCAAGGGCGTCTACAACATTATTAAAAATGAGTTTGTTTCAAAAAGTGATAATGTTACACGATACATTTCTGAACAGGAGTTTCAATTCACCGGTTTTATGAAGTTAATGGCGGTCTTCATGCCAGGTACCTTCAAAAAACAAACCCTACAGCATATGAAAGCTTTTCGGTCCTTCGCCGAAGGACAAGGATAGGAATATGCGACAAATAAGACTGCTTGTAGTATGTTTTGGTATCATGATACTCTTTGTTTCCTGTCAATCTCAAGATGGCGTTCAAACGACCGTAGATGATTATGTTGATGCAGTGACCTTTGATTCAACCGCAGCTGCTGAATATGGTGCTGATGATTACGGGATGCGCAAATATGTGATCGCCTTTTTAAAGAAGGGTCCAAATAGAGCCCTGTCGCCAGAAAAGGCGAATGAACTACAAGCAGCTCACATGAAAAACATAGCTGCTATGGCGGCAGCAGGAAAGCTCGCACTGGCAGGTCCTTTCTTTGGTTCCGGAGAATTAAGGGGCTTGTATTTCTTTAATGTACAAAGCCTGGAAGAAGCTGAAGCCCTCACCAATTCTGATCCGGCGATTCAGGCTGGTAGCCTGGAAATGGAGCTCAAGGAGTGGTACGGGTCTGCTGCACTGATGGCAGTACCAAACATTCACAAAACCCTGGCAAAAATTAATATCTAATTGAATGTTGAATAGAAAGATATAACCCTGCATTGCGCTTGAGGAGCATTATCATGTCAAAAATTCTTAGTCTGTCAGCTATTCTGGCTCTGGCAACAGCCTCTACTCTGGCACAAACCCAACTCACTATTTATAACCATGGTGAAGCCCTGGTTAAGGAACAATTCTCAAAGCAAATTCAGAGGGGTGTTTCTGAGATCGAAATTGAGCGGGTAGCTGAAACCCTGAATCCATCGTCAGTAAAGCTTGGCTCTAATCAAGACATTCAAGTACTGGAGCAAAACTATCGCTACGATCTGGTTGATCAGAACAAACTGCTCAAAAAATATCTCGAGGCAGAAGTGACAGTGATCCTGCAAAATGACAACAAAATGTCAGGTACCCTGCTCAGTTATGATAATAGCACCCTCGTTTTAAAGAGCCGGAGTGGTACTGATATCATACAGCGACAGTTTGTAGGAACCATTAAGTGTCCAACACCTACTGAAAGACTTTATGTCCGACCAACGCTGGCCTGGACCTTAAATGCTGCAAAAACTGGAAAGGTCAATTTTGATTTATCCTATCTCACTGGAGGGATTTCCTGGAAGGCTGAGTATGTAGCCGTAATTAATAAAGATGATTCTGAGATGGATATAAGCTCATGGATCAACCTTAATAATCAATCGGGAAAAAATTATGAGGAAGCTAAGCTCAAGCTGGTGGCTGGTGACCTGCATCGGGCTCGTCCTGAACAAACCTACGATACCCGGAGAGAAAAAAATGCCTACATGGCAATGCGAACCATGCCTGTAGTAGAGGAGCGACAATTCTTTGAGTATCACCTCTATGATATTGCTTTCCCTGTTTCTGTTCGCAATCGTGAGGAGAAACAGATCCAGTGGCTCAATCCCACTCTCGTAAAAGCTCAAAAACGATATGTTTATCAAGGGACTCGAAATAAGTTCACAAATATTCCCATCAAAATCATGTTCACGAATGATAAAGATACTGGGACAGGTGTTGCTTTACCTGGTGGTATTGTACGACTCTTCAAGAAAGACACCGATGGCGCTTTGGAACTCATTGGTGAAGACAATCTCAAGCATACCTCCCGCGATGACCTGGTTACCCTTGAAGTAGGTGAAGCCTTTGATGTCAAGGGGAAGCGGGAGATCCTTGACAGACGCTCCAAACCGGACCGCTATACAGAACAGGACATAAAAATAACACTGGCCAACCGCAAGGATGAGCCTGTGGAAATAGAAGTCATCCAGACTATTGGCTATGGCAACTGGAGAGTTCAGAACGCTTCCCACAGCTTTACAAAAATTGATGCTTCACATGTGAAATTTACAATTGCTGTCCCGGCCAGTGACGAAGTTGAGCTAACCTACACATCAAGGATAAACATCAAATAACGCCCTGACAACAGGCTGGTAAAGTGGGGGTTCTTGCACCCAGACATGCTTGCTTGATGCAAATAATAATTTGAGCATTTATTACCTCCTATACCCTACAATAACAGTATTTTACTAATATTCGTTTTTCTTGATTGAGATGAGCGAATCTGGCCTTACTGGTCTTATTTTTGCCCTTGCAATCAGACATGGAATGTAACCGTTCATCCAATACCATTTTCTGGCTGGCGAGCCCTGAAATATCCATGAGGAGACAATCCACATATGTCTGAAGCATCTCTGCTGAGCATCAGCACTTTTCGTCGCGGGGTTCACCCAGATGAATACAAAAATCTAACCTGTCACCTACCTTCCAAACTCATGCCGTTGCCTGATGAGGTTTTTATTCCTCTTCAACAGCATATTGGCGCACCGTGTGAAGCCCTGATTGAAAAAGGTGACGAGGTAAAAACCGGACAAAAGATTGCTGATACTTCAGCCTTTGTTTCCAGCCCCATCCATGCATCTATAACCGGTACCGTTGTTGCAGTAGCATCCTTTCCCCACCCTCTTGGTGCAAAGGTACCCATGATACATATCAGACGAGAGGGTGAGGTTGATAATTGGGAACTGTTAAGCACCCCTGAAAACTGGGAAACAGCTACAAAAGAAGATCTTGGAAAGTTGGTGCGCGAGGCAGGTATTGTTGGTCTTGGGGGTGCAGCCTTCCCTACCCATGTAAAAATGTCTCCACCTGACGACAAACCCATTGATCACTTTATCCTTAATGGTTGTGAGTGCGAACCCTTTCTCACCTGTGACCATCGCAATATGCTAGAAGATACAGATCGTATCCTTAAAGGCATGGCTATCATGATGAGAATATTAGGCATCAAACAGGGAATCGTTGGTATCGAATCCAACAAAGCTGATGCCATCGCCGCCATGGAGGCCCGTGTAGAAGCACTCCAACTCAACTTCAAAATTCAACCTCTGAAGGTCAAATACCCACAGGGTGCAGAAAAAATGCTCATTGATGCTGCCCTGGGACGCAAGGTGCCAGCAGGTGGTCTTCCCATGGATGTAGGTGTAGTAGTGAATAATATTGCCACAGCTCTGGCAGTATACGAAGCGGTTGTTGATGGCAAGCCCTTGATTCAACGCATGCTGACCGTGACTGGAGATGCTATACAGTCTCCTGGCAACCTTACATCACGCATTGGTACTCCATTTCAAGTCTGCGTGGATGCCTGTGGTGGTCTACAGGACGAAACAACCCAGGTATTTATGGGCGGTCCCATGATGGGATTGGTTCAATACGATCTTCAGGTGCCCACATTAAAAGCGACATCAGGGATTGTCTGTATGCAGTCGTCCCAACTGAAGAACACACGTCATTATCCCTGCATTCAATGTGGAACCTGTGTTGGGGTTTGTCCCATGAATCTGGTTCCCACTCGCATCTCTCGGCTAGCTGAAACTGGAAAGTATGAGGACTGCAAGGCATGGGGGGTGTTTAACTGCATTGAGTGTGGGTCCTGCACCTTTGTATGCCCTTCCGGCATTCCCCTGGTACAATGGATTCGTGTAGGCAAAGTAAAATCCACTGTACAACAACAAAAAGCCCAAACTTAGAGTTCCTATGACTGAAGAAAATATTCCTCAATCCCAGCCTGAACAGCCCGAGAAACCCAAAAAAACGGTGAAGCCAAAAAAGGACCCCAGAGCCAAGTTATATAAACCGGAGACCCCTTTGATTCTGGCTTCATCGCCACATTTTCATACCAACAACACTGTTCCGAGAATCATGTGGAATGTCATCGCAGCGTTGTTACCGGCTACCGTATTAGGTCTGGTGTATTTCCAATGGGCAGCCGTGGGTATCATCCTTACCGCCGTCTCCTCCGCTTTGATCGCAGAGATGCTGGTTAACAAAGTTAAGGGCGAGTCATTTACCATCCCCGATGGATCAGCGCTGATAACTGGTCTATTGCTTGCTTTAACACTTCCACCTTCATTTTCACTTGGTGGAACAGCGCTGGGGGCTGTTTTTGCCATTGCTGTCGGTAAACATTTCTTGGGCGGTCTGGGCTACAATATTTTTAACCCCGCTTTATTGGGTCGAGCCTTTTTGCAAGCCAGTTTTCCCGTTCCCATGACGACTTGGACCTGGCCACTAACAGCCCGATATGCTGATGTGGACGGTGTCACTGCGGCTACCCCTCTGGGACTCTTCAAATTTGAGGGAGTTACTAGCGAGTTATCAGGTTTGATCACTGGCAATATCAGTGGATCTCTTGGTGAGACTTCTGCCATCGCCATCCTTATAGGTGGTATTTATTTGCTCATCAGAAAATACGCTGACTGGCGAATTCCCCTGAGCTTTCTTCTGTCCACCTTCCTTGTGAGCGGTGTGTTCTGGTTGACATCCCCAGAGTCATATCCTTCACCAGTGTTTCAGCTTTTTAGCGGTGGACTCATGTTGGGAGCCTTCTTTATGGCAACCGATATGGTTACTTCACCTGTCACAGCACGGGGTGCCTGGATTTTTGGAACTTGCGCTGGCTTCATTCTGGTGATCATTCGACTCTTTGGTGGATTGCCTGAAGGAGTCATGTACTCTATTCTGCTCATGAACGCATTTACTCCGCTCATCAATCGCTATACAAGACCTACATTTTTTGGGGAGATCCGAGCATGAGTAATTTGAATTTATCTACACGTATGATTCTGGTTCTTACTCTGATAACGGTACTCTCCGGTGGTATTCTTGCAGGCTGGGATACGATTACAAAGCCCAGGATAGCCTTTCACCGTCAGGAAGCCCTCAAGGCTGCCATTGGAGATGTTCTGCCTGCCCACGACACTTATAGCAGCGAGGAAACCGAATTTGGGACCCTCTATATAGCGACCCGGGATAGCTCACAGAATCTTGTAGGCGTCGCCTTTATGGCAGTGGGAAGTGGATTTCAGGGAGAACTGAGGATCATGGTGGGACTTTCACCTGACCTGACACAACTCACTGGCATTAAAGTACTGGAACAGATCGAAACACCAGGGTTGGGGACCAAGATCGTCGTAGACCCCTCCAATAAAAAGGAGCCCTACTGGTTTCCAGCCCAATTCAGAGGTGTACATGTATCACCAGGGTTGGTGGTTGTTAAAAATGCTAAACCTACACAGAATAATGAAGTTCAAGGCATCACCGGTGCAACGATCTCTTCCAAGGCGGTGACCGACATACTCAACAATCAAATTGCCAACATTAAAACCGTTTGGACATCCAGAGGAGGGCCTGAATCATGAGCTCTACCCTATCATTAAAGACAGAGTTTATCAAAGGTATCTGGAAAGAGAATCCGGTTATGGCCAGCTTGTTGGGTTTATGTCCAACTCTGGCAGTCACCAATGCCGCCAACAATGGATTGGCCATGGGCCTGGCTACTACTTTTGTTCTTTTAAGCTCAAGCCTGATGATTTCAGCTCTCAGAAATTTCATACCGCATCAAGTCCGTATTGCTGGCTACATTGTGATCATTGCTACATTCGTCACCGTCGCTGACCGATTTCTGGCAGCTTATTTTCCAACGATATCGGCTTCACTGGGTCCCTATATCCCACTCATCGTCGTGAATTGTCTGATCCTGGGACGCCAGGAAGCTTTTTCCTCTCGAAACGGAATTGGTCGTTCACTCCTGGATAGTCTGGGCATGGGTATAGGCTTTATACTCGTGCTGGTTGTCCTGGGAATCATACGCGAAATCCTGGGATCTGGCAGCATTTTCGGTGTCGCCATTTTGGGCGATTGGTTTACACCCTGGATGGTGATGATTTTACCACCTGGCGCCTTTCTAACCCTGGGTATTCTTATCGCACTCGCCAATTGGTATAACGATCCCTCTCGATCTAAGGAAAGGAGGGCTGCCTCATGAGCTATTTCCTCATCTTCTTCTCCGCTGCCATTGTAAATAACTTCGTTCTCTCTTACTTCCTGGGGATTTGTCCCTTCGTTGGTGTATCAAAGCGGGTATCGTCAGCCGTTTCCATGGGCATGGCGGTAACCTTTGTCATGTTGATCACAGCGGTGGTAACCTGGTTAATCTATCACCTTATCCTGATCCCATTCGATGTGGTAATACTTCAATATGTAAGCTTCATCCTGGTGATTGCCTCGCTGGTACAGCTGGTGGAGATGTTTATCCGCAAGGTGAGTAAACCTCTCTATGACACACTAGGGATTTTCCTACCTCTGATCACCACGAATTGTGCTATTCTGGGTCTGGCTCTATTCTCAGTTCTCCGCGATTATTCTTTTCTGGAAAGTGTTGTCTTTGGGCTGGGTGCAGGAGCTGGGTTTACACTGGCGCTTGTAATGATGGCAGGTATTAGAGAAGAACTCGAGCTGGCTCCAGTCCCAAAATATTTTCAGGGAGCTGCCATTACCATGATTGTCGCCGGGGGGTTAGCGCTGGCATTCATGGGTTTTGCAGGAATGATATAGAAAATTTTTATAAGGATATTTGAATAATGGATCTAGCATCACTGGGAATATCAATGTTGAGTATGGGTGGTATGGGAGCATTGTTTGCTGCCGGCCTGGCTGTAGCTAATAAGAAGTTTTATGTCGAGGAAGATCCACGCATTGCCCTCATCATGGATAATCTTCCAGGTGCTAATTGCGGTGGTTGTGGATTACCTGGCTGTGGTAGTTTCGCAGAGAGTGTTGTCCATGGTGAAATCGAGATCAGCGGATGTCCTGTATGTAATGATGATGCCAGAGAAAGCATTGCAGGTGTTATGGGGTTGGAGGCTGCCAGGGGAGAAAAGATTATCGCCCGAGTCATGTGCCAGGGTGGTCACTACGAAAGTGCTCATAAAGGTGAATATCTGGGGATTGAAAATTGTACGGCTGCTAACATTACCGGTGGCGGCGACAAACTGTGCCTCCATGGCTGTCTTGGTTTTGGTGAATGTGTTGAATCCTGTCCATTTGATGCCATGGAGATGAGTGAAAACGGTCTCCCTCTCATAGATGAGGATAAATGCACTGGCTGCGGAAATTGTGTAGACGCCTGCCCGCGTAACATCATCGAATTGCACCCAGAGGCAGATACCGTTTTTGTGGCTTGTAGAAACACCGATACTCCAAAGGATTCTCGCAAAGTCTGTATCAAAGCTTGTGTGGGTTGCGGTCTGTGTGTCAGAGGTGTAGATGAAGGCTTGATGACTATGGAAAATAATCTGGCTCGGATTGATTATCATCTGTATGGCCAGGGGAATGAACTCCCTACAGCAAAATGCTCCACCAATGCCTTAATCGTTCTGGAATCTGTCCCTGAAGAAGAAGCCCTCAGCGCCTGATGCTCTACAGTGGAGAAATCGGTTACGTCAAGTCTTCTGACGACTCAGGGGTAACCGTCCTTTTTGCAACAGGAGATGGCTGTGATGATTGTGGGTTGAAAATTGTCTGTGCACCAGGCAAACAATCCGAGAGAATGTTGACCCTGCCTCAACCTGGTGATTTTCAACCTGGACAAAAAGTGCAAATCGAAGAACTCGCGAACCTGGAGCTGCATCTTGCTCTCATTCAGTTTGGTCTTCCCATGCTTGCCTTCCTTGTGGGTTTGTTGTTGGGCTATATGATGCCATTTCAGCATATATTACCCCGAGAATTATCTGCCTTTCTACTAGCCAGTGTTGGGCTGGCGTTTAGTTTTTTTGCGGCTCGCCATTTTGTTCAAAGAATTGTGGATATTATCCCTGAAAAATATTTGAGGGTTACCCCTTGTGCCTGAAATTAAGAAACTCTGTCTAATACCTCTCTATTTGCTGCTTTGCTTCAGTACGTTGATAGGTCAGGAACGGGAGCGAACAAAACACTGGCACAGCAGGAACCAACAGTTCAATGCTGAGTTGGACAGTCTGGATCAAGTTGATTTTGTCTTTTTGGGGAACTCCATAACAGAGGGTTTCGATTTAGGCCTTTATTTCCCTGAATATAAAATGGCTAACCGTGGGATTATTGCTGACCACATGGATGGTGTCCTGGAAAGGTTGGATAATTCAGCTCTTAGCTTGAAACCAAAAAAACTCTTCCTTATGATTGGCATCAATGATATTGGTGACCAGCGCAATGATGAATACTTGAAAGCCATGTATGTAACCCTGGTAGATACCCTGCTGACAAGCTTGCCGGAAACTGATGTTTACCTCCTCTCCCTGCTGCCTACCACCTCCCGCTGGAAGAACTGTCCGCCTGCTCAGATAAAGCGCATCAATGGTTTTCTGGCAAGACTGGCTCTTGAGAAGGGCTTAACCTTTGTCAACCTGTATCCCTATTTTTTAGGGAATTTGCAATACTTGAATCCTGACTTAACTGGAGATGGTCTCCATCCAAACCAGGCTGGATACGATGTTATGGCGCGAAAAATTCGACCTCTCCTTTCAACAACCGATTAACTCCGTTAACGAAATATCCATCCCATTACCCTCCCGGTGATGTATATTTGCCTCCCTTGGAGGAAATGACATGAAGAAAATCTCACGATATCTCATTATTACGGCTATCGCCATAAATCCCAGTCTGTATGCTCAAACTTTTTTGAGTGGTGAAGTGTTGGACTCCCATTCAGGCGCGCCCGTAACAAATGCAAACATCACTATCAAAGAGAGCGATATTGGAACCACCACAGATGCACAGGGCATGTTCAAGCTGGAGACAGATAGAGAGTTGCCGCTGACCATTGTTATTACCCACATTGGGTATACCACCGCGGAGAAAACCGCAATGGACTCTCGGACCATGAGGATTGATTTGTGGCCTGAAGCGGTACAGTTAGCCCCAGTTGATGTCAGTGTTGTCAGGCTTCCGTCTCACTATGATGTTTCCTCCGCCCGCCAGTCGGTGAGCGCATCTGAGCTCAGAACCCGTGCAATTCAGGACTTTCAGGAGATTACCAGAAGCATCAGTAGTGTTGTTATTTCAACAGATATGGATGGTGGACAAACCATTAGCATTCGTGGATCAAACGCCAATGAGACTCCAGTATATCTAGATGGTATTAAAATTAACGACTCCTTTACAAATGTGGCTGATTTAAGCGTCATCAACATGGAGGATGTGGATAATATTGAGGTGATAAAAGGAGCATCAACTCTGCCCTATGAGGTGGGTGCATTCGGAGGTGTTGTCAATATTTACAGTCAGGTTCCTAAAAACACCGAATTACTCTTCTCCAATTCTTTGGATTTGAATAATGGTGGGAATGGGACTGCCACAGGGCGCCTCAGTTATGTTGCTGATCAATTTTCAGTGAGTTCTCAACTGGTAAAACGTGCTCGGCTATATCAGACTTTTTCAGATGATATCGAATCAGAAAACCTTTTTGGCAGTGCCATGTTAAACTGGAATTTGCCTACGGGAAACGTTCGCTTGAAAGCTATCAGCCAGGAGTCACAAACCCTCCAGGGTGATACTTCTTCCTTTAATACAAATTCAAAAAATCAGCTTTATAATGCCCGCTATACTGGTGAGCTACCCAGGTTGGGAAATGATTGGCAATTGGACTATGCCTATCGTAAGGATAGTTTTGGGGTGAGCTTTTGGGACTTCTCAACCCGAAACCCCCTTTATACCCAGGAACCCCACGGAAATAACTCATCCTACCGCATTGCTAAATTTATTAGACATGGTGACACGGAAACACTCCTGCAGTTTGCTGGAAGTTCTGAGCACTATCGTGGTCCATCCACTACAGCAATTCCGCCTATTTTTGAAAAATCATTAGATCTCCAGCTGGACCGTCATGATCAGTCAATGACTCTGGTTTCCAAATATCTCGTTGATAGTGATGTCCCTGCCATGAATCAGGTCGTCTTTGAGCTGGGGATTCGTTATGATGATGTAAATACCACCTATAGTTGGGACGAAGTAAGAAAATATTATCGCGCTGGGGAGGATGATCCCTCTCGAGTTGATGAGATTACTGATAATGCTTTTAATAACCACTACATTGTAGCCAAGCGTCTTGGTTTCAAGCTGGCGGGTAGCATACAGAGATTTAACTATACCACATTCGCTTCTCTAGGTAATAACAGTCGACTGCCAACGCTTCAGGATGAGTTTCTAAGAAAAATCACCACAGCGGAAATCTATCAAGAAACCGGGTTGTTGAAGGAAGATGTGAACACCATGGATCTTGGAATTGACTTCAGCTACCAGGCTCGTCCAGGATCACCGATCACCCAATTCGATGGACATATCAATATTTTTGACAATGCATACGTTAACAAGCTCGTATTGAGAAATATACCGGGACAACCTCCTGTGGCTGTGAACTCCCACGATGCCGCCATATCAGGTGTGGAGGTTTCAGGAAAATTTCACCTCCCATCTAAGCGGGGTATCGTTGATTTCAGTTCGATGTTTCTTGACTTGAATGAACCGGCTGTCTTTCCTGGAAAGCCAAGCTATCGTCACACGTCAGGCTTTACATTGAGAAGGGGTGATTTGACTTATAATGCAAACATGTGGTGGGATGGTCGTAAGATTTATTCCGAGACTGATGGTCTTTATCTTGAACCAAAACATAATGTGGATGTATCGATTGATCTGCAACAGGACTGGAGCCATTTCGCTTTAAACTCTACCCTTTCAGCTAAGAATATTCTGACCTATTCTGAAACCAAGGATGAGCTCATATTCAGTGATCAAGGATATCTGATCACCTACTATGATACTTTTCAGTTGGTACTGAATGTGAGGGTTTCGTTGAAATAGTACCCAGCTCGAGTTGATCGAAACCCATGAACTATGACCAATCAACTGAACCGTCATGCTGAGCTTGTCGAAGTACGACGCTCCATTAATAACTGCACCCTTCGACGGTGCTCAGGGTGACGATACTTAACCTTACCAGCCTCCGGAAGCTCCACCGCCTCCGCCAAAGCCGCCACCCCCTGAGAAGCCTCCTCCTCCGAAACCACCACCGCCAAAGCCACCACCACGACGACCACCCATGGCAGATCCCAGCATGGATCCAAGAAAGAATCCACCCAGGCCACCCATGCGTCCCCGACCCAGCAACAGGAAGATGACAAGGGGGAAAATGATGCCTAAGGGACTGCTATTTTGTCTACGTTCTGATCGTCGACGAGGACCTGTTCCTTTATACTCTCCAGTTGTGGCTTGAATTATACCCTGTAAACCGCTGACAATGCCCTCATACCAACGTCCCTCTTTGAAATAGGGTGTTATCTCATTGCGGATGATTTTACCTGCTGTAATGTCTGGAAGAGCTCCTTCAAGACCATATCCAACTTCGATACGGATTTTGCGCTCTTTTTTAAAAATACTCAGAAGCACACCGTTGTCTTTTCCACTCTGACCCAGATTCCAGGTCGAAAACATTCTCTCCGACACATCTTCCAGACTTTCACCCTCCAAAGATGGAAATGTAGCCAGGACAATCTGGTTGGATGATTCATTCTCATAATTTCTAAGGGCTTGCTCCAGCTGTCTTTCCTGGGTGGAAGAAAGCAAGTCACCCCAATCATTCACCTGTTTGTTGATGTTGTTTGGAAAGATCCCATCGGCGAGCAGGGTTGTGGTAAAAACAAAAAGCAGAATTATGCTATACTTAACTTTGGTCATGTGAAATATTCTTTTCATTTGGTGGTGGGCGGTTCGAGAACCGCCCATACATCTATAGAAGATATCTGCTTTATTAGAACTCTACCTGGGGAGCAACCTCTGATCCAGATTCAGCTTCAAAATAAGCCTTGCGTTCAAAACCAAACATCCCGGCATAGATTGATCCAGGGAAGCGGCGAATAATGGTGTTATAGCCCTGTGCAGCTCTGTTAAAACGATTGCGCTCTACGGCTATGCGATTTTCTGTGCCTTCAAGCTGTGTCTGAAGATCCAGAAAGTTCTGATTGGCTTTCAGATCCGGGTAACGCTCCTGAACCACCATAAGCTTACTAAGTGCTCCTGAGAGACCAGTCTGGGCTTGCTGGAAGTTCTGCATAGCCTGAGGGTTATTGAGAATACCATCCAGATTTATATTGTTCACCTTGGATCGGGCTTCTGTTACAGCGGTAAAGGTTTCCTGTTCATGTTCAGCATAGCCCTTGACAGTGGCTACGAGATTGGGGATAAGATCGGCACGACGTTGATAGACGTTCTCTACCTGAGACCAGGCAGCATCAACCCCTTCATCCAGGGTTACCATATTATTGTATTTTCCAACAGCGCTAGAGATCATCAGGAAGATCACGACGACAATGGCTATCAGTATGATAGTGCTTTTTTTCACATTCAACTCCTTGTGGAAATGTTTTTAGGCGAGTATGTAATTCGTTTCATTCTTTTGGTAATATCCACACCGGTTCGATCTATCCCAATTGATCTCGCCTTAGCAAATATCCCCTGAATATATGATAAATTTGGGGGTTTGTTCCTTGAAAACGGTATTGCCTATGAATTCATTTATATGATGATTGGGATGATTCCTGGTCCTATTTCCGGGTTAACTGTGCTCGCGACACAATACCTGGTCGCTCATAGACTGAGGTCATACTCCCATCTGGGTTGAGGGTGTAAGTTATAACTATGGAACTGCCCTCTTGATTCAGAATTAAATTCCTACCTGAAAAATGTCCCTGGAGGCGCATCCAACCTGGACTACTGATTCCCCATTGATAGGCAACTCCCCAGGCATAGATCCCGGTGATGTCTTGACTGCTTTGCATTTTTTCCACAACCAGCATGTGGTCCAGTATTCCATCGTTGACACCAAACCACTTCCCTGCGAATCTGGATTGCCACGGCTCCATTTCTGAAGAAGGGGCTGTGATCTGGATATCCTCTGGTAATACAATTTCCATTGCCATCTCTTTCATCAGCTCGGCAAAGGACTGGGTATAGGAAAACTGATAAGTCCCAGGATCCTTGAGCCAACTTACCACCTCCTGGACAGGATCGGAGGTATCTAGCCAGTAGTCTGGCAAGTAACCCACACATTCTTCCAGGCCTGGAATGAATATGAGTTGTCTTGGCAGGTTGAGGACCAGCCTGGAGTGCGGCAATACATAGGGGACAGTGCTTGAAAACTGTGCCACACCACCAGTGTTCTCACCAATCACTACTCTGTTCTTGATAGAGCCTGATGCACCCACAAGGTTTTCTCCTGCTGAGAGAACCCTGCGGTTGGTCAGGAGAATGAGCTGTCCTTTATACGATCCTGGCGAGTTGTGCTTCTTAGTATTACTGAAGCGCCAGCTTCTCATTGGAAATCTTTTTAACTGGATAAACTGGCTGGCGTATCTTGATTTGAGACCTTTCAGGGCTGGCGAGGCGCCGTGGTCAAGATCCAGGGTGCTATAATATTCAGATATAGCAGGCGAGGTTAACTCCCCCCAATATGTTTCCCATTGGACGGGTCCATTAAGATTGGCCAGAAAAGTCTGGGGAAACACTGAAGAACCACCACCATTATTGAACAGATTTATGAGGATAGTCGTCTCGTTTTTCAATTCCACTCCAGCCTGCATGAACTCTTGCATTTGAGGATACAATTCATCTCCAAAGCCCGTTATTCGTACGATAGGAATATCACCAGTGTGAGTAATAAAATATGATTGCGGGTCATCAAAGCGGCTGAATAAAAGCCGGCTTTTGTGAAGGGGCACGGTTAAAGTCTTATTATCAAATGAGAGTTCCAGGTCATTTGTGTGTGAGAGGGCCATGTTTCCCAGCAGAAACTGTTCTTTTCCTGGAGCAGAGAGCGTTCTGAACAAATAGGGGTCTGGATTCTCCTGGGTGAAAACAGCTCCCTCCTCAACGACTTCATTTTTTGAACTAATCACCCTGTATAGATCAGCCCCTGATAATTCTACTAGAATGTCTGCAAAATAAACAGACTTGTGACGGTAGGCGGCATGATAGCCCTCACCAACAATCGAAAGATGTCCATCAAGGATCTCCTGTAGTATGGCAGCAGCCTGGTTCTCGAATTCCCGGGTGGAGAGCCTGGGGGTTGATCTGGCTAGCTCTTTCAATCCCGTGATATGAGACTCAAAATCGACCCCTTTTTCCATCCAATATTCATAACCTGAATAGGATGTGGTCCATAGATATTGCATCATCTCAATATCTTCTAGAGCTTGTTCAGAGGTTAGCGTATCGGGTCGATCCAGAGATTTATCGGTGCTGGACCTGAACAGTTCTAGATAGTTAACTGGAGATGTCTGCTCTGTTATAAATGCTTGAAAACGTTTGGGGATGTCCTGGTGTGGTGAATTGCTGTTACATGACCCAATAAGAATGATCAGAAGTGCTACTATGAAGGTTGTGCGTGTTGAATGTTTGTCAAACATAGAATCCCCCAGAATTTGGTTTCTATCTGAAAAGATAGTTTAAAAAGGGACCGGTGTAATTAAAACCCTCTATAGGCACAAAGAGGTAGTGGACATTTCGATCAGTCATCGCTCTTTGAGCTGCGACCTGGCTGGGATATTATGAAAATGATGGGATCTGGGGTATTATCGGTGAGAACTGGGCCTTTGGAGGTATAAATGACCTGATTGAGGCTGACTCCAGCTATCGATATGACCCGCTTGGAGAACAACTTGACCTGCATCTGGTACGTTCGAAATGCCTCTTCACCCCAACACGAATGATGAAGACAGAGAACCGTCTCTCAACCCAGAAGATGATACTGCTTAAATAGTCTCATTTAAGAGGCTCGCACCAAACCCCTTTTCTACTGCTTCTCCAGCGGAGAGATGCTGTAAGTATTATCCCTCAGGTTGACCTTGATCCGATGAACACCCTCATCAACCTGAATGTTAGGACCATTGAACATGAGTTGCTTATCCGTGCTATGACCAATACCCCAGTTTAAAGTCCATAGATCATCTGTACGAAACTTTATATGACCCTCATTTAGAGGCAAGAGCGCCTCCCAGACATAGCCCTCTTCATCCTTTGGTTCCATGGGGATATTATCATTCCAGTTCTTGAATTGTGTACCAGTACCTACTACGAAAAGTTGCTTGTGTTGTAATATTGCTTCGGGGGCATAGGACTCAATGGTTTTAAGCAGCTGTTTAATTGCTGCATCATGCATATCCAGGGTGGCTGCACTTAACCCTTTTACGTGCCAGAGTTCGTTGAGATCTGATAGAAAGAGTGAGTCAGAGAGCATACCAAAGAGTTTTTCAAGACTGGCTTCATCATATTGAGCGTGTGATATCTCATAACCGATCTCACCCTCGCTAGATATGCTGAATTCATGTTTGTATCGAATGAAGTCCGAAAAGCGTGTTCCAGCTCCATACTTTCTCAATGGGATTTTGCATGCTCTCAGATAGTTTGCCATAACCGGTAGGCTATTGAGAGACTCCTCTTCTTCTAACAGATCGGTATAGGATTCCACATCTCTGACATCCTGCATGTATTTGAGCAGTCGGGATGATAAGGTGTTTTGGAAATCATTGTCCGGATTGAACTTGATCAACGATTGACGGAATTTCTCATTTGATTTGCTCCCAACTGTTGTTAACAGGTTTACATCCAGAACCTGTAAGATGCCCGGGAGGTGATCTTTGGGAATATCTCCTGGATTCGTTCTTAGTCTTTCAATTAGATCAAGCTGAAAGATGTAGGCCTCGTGTTTGGAGAGACCATTTTGCAGGTCAACAGTCAATTCCTGATGTAAGTGTTTCAGGTCAAAACGGAATTGTTTCTCCTGCTTACGTTCATCATTCCAATTATCGATCTGTAGGGCCAGCAATATTCCCACCACAACCAGACCGATCTCACCAACAGCATAGATCAGGTAGCGGCCAAGATTTCCTGCCGTGAGGTCATTCTGACGTAACCTTCTAAAAAACCTTAGCAACGGGCTGTCTTTCTCTTCTTCCCGATGGAACCACGATCAACAACCTTCTGGATATACTCCGTGGCCAAAGGCACTTTACAGGCAGCGCTTCCCAGGGTTACATTCACCTTGCCGATCTTAGCTCCAACTTCTATCGCTTCACCTGTGAGTGATTCGATGTAGGAACCAATAGAGATAACGAAATTGTTCATGGCAAATCGAACACGATTCTGGGCTGAATGGACCTCATTGCCAGCTCGTTGGAGAAGTTTTTGATACAGGGGAAGATCAAGATCATCATCTTTGTTCATGGCGGCAAAGAGAGCCAGGGTTGCCCATCCGGCATCCTGTACCAGCTCCCGCTTATCCTCGATCCACTTTAGTCCCAATTCAAAACCAAAGGACGTCTCCGCTGCCACCCAGGGTACCGCATATTCACTGAGATAATACCAGTGGGCTTGATCAACCCATTCCTCAAGCTGAGCCTGGGTGATCTGGGTTTCATCAGCCATGAGGCTAGCCAGATACATGGCGTCAGAGTTTCCTGTTGCATACAATTCAAGCGACAGCTCATGATTCTTTTTTGTCTTTTTTAATATCTGCTTAAGATCGGCGACCTTGACACCAAAAAATGGCTCTTTTGCCCCATGCTTCATTAATGTGTTTTTGGTGCGCTCATCTCCATAAGATTTCAACTCCTGCATTACTTCACTTTTATTCATGAGACAGCTCCTGTTTCTTGGTTTTAAAAGAGGACTTATTATGTCTCTATTATTTCGTGAATTCCAGCAATTTATTCCTCAAATCCGGACATATCTTCATCATTGACAATTAGCATGTATTCAGTATACTTGGTGGTTTCCCAACAGAACTTTATCAAACAGCTCCTCCATTGGGGGTAGCATAAGGAGAAGGAGCAAACCATGAAGTATTTTACCATTTTAGTGTGCTGTCTCGCAATGATAGCCTGCGAGGATGACAAAGATGAAACCACACTTGGCGATGATGTTTTAGGCGGCTGGAGCATCACCAATATGGGCCAGTATGCCAATGCAGACTGCTCAGGTGAACTGGATTACACCGGTTGGGCGCTGGCAGTTGCCTTTGGCGTAAGTATGGAATACACATTCAATGCTGATGGAACTGTTGATGTTTCAACGACAGCTTTTGGAATGACTGAGACAGAAACACTCACCTGAGATGTTGATGGAGACGAGCTTTGCATTGAAGGAGAATGTGAGACTGTTGATCTCAGTGGTGATGCCATCACAATAGTTACCAGTGCAGATGCCTATTGCGAGGACGCTGATGGTGAAGAAATAGACGGTGTTGATATGACGGCTTGCGAAGCTGCAGGAAATGATTGGTATGAAGCTGCCTGTTATGAAGTAACCATCACGAGGCAATAGCCTGTAAAAAAGATTCATTTTCCTGTTAAAGGGTGGTTGACTAAAAAGTTAGCCACCCTTTTTTTGGGGGGAAGTTGGATGTTTCGATGGCACTTCGATAGTCTCAGTGCCCAAAGAAGATTTAGGGCTGCGGGATATACCAGATATCCTCTTGAAAATTCACTCCACCACCCAGTTCCTCCTTGACCACACGATCTATGATTGAAATTCCTGTCTTGGCCATATTTTCAAAAGTGTCCAACCCATTATTGGGAAAATTCTGCCGTGTCCTGTGGATATTGAACTGGTTCGAAAGTTTTTGGTTAAAGACCTTCTCCACAGCGTCCCGACCAAGCATAAACCCCAGCAACCCACCCCAGGTGGCAGTTGGATTGTCCGCATCCCAGCCTGTGAGAACACCAATCTTAATTGTTTCTTTTAAATCTCCTTCACCATAGAACAGACTGACCAAGCTGGCCGCAAAATTTATCCCGGCAGCAAAACAGCCATTACAGTAAATGTCTTGAGAAGTGATGTCATAGCCATCCATCTCATCTACCTGGTATCTGACATAGATGGAGTCTCTGGTCTGTTCCCAGGATATCCCCGACTCATATTTACTTCTTACATATTCAAACATATGCGCAGTATATGAGCCAGGCGGAATCGATCTACTTGCCTGATGGGCCATCCAGTTGATCTGCTCTTTCATTGGCAAACGATCATCTACTAAAGATGCAAGGGCATACATCCTGACATAGAATTCAGATATCCAAGCTGCATTTTGCCTTGCGGTAGTCCGAATGGGAAGTCTTGCCATTTTTATAGCGAGATCAGGATATCCTGGTGCAAAAAGACCAAAAATCTCAGTCGTCAACTGGGCATCTATCATTTCATGGTGGGGATTCTTTTCAGGATCACTGGTTTCCGGTGGCAGCACGCCTTCACGCATGAGATCAAAGGCCTGTTGATTTGACACCCACAAGTAATTCTCTTCATCTGGACGAATATGTTTTAACCAGCCATCTCTGATCTCTTGAGCTGTTAAAAGACTGGTTTGATTGGTATAAAGCAAGTGCTGGTACATGTACTCAATGTCTGTATCGTCATCAGCCCCCCAAACTCCATTTTCATCCACCAGTACGAAATCAATTGTAGTAGAAATTTCACTTGGTTGTCCCTGGTTCCAGATATTTGGCTGATCAGCCTGTCCCCAGTCGTCTCTGGTGTAAAAGGGGCCTGTATCAAACTCCCCTATACTACCAATTTTATCCATTTCAGTGATAAGACCAGTCCAGTTAGCAATACACTGACCCAGCCAGAAACCATGTAGCTTATCCCTATAATCACTCCTTGATATAATAAGATCAGTGGACTCAGGTCTATAGTGTTGAGGGATTATCGAGGTGCTCCCAGGATCACCTAATTTTCCAGTTGGCTCGGAAGCACTGCAGGCCAGGATAACCAGGGTGGTTAATATGAAAAAGCTGACCGGAATGAAATAATTATTTGGACTTCTCATGCTCTTACCTGTCCATATGATTCAATTCAGTTTTATCGATAATCAGTTGATCCTGATCTTCACTTTCTTCGAAATCTTATTAGAAGCTGTTCCAACATAGATCAGGTAATCCCCCTTTTCAACATTCCAGCCTGAGACAGATTCATCATAAAAAGCCAGGTCAGCAATATCAAGTGACAGATCAAGGGTCTTCTTGGTACCCATGCCCAAATGAATTTTCTGGAAAGCTTGTAACTCTTTTTCAGCTCGATCCACCGTAGAATTCACTTTCCCTACATAAACTTGCACGACCTCTGAACCATCCACTTTCCCTGTGTTGGAAACTTTGCAGGAAATGTTTATTGATTCATCTGTGGTATAGGATTTCTTGTCTGTCTTGATACTGGAAAGCTTAAATGAGGTATAGGACAATCCATATCCAAAAGCAAAGAGGGGCTCGATCTTCTTGGTATCATGCCACCGATAGCCAACCAGAATATCCTCTTTGTAATATTGGGTTTGACCATCACCTGGATACGAAAGTTCGCCAAACGAATGAGCGGCGTTGTCACTCAGTTTTACTGGAAATGAGAAGGGCAACTTTCCTGAGGGGTTCACATCTCCACTGATGACATCAGCGATGGCATGACCCGCTTCACTACCTAGATACCAGGACTGAATCAAACCTTTTACTTTGGGTAGCCAGGGCATCTCAACAGCATTTCCGCTCACCAGAATGACACCAATATTTTTATTGGTTTTTATAAGTTTTTGCAAAAGTTCACCCTGGCCAAAATCGAGAGCCATTCCTGCGCGATCTCCACCCTCACAGTCCTGACCATGATTTTTATTCAACCCCCCGAAGAATAGGACAAGGTCGGCTTTGGCAGCAGCTTTGACGGCAGCAGTCCTCAAGGAATCAGCATCAAGAGTAGATGGAACGATACGACCGTAAGCAGGTGGACCAGAGGCATAACCCGGAGAATAAATAAATTTGGCTTCTTTGTACCTTTCCTTTAGACCCTGCAGGGGAGATATTTCAGTTCTGGCTTTCAGTTCTGAAGATCCACCACCTGGGGTCATTGCCCGTGTGGCATTTTCACCAATTACTGCAATGGTCATTTTCTTCTTTGAATCGATAGGAAAGAATGATCTGTCGTTCTTTAGTAGAACAATTCCCTCTCCTGCAACTTTGCGTGCGACTTCCAGGTGTTCTGGATTATTCATCCTGCCCAGAGGTCGATCGGGGCTCATGTTTGTGCGAAACATTAAACGGAGTATTCGACGAACCTTATCATCTAAAAGTGACTCATCCAGCTCACCTTTTTGGATCATCTCCTGAAAAGGTTTTGCTAAATAGTAATAATCGTAGGCATTTTCATTTGAGGTGGTCAGGCCATCTGTGCCTGTGCCCATTTCAATATCCAGTCCATACATTGCCGCTTCTTTTGTATCATGGGCCGATCCCCAATCAGAGATCAGAACGCCATCAAAGCCCCACTCGCCCTTCAGAATATCATTGATGAGGTGTTTATGGTGGGTCGTGTGTTGTCCACGAAACTTATTGTATGCTCCCATGACCGTCCAGACTTTCGCCTCAGTAACTGCCGCTTTATAAGCCGGGAGGTAGATTTCATGGAGGGCGCGATCACTCACTTCTACATTAATGTGTCCTCGCCACTGCTCCTGATTGTTTAAGGCATAGTGCTTCAAACAGGCTGAGACTCCATTTTGTTGAACTCCCTTGATGTAGGGAACAACCATGGTTGACGCCAGATATGGGTCCTCTCCCATATATTCAAAATTCCGACCGTTCAGTGGAGTACGATAAATGTTTACACCTGGCCCCAGTAGAATGTCCTTTTTACGGTAGCGGGCTTCTTCACCAAGCGCTACTCCATATTGGTTAGCTAGCTCAGGATTAAATGTTGCGGCGAGACCCGTTAAGGCAGGAAATGCAGTGATTGAATCACTTGTCCAACCAGCGTGTGACCAACTATCCCAGGCAATCTCTGCGCGGACTCCATGAGGACCATCTGACATCCAGATCTCAGGGATGCCCAGTCGTGGAACACCAGGAGAACTGAATTTGGATTGCGCATGAGTCATGGCGATTTTCTCAGCAAGGGTCAGTTGTTCAAGAATTGATTCTATTTGAGACTCTATTTCATTTGATGATTCCCCAACACTTGGTACCACTGACACTAAAAGAACTAATACTACGCTCAGTAATTTTTGCATCTAATTGAGCTCCAGCTTTTTTTAAATCCGAATTTTTATGATTATCTCCCCAAGCCTTGATCATTCCAGTTTTTCAACACCTGAATCTCTACGGCTGACAGGGGTAACTTTTTACTTTTATAGGGCATGAACTCGCTACTATCACTGGGCAACTGAACGCGGTAAATGATTTCATCAATATCTTCAGCGACTGCTTCGTAAGTATTCAATAGTTTCTTTTTACCTTTTTCCGGATAATGACACGGCGTACAACTGTTTTCCAACATAGGTTTGATATGATCAGAATAGCTCACATGAGAGTCGACGCCACCTACTGGCATCTTGTATTCTTGAGGTGTAACCTGATTTTGTGTTGGCGAGCAAAATTGAATTGATAGGGCGAAAACGAAGACGAAAAGAACTGCTAGTCTTGAACGAGGGCTACTTAGCTTTTTCAATTCATTAGCCTTTAAGTTTTAGCTGCGCAACCGTCTCAATATGAGTGGTATGAGGAAACATATCCACAGGCTGGACACTAATTAATTCATAATCAGTTTCACAGAAAAGTTTGAGATCTCTAGCGAGGGTTGAAGGATTACAGGAAACATAGACCAGTTTCTCAGGTCCAACCTTGAGGATATCGTCAACCACGTTCTGGTGTAATCCTGCTCGTGGTGGATCTACTACAATGACATCAGCTGGTTCAATTCTGTCTACATTCTGTGAGAGGACATCCTTGAGATCCCCCAGAATGAATTCCACATTTTCAAATCCTTGTGCCTTGGCATTTCTCCGAGCATTCTTCACAGAGCTGGCAATCAATTCGAACCCGTACACCTTTTTAGCTTGTTTGGCCAGAAAAAGAGCAATGGTTCCCGTGCCACAATACAGATCATAAACGATTTCCCCACCTTTCAGGTCTGTGCCCTTCAAGGCCTCAGCATAAAGCACTTCTGCCTGGCGGGTATTGGTCTGGAAAAAAGATGAGGCTGAAATTTCAAATTCTGACTCGCCCAGTCGATCCTTGATGCTGCCTGGTCCATGTAGGAAAACCTCCCTTTCACCTATGGCAACATCAGATAATCTGGAGGTAATGCTATTAATTAGGGTGCTAATCTGTGGAAATTGGGACATAATAGCATTTTTGAAAACCTGCATGTGCTCTTTTTCATAAGTCTTGGTAACCAGATTAACCATAATGTCATCGGTGTGCTCACCATAACGTAGTACCAGGTTACGCGCCCAGCCCACATGGGTTCTATTGTTGTATGCCTCCCAACCATGCTCCTGGGCAAAAGCGAAGACAAAATTCATAATTTCGTTCATGATGGGTTTCTGAAGGTAGCACGTCTCGATGTGTACAATTTTATCGAATCGTCCCGGGATGTGCTGACCCAAACCTATTGGCTCATCTTCATCATCAGGATGGTTCCGCCAGGGGCTTGGAGTAAAGGTGAATTCCATCTTATTTCGGTAGTGAAATGCTGTCGGGGATGGTAAGGCCTTGGGAACCTCAAAATCTGTGAACCCACCCATACGTTGAACCAGATCACGGACCTGACGTGTCTTTTCGGCCAGCTGATCCTCATATTCCAGGTTCTGCAGGCGACAGCCTCCACAGGTGCCGAATGCAGCACATTTGGCTTCGATTTCGTTGGGGGCTTTTTTCAGGTATTCAAGGGGATAGGCTTCAGCAAAACTCTTCTTCTTTTTGACAATACGAGCCAGGACTTTTTGTCCCGGAATGGTACGTTCGACAAAGATGGCGAGCCCGTCTACCTTGGCCACACCTTTACCGCCGAAGGCCAGGCTTTCAATTGTCAACTCAATACTGTCACCCTTTTTTACAATTCTCTGTTCTGCATCATTCATGTCGTATTTCCCATCTAGTTATTGTCGTAGCAGGATAGACTATGAGGGGTGTTTCACCAAGGTGATTTATGAGTTTATGCTGATATTATCACTTCTGTTATACGGGCCTCGTCACCCTGAGCCCGTCGAAGGGTGAGTTTTCACCATTGAACTTATGGAGTGTCAAGCTTATGTTTAATAAATCAAAACACAACTTAGGAATCATAATGAAAGCAGGATATGTATATATTCTTGAATGCTCTGATCAGTCATTTTGCACAGGTGTCACAAATGATATTGAGCGCCGTCTCGCGGAACACAGTGAAACAATGACCATTACATACGTTTCTAAGAGAAGACCTTTCAAGCTGGTGTGTCTATCTGATGAGTTAGATATTCAAGATGCCATATTGCTTGAAAAGCGGATTAAAGGGTGGCGTCGAGAGAAGAAAGTTGCCTTGATAAATGAGCAATTTGACAAATTACCTGGACTATCTATTGCCTAATGTAAAAAACTGTAATTCGTGAGTAGTCATGCTTCGATACTTCGTTATGCCCGGTACATGCTTCGACGAGCTCAGCATGACGGATCAATTGAGGTGGACTTCGTCCACGATACCGACAATGACCGACCGGAGAGGGGCATTGTTATCGTTGACAATTTGCCTGGCACCATTCCCCTCATCCAGCATGAGAACGGTTTCTCCCACCCCTGCATCAACCTGATCAATACAAATGAGATATTTCCCCGTGGGCTTTAGGTAGGCATCCAGCTTGTCTACCACCAACAGTCGTTTGCTTTCATAGAAGTCATGGTTGATGGTGGAATGAATCGTACCACATACTTTGCCCAGGATCATGAGAGACTCCATTTTCTAATCGGTAAACAGGCATTCGACTTGCTGAGCGCGTGGAAGTACGGCGAATGCAGACCACTCTGGTTTGTCTTTAACCCTTCGAGAACCTCAGGGAGACAAATCATGGGTTACCCACGATCTGAATATCATCCACAATTCCCACAACTGCGTGATCGACTGGGACAAACCAGGGATCACAGAGAAGCGCTGCTTCGCGGGAGCTTTCATAATAGATCAATTCTCCAGGTCCGCACATACGAGTAGGATCGGCAGCCACCATAGGGTCACCCTCGGGCGCTTGATGCTTATCCAGGGGTTGAACCATGAGCATCGGTACGCCCTCCAGACCATCATAGATGGTTGATGGGGTCAGCGTTCCGATGACTTTGCCCAGGAGCATTATTCAGCTCCTGGTAATTTTGATAGGTCAGATTTTGAAAAATAGGTTGAGGCATCAATTTGCTTGGCTAGCTCTGGATCAATCCGGGGAATAATACTCTGTGACAGGATATTTTCAGGATTCTCAATGGTTTTTTCAGAGATATTAATGGCCATTTCCACATCTTCCACTTTCCCTGCATAAATCGCGATCGATTTACCACCAAGATCATCCGCAAGGCGTAATTCAACCAACTCAACTTCTGCACCCTTCATGGCGGCGTCAGAACTCTGGAGAGTTGCAGCCACTGTGGACACCTCCATCACAGACAAAGCTTCCGACCCACAGTTCAGCCTCTTGCCTAAACAGGCGGAGTAAACACTTTCGTGGATATCTGGCAGAAATACCGCATCTAGTAGATGGTCCTGTCCCTTGCTCATTCCCTTAGTAAAAGCCATCCCCACGGCAGCAACACTTCCACCGATGAGAATGAGATATTTACCATTATGAACAGTTCCAGATTTTAGAACAGCAATAGGTGCTTCCTTGAGCATGGCGTCTGCAGTGAGAATACCGGCTGGAATACTATCTAGCTCAATAAGAGCCAGTGCGTCTTGTGATTTCATTAGACAATCCTGAAGTTATCTACCAACACACAACGGATGGGACGGACGAAGGAATGAGGTCCTGTTAACCCATCGCCTGTGGGACTGGCAATTGAAAAGGAAGTATAGCCCTCACCACCATAGCCTAATCCAGCTAGTGTGGGACCATTTTTTACAAATATACTGCAACCCATAACCCGAGCCATACGACTCAAGCTATTGATGTTCTTAGAATGTATCACGGCAGTATGACGAAAGTTATGCTCAGCTGCCTTGGCCAGATCGATGGCCTGATCCACATTGGGGACCCTGGCTAAGGGCAGAACAGGCATGAGTTGTTCAGTCCAGATCAATGGATGACCTACCGATACAGGCATAATTGCGATTCTCACATCATCGGCTACCTGCATCCCGATTTTGGAAAGAATGTATTGGATATCCTTACCTATCATCTCTTTGTTCATGACACCCGGTTTGCGCATGCCGTTGGTTTTCTCAAAGATTACTTTCTCAAGTTGGTTGACCTCATGAGACTTAAGGACCACGGCTCCGTGACGAGGAAAGGCAGCCAGGAGTTGATCTGCTACAGACTCAACCACAAACACTTCCTTTTCAAGCACACAGATAATTCCATTATCCATACCAGCTCCGCGAACGATATCCCTGGCGGCCTGCTCAATGTCAGCGGTTTCATCCACAACGACTGGTGGATTACCTGGACCAGCACATAGGGCGCGTTTCCCGCTGGCCATAGCAGCTTTGACCACTGCTTCACCACCGGTGACAACCAGCAAGTCCACACCTTTGTGGTGCATGAGTTCATTCGCACTCTTGATGGTTGGAGAAGCCACCGTGGTCACCAGGTTTGGTGGTCCACCTGCTTCAATAATGGCTTCATTGAGGAGTTCCACATTAAGTATACTGGTTTCTTTCGCCATGGGGTGAACATTAAAGACCACTCCATTTCCAGCAGCCAGCATGCCAATGGTATTACAAATTATTGTGGAAGTAGGATTGGTGCTTGGCGTGATAGAACCGATGACACCATACGGAGCCCATTCAGTCAGTGTAAGTCCTCGGTCACCAGATAGCGCTTTAGGCGTCAGCGCTTCAGGACCCTCGGTCTTTTCGGTAACCAGCTCATTCTTTAGAATCTTGTCCTCAAAACGACCCATCCCCGTTTCCTCGTGGGCCTGTCGAGCCAGATCCTCACTGTGGATCCGCATTTTGGCACGAATGCTATCAATAATAGTCACCCGCTGCTCCAGAGTAAGCGTGTTCAAGGATTCATAAGCAACCCTGGTCGCTTTCACAGCAGCATCCACGGTAGTAAAGACGCCATAGCTCCCCGACCCTGTCTGACCCAGGTCGGGTACAGCCGGAGCGTCTATCTGCCCAGACCCTTGGGGGGGATTGAGCAGCGAAGCTACCTTGTTTGCTATTTGGTCAACTTGACTATCTGTCAATTTTGACATGTGCTACCTCCGGTAAAAACCGTTCTTCAGAAATAAATCTAAGAAGCGTCATGCTGAGCCCGTCGAAGTGCGACGATTCCATTTGAACGGTTTGTCTTAAACCCTTTGAGAGCCTCAGGGAGACAAACCCGACGCGAGGGATGATTAATCATCCCGCCCTTTTTTGTATTTGAGTTTGCCATCGATCTCCCAATTGTCAACGATAGCCATCACGACAGCGTCACAAGGACGATTGTCGGTGAGCTTGGTTTGACGGGCAGAGCTTCCACTGGCATACAGAACCATTTCTCCCGGTCCGGCACCCATGGCATCTGCTGCAATGACAAATCCACCTTTGGCTTTACCCTCTATATCGACCTGCTGTAGGGTCAAAAACTTAAGTCCATCCATGCTGGACTCTTTCTGACTGGCCACAACGGTCCCAACAACTTTTGCCAGGATCATAGGGTCACCCCTGACTTAGGATCTTTTGGCCAGTTCGGATTTACCTTCTTTGCTGCGACCGAGAGGTAAAACTGCATCTACATTTGGATGAGGACGAGCAATGATGTGGACGGCAACGATCTCACCCACCCGGGCAGCACCGGCACGACCAGCATCACAGGCTGCTTTTACAGCAGCAACATCACCACGAATTACTACGGTTACATAACCACCACCTGTTTTCTCGTACTCAACCAATTCAACCTTGGCAGCTTTGACCATTGCATCTGCGGCTTCCACAGCTGCGGGGTATCCTCTGGTTTCTAACATTCCTAGAGCTTCAGACATTTTATTGCCTCCTGTTTGTTATTTCTTTGCGTTAATTTTTTCATTCGTTTACTTGTTTAATTCAGAAGAATCGTCATACTGAGCTTGTCGAAGTACGGCGATTCACGTCCACATAATTCTGTTTGTCACCCTTCGAGAACCTCAGGGAGACAAAACCTATTTCTTATCTTTTGACGTATCCCTGCCATCCACATTATCAAGAGCACTTTCTGCAGCCTGCCAGGCTACATCTATATCCTTCTCATCACCTCCAAGATATACACGTCCAAAACTACCTGTGGCCCTTACTTCCAGAATATTGATGTTTGCAGCTTTCTCTGCTTCATTGGCAGCCAGCGCAGCATAAGCAGCCGGCACACACTCCATGACATACATGGACTCGCCAGGGATAATCATATTCCCATGACGCATGCGGTTGATCAATTGTGTCTGGTGGTCATCGATGTTTCGAATGATTTGACTGGAGACCACTTTGGGCTTCCAGCGATCTGACTCCTTTAACTCAAGGGCCTCTAAAATGGCTGCACCAGCCTGGCGAACATCCGCCTGTGAAAATGAATGGATTTCCAGTAACCCATAGAGCCGTTCCACAATCTGGAGTCCTGGCGTCACATTGGTGGATTTCAAGGCGATATCAGTAATACGGTTAATTTCAATTCCTGGCGAAATTTCAACATAGAGGGATGCCATTCCAGTAAGTGGCAGAAAGCCCCTGGCTATGGTGCAAAAGAAAGCTGCATGCTGGGGTTGCAGGTTATCCAGAAAGACATATGATCGTAGATCTACACTCATTTAATTTTCCTTTTAACTGGACAATGACATTCATCGCCAATTGAAGAATCGTCCTGCTGAGCACTTCGATAATACTCAGCACAAGCCTGTCGAAGTGTGGCGATTCTCTGTTTATAGATTGTCTCAGACCCTTCGAGAGCCTCAGGGAAACAAACCGATGTTTTCATAGACGAATTCATGTTCAATTAGCTCGACATGGTGATGGTACGGGCTTTTTTAACAATGGCAATTCCAGCACTTGCACCAATCCTTGTAGCACCTGCTTTGATCATATCCTGTGCATCTTCAAAGGATTTGATTCCGCCGGCTGCTTTCACACCAATTCCCGTATTGGCAACAGTCCTGGCCATCAATTCAACGTCAGCTGCTGTAGCCCCGTGGGGTCCAAATCCAGTTGAGGTCTTGACAAAATCTGCCCGGGCTTTTTTTGCCAGGGTGCAGGCACGGACCTTCTCATCATCATTGAGCAATGCTGCTTCAATGATAACCTTGGAGATAGCACCACCATCTTCACAAGCCTCACAAACCATGCGGATATCACGGTAAACCAACTCATCGTTACCACTCTTTAGAGCGCCAACATTGATAACCATATCAATTTCTTCAGCTCCATCACGAATGGCTCGACGGGTTTCCATGGCTTTGATTGTTGGATGATGCGCTCCCGATGGGAAACCCACCACAGTACAGACCTTGACGCTGGAATGCTCCAGAGTTTTGGCAGCGAGCGGGACATAGCTGGGACTAATACAAACTGTGGCAAACTGAAACTCATCGGCCTCAGCACATAGCGTCTTGATATCATCTTCAGTAGCATCGGGCTTGAGAACGGTGTGGTCTATACATTTGGCCACGTCTTCAGGGACTGAGGCAGCATTGGTACCATCATGAACACCCAGGCGTTCCACCCCAAAATCCATAAACTTGCGATAGGTATCAGGTTGTTTCTCAGCACAAACACCGCACCTGCAGACCATATCCGTGTCCAAATGATCGTGGCTGGCAGTGACCTGTGGATTTGCGGTCACATTACCGGCCGTGGCTTGAACAATCTGACCTACACGTTCGGCTATTTTCAGAATATCAGCATCACTCAGCGATCCCAGGTCCTGATCTTTTAAAGTTGTTTCCATCTTTTCAGTTTCTTTCTTTGTCGTTTGCAGATCATCGATCATACCAACGCGTTTTAAATGACGATCCTCGGTACATTCCGTGGTAATAAATTTTTTGACGATTTGTTGGGCTAATGATGAGCCAATTAAGCCTGACCCAAGAGTCAGAACGTTGGCATCATTGTGTTCCCGGGCATTATTGGCGCTTGAGAGGTCGTAACACAAAGCGGCTCGAACACCTGAAAATTTGTTGGCAGCCATAGATGATCCTATACCGGCCCCATCAACAATTACCCCAAAACGGGCCGTTCCCGAAGCAACTTTTCGGGCAACTTTTGCTGCAAAGACAGGATAGTCCACTGCATCAGTAGAATCGGTTCCGCAATCAATGGTTTTGTAGCCCTCTTTTTTCAGAAACTTCTTAATAGATTCTTTTAGTGGGTAGCCACCGTGATCTGCACCCAGGGCAATTGATATACTCATGTTAAACCTCACCTAATAGTGCTGATGCTACATCTTCGTCTGTAATCAAGCTGTGAAAATAGCCTCCTGCCAATCCGGCCTGCACTGCTTGGGCTTTTTCCGCTCCACCGGCAACAGCAATGGCATTGGGCTTAGCCTTGAGCTCTTCAAGCTCGATGCCAATAGTACGTTTATCCAGTTCTGGTGAACAGATGCTGCCATCTGCCCTGATGAGGCGCGAACAAATGTCGGCTACAGCACCCTGCTCGATGAGAGCCTTTACTTCAGTATCTTCGAAATAGTCTGCCTGTACCAAAACTGATTTCGAACCAAACGCGCCAATAGTAAAGACTGCGATATCTGCTTCTCGAGCTAACTTTAGTGTTTTAGCAATATGACGGTCCGATGTAATAGCCTGTTTGAGCTCAGGGGTATCCACAATGGCCGGTAAAGGCAGCAAATACGGGATGGCATGATAGTTATCCCCCATGCGTCGGGCAATCTCACTGGCGTGAGTATCTAACTCTGCTTTGGAAACACCGCCATTGAGCTGAACCACTGTCATGTTCATTACGGAACGTGGTTTTAGATGCTCAGTTGCAGCTTGAAGGGTTGAGCCCCAAGATACACCCAGCGTTGTATTCTCAGTTAGGATGGTATCTAAGAGATTAATAAGGGCAGAACCGAGACGGGATTTTAAAACGGACTCCTTGGAATCTGAAGGAACAACCACAACATGTTTGAGGGAATACGCTTCGCGGAGAGCTGACTCAAGCCTGGTTCCGGAGGCGCTGGGATCCACAATCTGGATCTTAACGATTCCATTGTCCCTGGCTTCCTGGAGTAAACGAGATACACCTGGACGTGAGACTTCCAGCTTCGAAGCGATCTGTGCCTGGTTGAGATTGTGCTCGTAATAAAGACGGGCCGCCTCCAGCACAAGCAGGCTTCTATCTACAGCCAAAGGACTCATTTTGTCCTGAACATATGTTCATGTATGTTTAACATGTGTTCAAGGTAAGGTTCTCGACTTTCGGAGTCAAGGAGAATTGTTGTTGTATTCAGAGCGTGCTGATTGAGCTTTTGAAACCTAAACCTCAACTGTTTCTTTCCGGTAAAGGCTCTGCCTCTTTCAGTCTTGTGCTTAGAGCGAGTGCAATAAACATAAAGACAATAAGCACAGTGAGGGGCGTAGACATAGAGCCAGTAGTGGGGTTTTTGAAAATATCCATGGCTAATATAAATATGATACCGGAGATCTGGCCAACCAGGAGCATCAAACCATTTGAGGTTCCCTCCGGTGCAGGATAAGTGATTTCTGCCCCATATTGGAAACCCAGCGGTCCCGCACTAAGCAGAAAAAAGCCAAAGATAAAAGCCGACATGAGCACTACCCAATAGCTCATGGCAAAGGTAATCCCAATCAACCCCAGGGTTGTCCCAACAACTACAGCACGCAAATATGGCGTTCTTTTGCCAGACCTGTCTGAAAGTATGGGCATGATGATGGCACCTAAAATGCCACCAAAGATCATAAGTCCCCCGATATTTCCAGCTTGAATCACTGAAAAACCTCGAGGCCTGACAATATCTTCCACCCAGGTAGTCACTGCATTAAAAACCCCCAGTCCTACAAAAAACAGCACAAGTAAATAAATAAAGGTGGGTCGTTTTAGCGCCTCATTAAGTCCATCATAGACCAGAGAACGTTCTTCGTCTTCTGGTGCACAAGGTGGCGTAGGTGGACGATCCTTGGCAAAAACAAAAAACAGAATGGCCACCACAGGAGAAGCCAAACCATAAATCATCAACATGCCTGTAATCTTGAAATGTAGACTAAGATACGGTGTCAAAACCAGACCGATGGCAATTCAAACATACATCGCCAGCGATCCCATGCCAGCAGCTATGGCGCGTTGACCCACTGGAAACCAGCGAGCCGCTACGGTTGTCATGGCGTTCAAGATGAATGGCTGGCCTACGGCTAAGCCAATCTGGGCAGTCAGTACCAGGTTATAATCCTGGGCTACCAATCCACGCATGAGTCCAAAGACTCCAGTTAAGGCTGCACCAATGCCTACAGCAAAGCGAATACCGTAGGTGTCTATTATCCAGGAGGCTGGAACTGAGACGGCGATATACACCATCATGTACACAAGGGATAACAACCCTATTTTTAAATCAGAAACATTGTAAAAGGCTGCAGCAGGTCCTGTAATTGGCGCAAAGCTGATCCAGCTCAACTGATTCATAAAGATGACCAGCATAAACACCAGCAGCATCACCCAGCGGTACTGATAAACTTTAAATTGACGTTGCTCCATGGGGGACCTTCTCCTGTGTAGAACCCTTGCCATTCAAGGGAATCAACCCATAAAATTGACAGTCACAACATTAGATGTACATGTGCGTTGAAGTTGACTAAGATGACATTCTGTGTTTTCTATGTCAAGCAAAAGCTGCTCGTGTGAAAGGTTATTCTAAATCCTCTTTACTAAAAATAGATTTAAGAAATTTTCCCACAAGAACACCAACGCCGTGACCGGCTCCAAAGCAGCCTACATACAAGACAAGCAAAGCCACCGTCAAAAAAGACTTAACAGCAAAGATATTGAAGGCAGCAATTCCAAACCCTGCGCCTTTTAAGCCCGGTGACAAGTAGTCGTGCCTCCAGGCATCAAACCATCCAGCTTCCTTAAAGGTGCTTATTAATAAACCTGCAAAAAAGAAAGTCAACAACAAGGACTTCATTACCTCGTTTGAGTGCTGCTTGTGGGCCGGTGTGGCACCTTCAAAAAAGCCACGAACAGACTGCGCCAGTACGTGATCAGAAAAACCCCAGGCAACCCAGGCACTCACCCCCAGCAACAGAATTTGTTTTATGTTCATCTTTTTTATTAACTATTGTAGGATTATAAGTTATTTAAAACTCATCTTAAACTGTATCATTACACAACAGGTCCATTCAGCTTTCAGAAAAAGCACAAATCCAGGGAATCATAATGATGACAAGATGCGCTCCCACGGCGTGCTCGCCATCTCTTCTTACAAAGACCACTGCCATGGGAACCCCAAAGAGCAGGCCTGTGGTTAGAAACTTCTCAATCGTTCTACCATGTCCCAACCCAAAAGTAATCCCGCTAAACAGGACCACAATGACTACTGCCAAAACAGGCTGCGTTTTCAAAAGGGGGCGCACGAGATAAAAACTTAAACTGACAAGAAACAATCTAAACCAAACCTCCTCTGCTATCCCGGAAAACCAGGGTAACCATACCGGCATCCACACTTCAGTAACCCAGCTGATCTCTGTTCCAAGTGATCCGCTGGCTGCATTGAACAATCCAAGAGGTACGAAAAGCAATATTCCCCAGCCTAGACTTTTTAACGCGTCAAAATAACGGCCTTCCTGTAATCGTATACCACCAAGACCTGTTCTTTTAATCAGCAACCCGCTTGCTACATACATGGGCATCACAAAAAGCGGCAAAACGTACAGCACCCCTGTTCCAATGAACTCATTTTCCTCCATTTTAAGGCCTGCGAGATAAGCAATCATTGCCAAAACCACACCTTGCACCACGGAGACAAGGGCGATTTCCTTTCTCCAAATCACCAGAATTATCAGTGTCGCCAACATGAGCAGCAACAAGAGAATACTGGTACCAGCATCACTAAGAATTGTCATAGCAAAAATCAGAGAAAAACCAACAACTGGAATCCAGGCTCCATATTTGAACTGTGGAAGGAGTTTTATTTCTGGGAAGCTGCCAACTGCTGGACCAGATGAACTGAGGTACCAGTTCAGCGCCAACACATATATACTTTGCATAACATATCTCACGTTGGCAAAGTCGTTTGTAACTCGGACATCAAGCATCAGCATTGATAGCAAAACAATGGTCGTTAGCAGCCACACAATCAACAGGGCGAGACGATTCAATACGAGTATTTTCTTCATGAACATCCTCCACATCAATAATGATTATACGTCTCCCGGCCAGAATAATTCCCTGACAGTTTTAACTAGATTCTAAGCAAAACTCCAAATTCAACTTCTGGAACTGTTTCATAACGAAACACATGGTATGCCTGTGGAGCATTGCTATAAATACTGAAGGTTGCCTTATTTGAGGAGAATCATTTTTCTGGAGAGTTTTATGTTGTTAGCCTGTAAAGTGTATACATATATACCGCTGGGGATGCTCGCTGCATTCCAGGATATCTCATGGTTCCCGGCTGTCATTTTTTTGCTCAGCAGATGCGCAACTGGACTGCCATCCAGCTTGAAAACATCTATTTCAACCTGAGATGCCTCAGGGATTGAAAATTTAATAACAGTCGAAGCATTGAAGGGGTTGGGGTAGTTTTGTGCAAGCTCGACGTGTTTTGGAATTTCAACCTCTCCATCATCAAGACTAACGGTTGGCGATAAATAGAAATCCCGAGTTACTGTTGAGTCCGGCCACACCTGGACCCAGTCCAGCAGAGGCACATAACCCTCTGCAAAAACCCGCACGAACCTCAACTCAGTAGACTTGTCAAAACTATAATACCCATTATCGTCAGTGACTGCGAACAGGGTGTCTGGACTAAAGGGGAGATACTCGTAAATGATCCAAGATCCTTCAATCACAGCGCTCGTTGTGCTATAAACATGACCTTCCACCCCCCCTGATATTCCTTCCTCATCATTCAGGTCCCCCAGGGTTGGTGAACTGTCCAGGCACCAGAAAAATCTCCAGCTTCGCATGAGGCTCATACTTTGACCAGGCAGCGGTGCTGATATTCGAGCATCCTCTCCATCGCCATAACGAAACACTTCAGCCACACCAAAGTTTTCGTCCCAAATGCTAAGCACATCTGCCGTAAGGTTTGGATTAAACTCTGATTGCAGGTCGCTACTTCGAATAACTATAATCCCTAATGAATCTGGCACAAGACCTTGAATCACGTAAGCTGTGTCCTGTAAGGACGTAAAATACCAGCCATCCATACTCTCAGTTTCAAACATGGACATATCAAGCTCAATAGCCCAGCCTGAACCATCAGAGCCTTCAAGCAGTATTTCGTTGAAGAACCTTATCTCTATTGGGTTTGCTCGTACAGTAATGGAGATGAAGCAAACCAGTATTGATAGTTTGGCAAGTTTTAGTGTTCTATTCACTGGATTCCCCCCATTGAATTTTTAGTTCTTCTACGGGAAGATAGTTTTCCCGTGAAATTGAATAAACCCTTTTTTCGATTTCAACCCAACTGCTATCCAGGTCAAGGGAGCAATACTCCAACTGGAGGTGGTCTGGCACATGGATTTCATAGTTTGCCCATTCCAAGGACCGACCCCAGTTCTGGGTTGAAGTTAAAATATACTCAAAAACATGGTCATTCGCTGTTTGCCAGTATTCCACAAGAATGTTGGCTTCTGAGACTGCGTCAATCTCCAGCATGAATGAAACCCCGTTTTCCACCCCTAAAATTGGCAGGTGAGCACCCGTCTCCAAAGACATCACCTGAATCTTGTCTGGAAAGGGCAATTGCTCGCTCACAGGAAAAGGGTAAAACAATCGTGTCTTTACTGCAGTATTCGTGGGATTTAGAAAGTGATACTCACCACGCATCACACACAGCGAATCACTCACATGAAAGACCAGGTCTTCCCCAAGAAAAACAGGGGATTGAGCTTGGGCGGTTTGCCCGTTCGAAAAAAACAGGACTAGCAGGATTGTTAAGTGGAGTCGTCGGTAATTTCCTGACTTAAATAGCTGCATGTCATTTCCTCAAAAGCCTGTTCAGATCTTTACATTCTCTATGGTTTCCACAGGTAACCAGTCATCCATATTGCCATAAGCGCTTTTATCAATCTGGAAGGGTTCAGTCTCCTCAATCTGATCCACTTCAATTAGGACCAAATATCGCTTCCCCGCCCTGCGATTGTATTGCGGCTTACTCAAACAGAGTTGACCTGCATGATTATCCACCAGGGCAATGGATTCTTCGCGACTCATTTTTTCTGAATTGGTGACACTTGACACAACTGCCTTCGCCAGGATGAGACCCTCAGCATTGTTGTTAATCAGGTAGAGAACATCTCCGACAAAGACCCGACCGTAGGGCATTTTACGTCCAGCCGCTCCGAGGATAAGCATGGATTTTTTATTGGATAATAACAGCTCCAACTCATTAGCCTTCGTATCGAGATAAACGACATGATCCATTTTTTATGACTCACTTATTAAGTTCAGAGATATGTCTGACATCTTCATAGTAGATTGATTAGGACTAGTTGTCCTGCTCTTTGAGCTCGCGCTGTGAGATAAATAAACCCACCAGGAGGGCCATGACACAAAACAGGCTGGCACCCCAGGGAGCTGATGCACCTGTAGCGGAAAAGACAAGGAGGGTTGTAGACAGTACCACTGACCAGAATACAAGACCTACAAGAGGAATCGCTATACCTGACCAGCTACGGGCATGTTTTGTAAAGGAAAAAAGAATCATTAAAGCAAGGTTCAAGGCCACAGTTAAAAAACCAGCTCCTGTCACCTTAAAGCCTGCCAGAATCAACATTTGAAGGTCAGGATTCAAGCTGGACCAGTCAATCCCAGCTGCCCTGCTATGATAATCAAAAAATTGAGTGGCCGTAATGAACTGTAAGCCTGCTCCTGCTGTGATAAACACAACAATGGAGTATAGTATGACAGCAACCAGCTTTTCCTTCTTCACAGATACGCTCCTCTTCCCCCTGCTACTTTATTTAAAGTAAAAAGACACACCAGCTGCGGCATATCCTCTGGCATTGTAATATAAGCCGGAAATATCATATTCTGATTCGAACCAGTCACCCCAGTCATATCTACGCTCTGTGCTGTCCTTGGTATTCCGCCAACCAACCCTGAATATGGAATAATATTCTGCGTGAAAACTGAAGTTTTTGTGCAGGAACCATTCGATGCCAACCACGGGTGTCAAACCTGTATAAACAGTCATGCTGACATCGTTGTTCAGCTGCGCTTCTCGGGTACTTGTACGACCTCTGGGATCCGTGGTGTTCTCCCTGTGGGAGACTGACATGCCAATAATTGGACCGACTCCAAACAGAAGCGAAAGGTTCCCATAAGGTTCCTTGTACTTTATCCACTGAACACTAAGAGAGATATCATTGTTCACATAGTATGTATTTCTATCAAAATAGGTTGAGTCAATAGTTGAATCAGAAGGGCTGGGATCATAATTATACTCATGCCCGTCTCCTGATAGACCGTAGCTGTCCAAACCAAAATCCAAAACGTAAAGAACTGCTTTATTGGGAGCCGAAAATGACTTCAGGGCAAGCGAGCTATTCATATAGCTTCCCAAATTAAATAATCCAGACATCCGAAACTCCAGTGCTTTTGAGTCTTTATGGGGAAGAATAACTTTTGAAGTATCCAATAATCCTGTCTGGGAAAAACCAATACTCGGTATTAGAGCAATCAACAAGCCAACAACAATTATTCCAATCGACATGAGTGTATCTCCTTTGATTTGTGCAACGGGCACATCAAGTGCTAAATCTATAGTTTCATCAAGCCTTCCACCAGCAAGCCAAATAGTTTTACTTTTTGATAGGGATAGTATCATTAATGCGATGTTTCTCGTCGGCTTTCATTCCCAAGTTGCATTGAACTCGCCTTCGATACTCACCCTATCCTCTGGACAATTGTAGCAGCATGAGGCAAAATTATGCATCTCAAGCATGAATAACCCCGAGATACTCTTATCCGTGATACTTGATATGATTAAAAACCCGGAACGTGGACCAAAACCGGCTCCGCGCTCAAAGTGGGTCATAAAGATCATGTTTCCCCCAGAACTCATACCCTCTCCACTCCAGTTGAAGACCCCCTTTTGAAAGTCCTGGTTGAGAATTTGAACAAAGAAAGTATCTGAGACCGCCAGGGTGATCTGTTCGTATTCATCATCACCCAGCATCCGGTTTTCCAGGGTCGCTTCAGCACCAAAGTACATATCACCTATGGTTATGCTGCCCTCCCCTGAATCGAGATCCACAGAATTGGAATCGGGATCAGAACAGGCCGTTATGAACAGTAAAGTTAGAACCAGTAGCGTTTTATACATTTTTGCTTCCCCCATGCTGAATTGAAGCGGTGGAACTTAACAAATGGTGTTCCAACTGTCAGTTTGTAATTTTTGACTTCCTGGTTGTTAATCAACCCCATTCTTCAATACCTTCCAGATCTTTGTCCGCTTTTCCAACCCAGACCCAGAGACAGTCTAAACTGACTATTATCCCAGCTATAATTGCTTAAGTCCTGACCCCCTCCCTGAAACCAAACACCCTTATGGTAACGCACTTCCAGAGACAAAAGACCATACATCTTTTTTGATATTCGTTTTGAGAGCCTGGCAATCCCACTTATGCCCAGAGCATGTGTATAGACCACCTCTTTATGATAAGACAGCCGACTATAATCCAGAACAAAGGTCTGCTTGACCGGGCTGTAAATAGGTCCAAGTCCATAGCCTGTCATACCCTTACTAGACCAAAACATTCTGAGATAAAGCGGAAGAGACTGCTCAAGGTTGTATTGGACTCGTGCTCCCAGATCGGGGTCAAATTCATATACTCCATATTTGGGGTTGTAGCTTTCCTCGAATCCAAACCCCAGCTGAATCAATGATGAGCCCCTCAGCTTGAATTCATACCCCACATCCCCGGTCCATAGATATCCGAGGGGTCTTGTCCAGGATGAGGGTTCATCGTTTTCTGAGTGGTGCAAGTATTCAGCATATACCAGGTTGCCGTATCCCTGGCCACAAACTGAAATGGCCAA
This sequence comes from Fidelibacterota bacterium, assembly GCA_016845065.1. Lineage (GTDB taxonomy): Bacteria > Fidelibacterota > UBA8477 > UBA8477 > JABMPR01 > JABMPR01. The sequence continues at coordinate 6,191 of JAERTG010000107.1, read as the reverse complement.
AATGCCCAAAAGCAGGATCTGTTTCAGAATTACCATGAGTTGGCAGGCGCCAGATGATAAGTGGATACTGTCTTGGAGTATTTCTCTCCATCAATGGATAGACGCAGGTAGTATAGCCCTGGTAAAAGGGGCTCTCCATCCTTATCAAGACGATCCCAGGTCTCGCGTTGTATCCCTGGACCCAGCTTCCCAAGATCAATGGTATTAACCGTTGTTTTGTATCGATTCTCAATATCGATGTAAACATCAGCCGAGTCTTCCAGGTTGAACGATAACGTATAGCTGCCATGTGGGGCCTGAGGCTCCAGCTTGACTTCTTCACACCCACAAAAAATCAGTAATGAGAGTACGACGATGAAGAGTCTTGGGAGTGCGGCCTTACTGTTTATCTTCATTCTAGATTCTCGAGAAATGGTTTCTTAATTCTCATTAATACCAGTAATAGAAACCAAAAGGAATGGACACGATGCAGGGAACTGGTTTTCCGTCCTTGGTGGCTGGCTTCCATTTGGTTTTTCTGATGGATTTAATGGCCTGGTCCTCCGCGCCATAACCAAATCCTTTTGATACATAGAATTGACCGGGATGGCCCTTACTGTCAATACAAAAGGTTATTTTAATATCACCCTCAACCCTGGTCATGCTGGAATACCCGGTGTATTCTACCTTCAAGGGCGCATCTTCCCAACCGACAACGGGTTCAGGTGCCACATCATACATCTCTTCATCATAGGCATAATCGTAGAGGGTGGATAATTCACTGAGGTCAAAATCATCCTCATAATACGGGATCATGAGCTGCATGACATAGCTGGTATCTATATTGATAGTACACTCGGGAGAACGGAAAGAAGCCTGTCGAACCGTTTGCATGGCGATTTCATCCAGAATGGGATGGACAGATTGCATAACGAGGGCTGCCTCAAGATTACCCTGCTTGTCAATCAGGGCTGAGATTCCAACCACACCCTCTTTCCTTATTTCACTCCAGTTTGTTACGGGCAGGATATTCATTTTAGTGATGCAGGCATCAAAATACTTCAGTTCATTTACGGCCGAGTCCACATCAAACATGGATTCCACAGCATCGATTGAAAGATTGTCGGCCGAATAAAACAGGGGCCCAGTAACCACACAGCCCATCAGGATGATTAATATCAACACAAGGGGAAATACATACCTTTTTCCAGAGGTCATTTTTCCGGTCTGGCCTTTAAGGTTCAATCACGTGTTTTGAATACAGCTCTTCATTGAAACAATAGGTGTGCAGTCCAGAGGTAGTAATGGCAAAGGTGTAGCTCAGGCCAGCACCAATACCTGCATAAATGATGCCCCACAGGGTTGGGTTAGCCAGAGGGTCTTCTTCACCTGGCGTTGTCATTACTCCAACAGCACCAAGTATCAGACCTCCCAAAACAGCGAAGGGCACATGGTCCAATTTGATTTCGTGAATGATATTAATGTCAGCCCGATCAAAGGTTTTAGTCTCACCATTGATGTGGTAGCCTATCACTAAGTCGGTTCCGACTTCTACCACCCAAAACTCGTGTGCCTGATCAGTCCGGGTGATAACAACAGGGCTATTTCTAAGTCGAAAGGTTTCTCCGGATGTCACCATTTTATGTTTTGGAGAGCCATGGGTTATGGACATGAAAACGATGCTAACAAGGAGGCTGGTTTTGACAATTTTTCTCATAACGTGATCAGTCGGTTACAGCCCGACATCCCTGAGAAATTGATTGGTAAAATAGACCACCCTGTTATTGGCAGTATTCAAGACATCACTAAATGCATTTACATCAGCTTTGGATCTGGGAAAGCTTTGTACTCTGTCATTGCCCCTGCCATAGATGGTGCGTTTATAGGTGTGGTCATCATCGTCAATAGTAACTTCAACCAGAACCTCAGCGGTGTAAAGTCTGGTGCCAGGTTGAATTAATAGGGAGTTCATGCTGGTTACCTGGTCATTTTCAGTATCTTCCGAAGAAATTGTAGCTGATTTCAAGGCGACATTTATTTGCACCGGGTTTGAGTCGGAGTCACTGGGAAAGCGATAGCGGATATAATCATCAAGCATCTGTTCCAGGACGACATATTCGTTGTACACCATTTCTTCTTCGACTGGATGAAGAGCGTTCCCCCCTTTTTTCTCGTACTGGAAAAAGGAGCCGCTGGCCAATTGATTATCTAAATTGAGTTTCACGGTGATTGAATCATTGACCCCCAGATTGTAAACCAATTCATCATCCAGTGAGGTGCTCATGGGGATGTTGGTAGAGCAGGAAAACAATCCCAGACCAAGGGATAGTGTCATTAATACGATGTTTCTCATCGTGTCAACTCCATGTTTGATGTGATCCAAATTTCCTATTTCAACAAGGTCATTTTACCACCCAGGATGGTGTCTCCAAAATCCACCAGATAAAAATAGCTGCCTGACGGTGCGAGTTGACCATTTTCCAGACGACCATCCCAATACACTTCGTAAACACCAGGCGTAGAAATGGATGTATACAGGATCTTGACCAATTGACCAAGAGCATTGTATATCTTGACCGTGGCGATGCGGTTGATATCAGACTCCACTCTAAACATGATGGTCGTACTTGGGTTGAAGGGGTTGGGGTAATTTCCGATTAACTCAAAACTCTGAAGCTCCCCTGGCTCTGAATCTATCATTTCATCGAAGCTGGTTGGATTACCTACAAAGCTGGTGAAGGGAGTTATCACACCAAAATTTAGACTCAGCGTGACGATTTCTTCTCTTATTAGCTCAGCATCAGGTGACCCCTCGGGCAGACTGTAAAATTGAATCAACAGGTTCTCGATCTTTTTCTTGGCCCAGATCTTTGGCAGAAATTGATAATTAACATTGGCCGTTCCAGATAGTGGAAGCCCATATGTAAAGGACACGGGTTGTCCAAAGGCCTCACCTTCCAGGGTGATGTCTACTGACAGGTCTTCATTATAACGTCCTGCTACAATCACCTGCTGGCCTTGATACAGGCTGGGTAGGGGTGAAGGATATGCCTCTGATATTACCTCAGGTGTGAAACTCATTGCAGTATTTAGCAAAACCGGATTTCTTATTTTTAAATAGAATGAAGTAATTCGATCTTCTACTTCATCATTACCCAGGAATTCTGCCAGTCCATTATTATTTGCAGCCAGGAGGGTCAGCAGCTGCTCGTTGGCACCCGTACCAATCCCAAATGAAAAGATCATTATCTCGGTCTCGGTTGTCTGAGTCAACTGGTCTACGTGATCTAAAATTCCCTGAGTATCTGTAATACCCTGGGTTGCCTGACCATCGGTAAAAAAGATGATAATATTGGCTGTACTGTCATTGGCAGCTGCAAAATCTGGGATAGCTACACCAAAGGATTCAGAAATGTTGGTACCGCCACCGGCATCGATTCCAGCAATATACTGGAGGGCTGCTTCCTGATTTCCAGGATTGAAGTCAACATGTCCTGATTGAAACTCAAAGGCCTCTGAGGAGAAGTCCACAATATTAAACTTGTCACCCTCATTGAGGTTATTGACGATGAATGTAGCTGCGTTACGGGCTTGAACGATTTTATAACCACCCATACTTCCAGATCTATCGATGATCAGGGTGAACACTTTATTGATGACATCTGTGTCATTCTCCGGTTCTGGTTCGGCTACAAAAACAAAAAATCCATGATCCCCTTGATCCGGTACCAGCGTGTCTGGAAGAAAGGTGCTCAGCCCGAAAAGACCTAATTCATCTAGGCTTAGCATGTATTGAATTTCAAAATCCTGAGTGGCAGGTGTTTCCCATTCTGAGCACTCCAGATAGTCGAGATGCCCATCATTGGAGGAGGAATCGGCAGTATGGCTGGATAAGACGAGATCTTCAATTGATCGCACCGAATTGAGGGTAAAGGAAATCTCCTGGGCATCGAGGTAGGTGGATTGAATCAGTGAGTAGTCATTGGGATACGAGAAATAGACATTGCCGTTTTCATAAGGCAGCAGGTTCACATAGCTGAGCTCTACTACAACGATGGAATCATTAGCCGCTGGATCATCAATCTCAAAGTAGAGGGGCGTTTCACCCAGATACTCTGCCAATTGATAATTGGTATTTCCGCCTCCACCAGGCAGGGTTGTATCCTGGGGGCTGGGTTCAATAATGGCTTCATTCCAGACGTCATCCACAAACCAGCGTAAACCAATGGCTGATTCCTCTTCAGACAGGGGGAAGGCATATTTGTAGTTTTGACTGGATCCGGTTTCATTTTTGAAGGTTTGTGTGGCTGTAATGATGGCAACCTGGTTTTCTACAACGACATCAACCTGGGTTGAGAGCAGCCTGAAATAGATTCCGCTCTCGGCATTGACAACACATACTCCGTTGGCAACAACATGTGAGTAAAAAAGGAACTCAGCAATACAATGGATAAAGCAAAACGTTTCATAAAGCCCCCGCTTATTAGTTATGTAAAATATAGCCTTGTTATTAGATGTATCATGCTATTTCCAGCAATTCATCTGTCACTTTTCTACCACGGTTTGGATGGTCACCTGGGTAGCCACATCATTTTCCACTCCCCGCATGTCGAAGATCCCGCTGAGCGCCGCCAGTGGGAAGACGAAGTGTTGGGATGAGTCAGCTCTATGCCATTAAGTCAAACAAACAGATGAAAACCTACTACGACAGAATGCTGGAAAGAGGCAAACCGAAGAAGGCTGGTATTGTCGCTGTGGCCAGAAAACTACTGCTTCTCATCTATTTTTTGTGGACCAATGAAACTGAGTATGATCCCAATTATGCTGCCTAAATCACTTGACTTTAACTACAGTACCTTTGTTAGCTATTTGATTATCCATCATGCTCTTTACCCAGATTCATTATTTGTCCATTATCTCGGTGAACGGGACTTCTATTGTCTTTCCGTTATCAAGAAACCTTAATGTCCCGTCATCCAGAATACCGAACATGTAAAGATTCTGAAAATCACCAACTTGAATAGCTCCAGTTTTTAGGTCAATACCCGCAGCTTTATACTGCGATGAATTATTACCCATTACACTTAAACCAACATAAGTTCCACTGGGGGATATTGAGATATTATAGATGGTTGGAAAGTTCAAATCGCCCGCCGCATAAGAATAAAGCATCTCTCCACTCGGGTCGTAAATCTGGAATAGATTTCCACTGCTCCTCGGCCTACCCATGTCACCTTTCCAAACAGCTACATGACCTGATTCTCGAGATATTTTTATATTAATAATGCCAGTTCCATAACCCTCTGATGGAATCGCAATGTCATAATTGACTTCCCACAGTTTGGAGCCATTATAGTCAAAAATACTTACATCTGCTGAAATCGATATATATCTAGCAAGAATATGTTGTCCGGGATCTTCAAACAATCCCAACAAACGAGAGGATACTAGCGCAAATCGACCCTTTGTTCTCGCTCGTATCCCATGTCCAGTTAGAATCATCTCGGTAAGGCCATCGGGAGTAGTGCCAAGAACCACTGTTGTGTCTAGTTGGATATACGATAAAGTCCCTGTCTCTGATTCAACTTCCACCATATTATTTTTAACAGTCGCACTTTGACCCACACATATATTGATACTAAAAAATGAGAATAGTATGAGAAGTACTGGTTTAAGCATTGTAGGAAGAGTCATGTAGTTCAATATAGCTAACGCCTCAAGCTTAAGCTGCTCTGGACAGCTTGGTGCTTTGCTCTAATTTTTGTATTCATGATCATAATATACGTTTTTGTACGCCCCCCTGGAATGTCAGCTTGAAGCTTTTGTTAGTTAGCACAATCAATCATCTGTGCGCCACTTCATTGCAAATAAACCACCCAAGCATTAACTGGTCAGCTCACCAGAGCGACAATCCTCTCAGCTTCGGTTTGAGTTGACCTCGGCCAATCTCTCCTGTTCTTTTGACAGCCCAAAAGAACCAAAAAGCCCTTTTATAAAGCAGGTCTGTGTAGAGATTTTGTGACCTGCAAGAAGACTGCGCTGGAATAATCGCTTATTCTTAACCACTCCGTCTTCAGAAGCTCAATCAAAATCTCTCCAAATGACCAAAGTTAAAGATCCCGACTCTGGCCACTGTGCTGTACCAGGCAGGTGATCCTTAAAAGTCTTTCAAAAACCATTACTCAAAATCAAAGATTGGGTCAAACTAACGC
>JAERTG010000106.1 GCA_016845065.1 Fidelibacterota bacterium | reverse complement strand
TTCAGATACAACATCTTGATCACTTGCGAATACTCGCCAGCGACAAGTCTCGCAAAGTAGATGCCTGTAGAGATTGTGTGACCCTCTGCTGTTTCTCCATTCCAGGTGATATCATACCACCCAGCACTTTGTTGGTTGGATTCAAGGGTCTGGACTACTTGCCCTCTCACATCATAAATGACTAGAGACACACTTGCATCCTCTGGTAATCCATACCTAATAGTTGTGCTCGGATTGAAGGGGTTGGGGTAATTCTGCGCTATGAGGGTTGAAACCGGTAAAACTTGAGCGCTATGTTCAATCTCCAAGTATCCCCAGTAATCATAAAGATAGATACCTCCATTGGAAGACCCTTTTGCTACAATCACTGCTCCCTCACTAGATAATGAGGCAAAAGAGCTCCCAAAAGGAGGACTATCCAAAATTATAGCATTTTCTGAAAATGTCGAGTCGCTAAATGAGAATGACTGAATTCCACCGTGAAACCCATGAATAATTGTTCCATCGCTGTGAATTGCTAACGATGTAGTGTGGTAGTTGCTTGTATAGGGGATACTCTCGTCTTGGAATTCCCCACTGTAAAAAGCAACCCATTTATAACCCCCAACCCCTCCAAGAAGAAGTTTTCCATCATAAGCCCCAAGAATTTTTGCGAACCCAATTGCACCCTCATATGAGTCCATGAGCGCAAGTGAATCAGTATCTAATGAGTACGCCGAAACCAGACTTCCATTGTAATTCGAGGTAAAAAGAATGCTGTCCGCATATTGAAGAGAGGAAAACCAAGCCGGGGATCTATTTTCAGCCCAACTCAACTGAAACAGCGAATCAGCGGCTTGATAGTATCTGACTTCACATGCATTCCCGTATAAACCTATAAACACTATGACATCCCCGTTGTTGAGGATTGTGAGCTCTTCAACATTGCCTTGTGTTGCCTCCAAATCTTTTGAAGCTATTAGCTTAAGATGATCATCCTCTCGATTGTATACTAACACATTTCCTGCCTCAGATATCATATACAATTTGTCTGAAGTTCCTTCAGTAATGTGCGTAGCTGAAAGAATCGGATGCTCTATATAGAAATTTAGTAGTTCCATATCATAAGGATCTGAAACATCCATCAGAACAACTGTACAATCTGTGATGGCGATCGATGTATTATTATCAACGTGATAGATACTGTTGTAGTAACTTAAATCACTGCGGGAAAGTTGGAATAAGGAGTCGCTATTGAACTGCAAAGAGTATATTTCATTCGAGAGATAGCGATAACTATAAACTCTGTTATTCGTTATAGGTCCCATCGAGAGGATTCGTGGTACTGTCATCAGGTCAACGAGATTGGATGCAATATAGAGCGAATCTGAACTTATATTTGCTAACGCAACCCTATCTCCATATGCCATGAAAAGTAGGCTGTCATTGATAAAACTAAATGGGAAATAGTTATTAGCTTGATGTGAATACTGAAGTGTTAGGATATTTTCTTCTACTCCAAAGAGATATACAGAGTTATCTGCATGGTAAAGAATATCGCCAGAATTATTTTGAATAAATGATCTTCCCTCCTGTGCGCACTCAATACTTGCGACAAGATTGAGCTCATCTCCTGATAGCTGATATTTCTCCATGCTTCCATTTGAATAAACACCACCCTTTCTTACCCCCACTATAGTTGAATCAGGATACGTGAATATTTCGTCATAAAAGAAATCTGCTATTGAGGTAATCTCTGACATGCCGTTATGAGATATGGAGAATACCAAGAGTTGTTGATCCCTCGTCATCCCATAGAGAATCCCCGTTTCAAGATATATTCTGTTAAATTCTATATCCTGATTTACATTGTGTGAATATATATGTATGAATTCGTCCCCATCGTACCGATACATGTGGATATTGCTTAAGTCACTTAATACTATAGTGCTGTCATCAAGAACTACCAGGTCTGCTGCACCATAACTTATTTGTTCAAGCGGCATATTATCGTATGAATAGATTCTATTGTCCTTTGAGTCAATGGCATGGATAGCGAATGGGGTTACCGCAATCACCAATCCTGATGAGCTAGCAGATATTCCTTTAACATCATCGAGAGTAGGTAACGCAATCGCTCTTTCAATGAATTGGTGCTGTGAAATTCCTAGTCCACCTAACATCATACAAAAAACAAACACAAGGTTGCCTTTCATGTCTCAATTTCACTCCTACTTTGAATTAGATGCTTAATACATTGGTTTCTTTTTACTACTCATGACAGTGAATCTTACACTACTAGGCCACACCCTGATTTAATAATGACAAGGGAGCAAAGATAATTTTGCTACTGAGTTTGTTTTGTGCGGTAACCTTCTATATGTCAATGTAGAGAGTAGAGCCAAACGGAATAAGGTTATTGTCCATATCCGCTTCCACAGTTTTTACATTACTCCCACTGTTATCCGTAACATCATATCCACATATACGTGGCGTATCCACAAAACTGATATCCCAGGCAACTTTACCCTGATCATTTGTTGAGCCCCAACTCGAGGTCTTAATCGTCCAGAACTCTCGGTTAAATCCAGTGTCAATGGCATACAATCGAACTCTATACCCAGAAACGCCTATACCAGTGGATGCATTTTTAACTTCAACATTTATACGGTATGTGTTTGTCAGGCTATTGTTGTCTGGATCTGAACCAGAATTGGAATCATGTGATGGGTCTTCACAACTGCCCAAAATTATTAACATAGCCAACAATAAACTACCTGTATGAATTCTGTACTCCATTGAATAACTCCTAAGATTAAACATGTGAACTTTTAGCTTTGGTCGACTCTTGACTCTCGGCATTGGCAGACTACTCTATCAAAAGCCAAAAATCATTCCAGATACTATGGTTATTAAAGTGATGATCCCAATGATCTTAAACTGATGTTCCCACCAATCAACTCGAGCTTGAGCCTTTTCCTTCCGCTTTTGGGCTTCTGATTTTTCAATTATCAAATAGGTGTTTTCTGATGCTGACATGTTACCATTTTCTGCTTTTATCGTGTATTGAGTCAGTCTCACGTTTGGACGACTTAGGTCGGTAAATGCGACAGCTCCAGGTTCAGCGATACCAATAACCTGTTTTTCCTTCATTATGGTTATTTTTCCAACATTTTTTGGGTATATATCCCAAGTTAAAAAGACACTCGATCCGTGGTCATATGCTTTGAATAACCGAATCTCGGGCATAGCTTCCTGAACTTGAGCCCCGGAATTATGGTTAGCCCTTGTGATTGTCGAAGTATTAGTATCGGTCTTTATATCTTCAATTGCTGACCAATTGAAGGATTTGATTCCCGAACTGGTTCTAATTCTTACGTCTGAGTCTGACTCTTCAATAATCAGTCCCACGATCTTTGTCCCATCCTTTAAGTGAATAACATCCGCATTGGCTTGAATACCGCTAAACACTATTAACATAATGAGAACAATCAACTTCCTCATACTAACTCACTCCTTTGGACAATTTACTGTCCAATACTATTTTGATTTTAATACCCTGTTACCCGAATGCGCTCGTGATAAGTCCACCCCTTTGCTCTTCCCTGTCGTAACAACTGATTTTTTTTATCTGTTGCCGATTTGGAAAGTCCCCAATTGAACACCACCCCACCGAGAAGCCCACCTCCCAAAGCAACACCAGCGGCATCTTCACCGGTAGTTTCCCAAACAAGAAGACCAATTACAGCTGTTCCGACAAAAATGTTGCCAACCACAGCATAACCAGCAGCTCTATTTTCATATTTTCTCACTTCTCGTCTCCACTCTAATTCCTCAGGTGATTGAGACTGTTTATGGTTTGGGACGGGGAGACGATATTTTTTTTGAGTACCCACAACAGGAGTCGAATATGTTGGTTTTTTTATCGAGGGTGGTTGGGATGAGACACTTTCTACTTTACTATTATCCCCAGTTGAAATGTCCTTGATTTCATTCCATGCAAATGTAGAAATTCCTTCATTGGTTCTGATTCGTACTGATTCACGGGATTCTTCGATGATCCTACCAGATATAATAGTACCATTTTTAAGGGTGATTATATCAGCTGCTTGAACCTGTTGGACAACAAGCGCCAGTATGAAAATCGCTATGAGATGAAATTTATGCATATTTGTTTCCTCCATTATACTGTCCATTTTCAGCCTCAATCGGAATAATTTGACTTCGAGCTAAGAGACAATATTCCGGTTTTCTGGACTTCCCCTAGTTTAGTCTACACCTACTAAGGTTAACTGCATTGCTTCAATTTTGCCCCCCATTCAGCAGTTTAAACCTTGTTGTGATAGGCTGTTGGCAAAATACAGAGCATGAAGTCATTGTTAGGTACACTCCCTGCTAACTCTCCACGGAATTGTATTATAAGTACTATCACAAACCATTAAGGCCGGATAGTGCTACTTTGGAATTATTTGTAAACTATCTAGAAAATTTTAACCAACGCCCATCGGCCCAGTATTCCAGGCCGTTGAAATAGTTGACCAAGTCAGGGCCGGAATGAACTACTGACCCAAAAATTTCTTTTTGAAGTCTTTGATAGGCATCGCTGATCCCCACAAATTCTACTTCCAGGTTTTGTCCGAAGTAAAAGAAAACCAGGTCTTGTCCCTTCGCTCTGGGGTAATTGAATAGCGACAACCGTACATCCCCATCTCTGTTTGTAAGTATTCTGGCAGCATCCCGATAAGACCCTTCCTGAAAAATGGTTCGGGGGAATTTGATATAAGCATAACCTGAATTAATTTCCTTGCCCTTCATCTTAAAACCTGGATTATGCTGCGGAGATTGACCATGCAGGTCAAACGGATCTAGAACCGTAAGGACACCCGTTCTGTATTCGTTATTCACACCAGCTATTAATAGTTCTTTCGAGTTGTTCCCTGGGATTATGTCGTTTGCTTTGATACTTCGTATGGCACCCGCATGATAATAGCGACCAAGAATGATACCCTCCTCGGACATTATGACTACCACCCTTGGGAAATAATTATGATTAATCTCTATGACTATTTCACATGTTCCATCAAAATCAAAATCGTCTATTAAAATAGGTCTCACGTTGAAATGGTTCTCAAACTGATTTGCTTCATAGTGAAGTGTTTCAGTGAGCTGTTTTCTCCAGATAAGATTCATTCTTTCGTCATAACACTGAAGCAAACCATACACTGAATCAGAGGCTGAACGAGCAGCTCCAAGCAAAAATATTCTCTCGCCCGGCAATTTGGGTGATTTTATGAGCCCATATCCAGGCTCAGATGGAGTCCAGATAGGATATCCAAACCGATTCTCTATATGGCTTACAAATGGTTGATCCTCAGAAAGTACAATTTTTCCTGGAGATTGGTTTTTCACAATACCGAACCAATAAAACAGGAGTCCAGAAGCCATCAAAACTGCTATTGCGGACAGAATAAAAATTGATCTGTCTTTAAAGAATTGTCGAACTCTGCTTATAAATGTACGTTTTTGGGTTGTAACTAGCCCCCGGTATTCCATGACCTCATCAATCGAGGTCACTCCCCTCAGTTTCAATTTTCGATGAGGAAATCGGGATCGAAGTTCCTTGTGGTACACCTGAATCATCTCTAATTGTACCTCTGGTACGATGAACTCTTTGACTCTACTGAAAAATACCGCCGATAATTTTTCTTTAAGTGTGTTTTGATCTACCGGACAGACTTTCCCCTCTTCATCGACTCTTCCCGTTATTGCCACATCCTGGTAAAGTTGGTTTTCATAGGCTGGATTTCTTCCGTAGGTATCCATTGCAAGTGAGGCAATCAGCTCAAAAGCGCACCCTGCGGAACTCCCTGTGAGAATTGATGCTGGTTGGTTTACAGCATACTCAACGCGAATATGTTTTGCCTCT